>NZ_DATMVN010000725.1:0-2542 GCF_035563135.1 Streptomyces sp.
GTGCCACGCGGCGCCGGCGTAGACGCCGACGGCGGTGGGCAGGACCGCCGCGTCGTGCGGGACGGTCGTACGGAGCAGCAGGCGCCGGACCGTACCGCCGCCGAGGGCCGCGACATGGGCGCAGACGCGGAAGCCGGTGCCCGGTTCGTCGACGGCGCTCAGCCAGTCGAAATAGGTGCAGCCCAGCTCGTCGCGGGCCGTTTCGAGGGCGGCGGTCCAGGACGCGGCGGGGACGTCGACGGTCAGCAGGTCGTACGCGTGCGCGGCGGTGGCGTCCGGGCCGAAGACGTCGGTGACGGCGTCGGGCAGCCGGTCGTAGGTGTCCGGGGCGGTCACGTCCGCTCCTCCCCCGGTGTCTTCGGAGCTGCGACGAGACCGCTGCGCAGGGCGGCGGCCGAGGGGCGGGCCGTGTCCTCGGTGGCGTACCGCTCGGCGAGCGATTCGCGGGCGATCTTCTCCTGGAGCTTGAGGATGCCCTGGAGGAGCGCCTCGGGCCGGGGCGGGCAGCCGGGCACGTACACGTCGACGGGGATGATCTGGTCGACGCCCTTCGTCACGGAGTACGAATCCCAGTACGGCCCGCCGCAGTTGGAGCAGGCGCCGAAGGAGATGACGTACTTCGGTTCGGGCATCTGCTCGTAGAGCCGCTTCACGGCCGGGGCCATCTTGTCCGTCACCGTGCCGGACACGACCATCAGGTCGGCCTGCCGGGGGCCGGGCGCGAACGGGATGACGCCGAGCCGGATGAAGTCGTGCCGCGCCATGGAGGCGGCGATGAATTCGATGGCGCAGCAGGCGAGTCCGAAGTTGAAGACCCAGAGGCTGTAGCGGCGGCCCCAGTTGAGGACCACCTTCATCGGTTCGGGCGCGAGCCGGGACAGCACGCCGAGTTTCCTGGACTCGGGCAGGCGCGTCGGGTCGGGCAGCGACACGGGGGGTTCGGGGTTCGGCCGGCTCGTCACGCCCATTCGAGGACACCCTTCTTCCATGCGTAGAGCAGTCCCACGGCCAGGAAACCGAGGAAGACGAACATCTCCACCAGCGTCGTCGCCCCGTAGCCCGGGGCCGCGAACACCGTCGCCCACGGGAACAGGAAGATCGAGTCGACGGCGAAGATCACGTACAGGAAGGCGTACACGTAGTAGCGGACCTGGGTGTGGGCCCAGCCCTCCCCCACGGGGTCCACGCCGCACTCGTACGTGAGGAGTTTCTCCGGCGTCGGGACCACGGGCCTCAGCAGCCGGCCGGCCCCGAAGGCGACGGCGACGAACAGCACGCCGACCACGGCGAGCAGTCCGACCACTGAGTAGCTCTGGAAGTAGTCCGACGCGAGAACGGTCGGTCCCGCCACGTCCGCCACGTCCGCCCCTCGCTCCCTCAACCTGTTCGACGGTCTGTACGCACGGGAGTCTAGGCCCTGCTAAAGAAACGGTAAGCAACCCCGTCGCGCAACAGGCGGGGCAGGAGGGGCCACGGGAGGCGCGGCACGTGGTGGGGTTATCCCTACTCGCCCCTCACCCACGAACCCCATGGCGTGGGCGCCTCCGGCCCGGCACGCTGGTCGTATGACCATGAGCCCCTCCCTGCCGGACGACGACCGGCCACCGCCCGCGCGCTTCGCCTTCGACCGGTGGACGTGGAAGGAGATCGCGTATCTCCTGGCCAATCTGCCGATGGCGATCGCCGGGTTCGTGTACGCCGTGTTCCTGGTCGGAGTGGGTGCCGGGCTCTCCGTCACCGTGATCGGGCTGCCGCTGCTCGCGCTGGGGCTCCAGGGCGCGCGCGGTCTAGGCCGGGCCGAGCGCGGCCGGGCGCGTCGGATGCTCGGGGTGCGGATCGAGGAGCCGAGCCCCATGGGGCGGAGCCGCCGGGACCAGGGCTTCTTCACCTGGCTGTGGACGGGGCTGAAGGACCCGGTCGGCTGGCGGGCGTTGCTGTATTCGTTCATCCGGCTGCCGTGGGGCGTGGCGACGTTCGCCGTGACGCTGGTGGGCCTGTTCGTCCTCTGGCCCGTGCTCCCTTACCTGGCGCGCGGGCTGACGAACGCGGACCGGGCGATGGTGCGGGGACTGCTCTCGCCCTCCGACGAACTGGAGCGCAGGATCGCCGAGCTGGAGTCGGACCGGGGTGTGGTCGTGGACACGGCCGCCGCGGACCTGCGCCGCATCGAACGCGACCTCCACGACGGCGCACAGGCCCGCCTCGTCGCCCTCGCCATGGACCTCGGACTGGCGAAGGAAAAACTCGACCACGACCCCCAGGCCGCCGCCCGCATGGTCGAAGAAGCCCACGACGAGGTCAAGGTCGCCCTCCAGGAACTCCGCGACCTCGCCCGCGGCATCCACCCCGCCGTCCTCACCGACCGAGGACTCGACGCCGCACTCTCCGCCATCGCCTCCCGCTGCACCGTCCCCGTCACCGTCACCGTCGACCTCCACACCCGCCCCGCACAAGCCATCGAAGGCATCGCCTACTTCACCGTCTCCGAACTCCTCCAGAACATCAGCAAACACGCCCACGCCACCCACGCCACCGTCGACGT
>NZ_DATMVN010000726.1:0-3449 GCF_035563135.1 Streptomyces sp.
CGGCGCGGCAGGGCCGGGCGGGGGCCAGGGCCCGGCCGCCGGTGCCCGCGGGGGCCGCTACAGTTCGACGAGGACCGCTGTCGCGTCGTCATGCGTCTTGCCGCGGCGCAGGTACACGCGGTCGGTGTCGGCCCGTTCCAGCTCCCTGACCCGGTCGATGAGTCCCTGCGGTCCCTCCTTGCGCAGCATCCTCAACGTGTCCGTCCAGTCACCTTCCCGGAACTTCTCCGTCCAGCGGCTCGCCCCGTCGGTCAGTGCCGCCAGCGCCCGGACCTGGGCCCGGGGCGTCTCGCCGGTCACCGCGCGTGAGGAGACCGAGGGGTCCGCGGCTGCGGTGAAGAAGCCGCCCTCCTGGTTCCGGAAGCGGGCGTCCGTGAGCTCCTCCGAGGCCAGCGATCCCGTCGGCAGCCGGTCGAGCCGGTCGTCCAGCAGCGGCCGGACCGTGCCGTCGGCCGTCTCGACGAGCAGGACCGAGTCGGAGAGCACCAGGTGCTCGATCCGCTCGTCGTCCCAACGCGCCAGGACCACCGTCGCCTGGGGCGTGCGCGGGTGAGAAAGGTCACACGGGGAACGGTGCGTGTCGGCGGTGCGTCGGATGGACAGTGAGAGGATCTCGGTCAGCGTCAGATCCCGTCGCGAAGCGGACAGTTCGGCCAGGGCGCCGCCGAGGCGGGCGGTGAACCATGGAACCGGATGCACACACCCGCCGCCGTCGAGGGGTGGCGTGACACCGTCGAGCAGGACGAGGAAGCCGCCCTGGCCTGCTGCGGGAACGGCGGCCGACGCCCAGTCCTCGTTGGGGCGTTCGGGGTCGCCGGGCGCGGTGGCGAGTTCGATGCGCATCCGGCCAGTCTGCACGATGTCTTCACGAGGCCTGCACGGTCCCACGGTCGAGGCCGTACCAGCAGGTCAGAGGGGCCCTGATGACGGAGTCCAGGGCTTCAGGCATATGCGGGCGGGCATACTGCCAAAGCCTGGCCCGAAGTTCCACCTGGCGGCCCATGCATGCCCTGTGGCGCCAGTGGGGAGACTTGTTCGCCAACTCCGGAGTGTTGTTCACTCGTTCGAGTGGCGGAGCGGTTGATGCGCGGCCCCCTCTCAAAAGCGCTGGAATGGTCGGAAGTCGTATGGCGCACACCAGGGCGGGGCGCCTCTCACGTGACCGCGCGTCACCTCTGCTTCAAGGGCGGACGAGTCAAGATTGCGAGCACCGGTGCAGAAGAAGCGGCCTCGGAGCAAGGACAGCACACGCGAGGAGTCCGAGGTGACGCCTCAGGCAGCAGGTGCGTCCAAGCGGACCGTGCGGGTGCGCAGCCGGCTCGTCGCCGGCGTCGCCGTCGTGGGGATCACCGTCATCGCCGCAGGTGCCCCCGCGGCCCTGGGCGCGTCCTCCGATCTCAACGAGTCCCAGCGGCTCGTCACGCTCGCCGAGCTGAACCAGCAGGCGATCACCCTCGCGCACTCCCTGGCGGACGAGCGGGACGACGTCACCGCCCACATCGCGGGCGGCCGTGCGGACGAGGAGGGCGAGGACGGCGCCACGAGCCCCGCGGCCCGCGTCGACCAGCAGGTGGACGAGATCCGGGATGCCGCCCCGGCCGCCCTGCGCCGGGACCTCGCCGTCATCCCCTCGCTCCGCCGGACCGCCCTCACGGGGGAGGGCTCGGCGATGGAGGCGTACCAGGCGTACTCCGAGGTCATCGCCAAGCTCCACGACCTCGCCGAGGAGCTGGCCGAGAAGACTCCGCCGCGTGCGGCCGACGCCACCCGTGCGCCGCTCGCCCTGGGCGGCGCCGTGGAGCAGGCCTCCGCCACCCGGGGGCTCCTCCTGGCCGCGTTCGCCGTGCCCGGCACGGAGCCCGGGCAGCAGACCGACCCGGTCACCGGCCTGCCCGTCCGGGGCGAGGACGCGGGCGGCAGCGAGGACGACCGCACCCGTGACGAGCTGACCGCCGCCGCCCAGCAGTCACGGGTGCGCGAGCTCGCCTTCCTCGCCGACTTCGACCAGGCCGCCGGGCCCTCCGCGCGGGACAAGCTCGCCTCCACGGTCACCGGCCCCGAGGTCACCAGCGCGGAGAAGTACCTCACCCGGTTCACCGACCGCCCCGAGCTGTCGGAAGCCGACCGGGAAGCCGACCCCGAGAAGGTCGAGGCGGCGCTCTCCGCCCGGATCGACCGCATGCGCGGGGTCGAGTCCGCGCTGGGCACCGCGCAGGTCGAGCGACTGGAGGGGCTGCGCGACGACGACGTCACCGCGCTGGAACTCCGCCTCGCCCTGCTCGGTGGCTGTCTGCTGGTCGCCGTCGGCGTGTCCACCGCCGTCGCCCGCACCCTCACCCAGCCGCTCGCCGTCCTGCGGATCGGCGCCGGACGCATCGCCGCCGAGCCGGAGACCGCCGAACCGGTCCGCTACACGGGGCGCAACGACGAATTCGCCCAGGTCGTACGGTCCATCAACGCCCTGCACGGCAAGCTGCACGGGCTGCACCACGATGTCACCGGCCGGCTCGAGAGCATGCAGACCGAGCGCGGCGAACTGATCGCGGGCCGTGAGGCCCTCACGCTCCAGCGGGCCGAACTCCAGGTCCGGGTGGCGGAACTCACCGGGCAGCTCGAACGGCTGCGGAACACGGTCCACCACACCTTCGTCAACCTGTCGCTGCGCACGCTCGGCCTCGTCGAGCGGCAGCTCGGCGTCATCGAGGGCCTGGAGGAGCGCGAACAGGACCCGGAGCGCCTGGCGACCCTCTACAAGCTGGACCACATGGCCACGGTCATGCGGCGCCACAGCGAGAACATGCTGGTTCTCGCCGGTACCGATCACAACCAGGGGCACGCGGGCCCGATCCCCCTCGTCGACGTACTGCGCGCCGCGGTCAGCGAGATCGAGCGGTACGAGCGGGTGACCATCCAGTCCCTGCCGCCGCACGCCCAGGTCGCGGGCTTCGCCGCCGACGACCTGAGCCACCTCCTCGCCGAACTCCTGGAGAACGCGACCTCCTTCTCCCCGCCCGACTCCCATGTCGAGCTCTCCGGCTGGCTGCTGGAGACCGGGGAGGTGATGCTCTCCGTGCGGGACGAGGGCATCGGCATGTCGGCGGTCCGGATGGGCGAGCTCAATGCCAGGCTGGCCGACCCGGCGTCCTTCGAGGCGGGCGAACAGGCTGCGGACGGGGCCGGGCTGGGCCTCCAGGTGACCTCGCTGCTGGCAGCCCGCCACGGCGTACGGGTGCAGCTGCGCGAGCAGAAGGGGAGCGGGGTGACCGCGGTCGTCGTCCTTCCGCAGGCACTGCTGCCCGAGGCGCCGCCCGCCGCGTCCCCGCCGTCCGTACAGCTGCCCGGGGACGCGCCCACGCTGAATCTGCCGGGCTCGGTCGCCGAGGCCAACTCCAACGCCCTGCCGCCCCGCTCCGCGCCCCCCGCCGGGGACCCGCTGATCGCGGCAGCCG
>NZ_DATMVN010000727.1:0-4516 GCF_035563135.1 Streptomyces sp.
AACCCGGGTTCTGACAGCGCCTCGGTAGTGGCCAGTACGGCATCGGCATGTTCCTGGTAAAAGGTGCAGGCCGTACCGGCGACGGTGGGCTGAGCTCTGTTGCTGCTCGGCCGATCCTCAGCCCAGCTCGTCGGAACGGCCGGCTTCGATACGGGACCACTGGGCAATGGGGCGTCCGTTCGTGCGCCACACCTCGGGGTTCTCGGCGGAGTACCAGGGCTGGGGCCAGCCGTTGGGGGAGTTCTCCCACGCCTCCTGGCGTCCGTAGACGGTCATGTCCAGCAGCCCGTGGGTGGGAGTCATGACCTCGACGCCGCGGCCGCCGGTGCAGTACGTCTCGAAAACCCGTTCGCCATCGCGGACATAGCAGACAAGGTGGTGACGCTGCCAGTCACGGCCCTCCAGCAGCTGCGCCGCCGTCTTCTCGGCCGAGTACCACGGCATGTCCAGGCCCAGGAAGTCCCGGTAGCGGACGCCGGCCTCGTACGGGCCCTTGCAGAGCGTGGCGTACGTGGCGTCGCGGGAATGGATGTAGGACAGCTCGCGGACCTGGCAGTTGAAGAACGTGCAGCCCTCGCACTGCTCCGCGGCGGGCCGACCGGGCCACCAGGCATGGAAGTACGCGATCAGCTGTCTGCGGCCTTCGAAGACGTCGAGGATCGTGACCGGTCCGTCAGGACCGATCACCTCGATCGTGGCGTCGACCTCCACCATCGGCAGCCGCCTCCGCGCCGCCGCGATCGCGTCCCCTTCGCGGGTATGCGCCTTCTCCCGTGCCAACAGCTCGTTCCGTGCCTCCTGCCAGGTCCTTCTGTCCACCACAGGCGGGAGGGCCGGGCCGGGTCCTCGGTCTTTCATGAGCCCCTCCATACGGTCGTTGCAGATGCCCACCGCGCTGACCACCACGCACGGTGGGATGAGCCTTTGACGGCCATCTGCGGTTCCACGGCCAAGAACTGCCCCAGCAGATCACCGGACGCACCTGGCTGCGGCTGTTGGATACCGTGGACCAGCCATTTGGCTCGTGGTGGTGGAGCGAACGCGTGAACCGGGTTCGCGCACCGTCACTTTCTCCTGACCAAGCGGTCAGCGAACGAGAAGTGCCACCTGGAGGTTCGGCCTGTTCGCCGACCCGGCCGCGCAGGGTGAGGGCGCGTGCTCCACGCGGATCTGCCCGGTGGTGACGTCGGAGATCCCGGCAGCGCTGATGGTGCCGGAGCCGTTCGATCAGCGGATCTCCCGTCACGACGGCCGGACGTCACCGGCAGGTCACCACCGGCAGGTCGTCGAAGGCCGGCCCCGGAGCGGATTCGGCCGCGGTTCTCGCCGACTCCTCACAGCCCGGGGCACCGCCCGCAGCTCCAGCCGTGATGGATCGGCCGCCGGCCGCCCGTCGAAGGTGACGGTGAACCACGTCGTCACCCTCTGTCCCGGGCTCGGCGTACGGCGCCGGCCCGGTCGTCCAGGATTCCGGCATCGGCGGCATGCCCCGGGCGGCCGGGGCTGTTTCAGCGCCGACGGGTTCCCCGGGACCTGCCCTCCCCAGCTCCGCGCGCCTCATCCGCAGAAGACGAGCGGACTGCGCCGGACATGCGGCCGGAATCCCAGCCGGGTAAGTATGATCAAGCGATGTCTGACATGACGGAAACCACTCCCGGCTGGCTCACCACGGACGAACTGGACATGGCCAGGGCCCGGATGCCTGTCCTGTACGTCGAGGCCGTCCCTGTACGGGTGGACGAGAGCGGCGATGTCACCAGCATCGGGCTGCTCCTCCGGATCGGCACCGACGGAACCATCAGCCGCGCCCTCGTATCCGGCCGCGTCCTGCACCACGAGCGAGTCCGTGACGCCCTGCTTCGTCATCTGGAGAAGGATCTCGGTTCGGTGGCCCTGCCGCGTATCCCGGCCTCGCTGCAGCCCTTCACCGTTGCCGAATACTTCCCCACCACGGGCGTCACCCCCTTCCACGATCCGCGCCAGCACGCGGTGTCCCTCGCATACGTCGTGCCGGTGACGGGAGATTGCCGCCCGCGGCAGGACGCACTGGACCTGGTCTGGTTCAGCCCGCAGGAGGCGGCCTCACCGGCTGTGCAGAGCGAAATGCCGGGCGGCCACGGAGTGCTCCTGAAGCAGGCTCTGGCCCACATGGGACACACCTACTGAAGGACCTCGGGGTGACGGGCACTTCACCCGAGGCCCGTCCGCCTCGGCCGGAGGGGGCCTGCCTGAGGTCCGGAGAACGGATCGGGCACGGTCTCCCCGGCCGGGCGGCCGTGCCCCCCTCCCCCGCCCGCGCCGGGTCCTGGAGCGTCTGCACTGCGGCTCACTTCGGAACGCCCTCCAGCACCGCCCGGCCGAGCTCCGTCCGATGGTGGAGCACCCGCACGCCCTGACGCTGGGAGAGCAGCAGTCCCGCCTCGCGGAGCACGGTGGCGTGCCGGCTGGCTGTCGACGGCGCGAGGCGCAGCGCCGCGGCGATGTCCATCGTGGTCATCGGGCGGTCCAGCATCCGGAGGAGTTCGGCACGGGAGGCGCCGATGAGCTGCGCCACCGGGGCGTCCCCGCCGGAGCGGTTGCGTTCGAGCCAGCCGGGCGCGGGCGAGAGCGGGTGGACGAGGACCGGCGGCAGTTCCTCGTCGACAAGGGCGAGCGGGGCGCGTACGCAGAAGAAGGCCGGAACGAGCGTCAGCGTCCTGCCCCGCAGGCTCAGTTCACGCTCGACGGGGTACGGGGCGCGCAGCCTCCCCTCCCGGCAGCGCCATCCGGGCAGTTGGTCGTACCCGGTGAGCAGGCCCTCCGCGCCGTGGTTGAGGACGGCTTGGGCGCGTACGGTCCGGTCGGCTGCCGCCTGCGCGCGCATCGCGGTCAGGTAGGGCTCGACGGCGACCTGATGGTAGGCGCGCAGGGCCGTTCCCAGGTGGTGCAGCGCCCTGGGGCACCCGTCGGCCAGTGTGCGCAGGCCGACCGGGACAGGGCCTGCCGTGTGAGCGTGGAGCCGGACGATCTCTGCACGGAGGCGGCGCCGAGGCGTGGAGAGCAGCCGGTCGAGCCCGGTCTCCAGGTCCGTGTCCCCGCGGCCGGGCGTGAGGAAGTCCGGGAAGTAGGAGCCGTCCGGGCAGAGTCGCGTCAGTGCGCGTGTCACGGGCACGAGGCCGGACCGCCGCAGGGCCGCGACCACCTCCCGGCGCCATGTCCCGAATGCGAGCGGCGCTTGGCGGTTCTGCAGGAGGTGCAGACTCAGCGCGGTCTCCCAGAGCGGGTCCACGCTGGACGCGACGCGTAAGCGGGCCAGTTCCTGGCTCGTGAAGTCCACCCGTAGCACGCGCACCCCCGGTGGTCACGGGCGCCGGTGACGCCCGTCCAGCGAAACTCTACGCGCATCACAGAAATGACGCATGCATGCCAGATTTCTGTTGTGGTCCGGCGGCAGTCCGGCCGGAATGTGCGGCGGTCCGGCCGGAACTGCGCGTCGGCCGGACCACCGATGAGCCACTGCGGCGGCTCAGCAGAGCGGAACGCCGGGCAGCTTCGCGTCCGGGTGATCGATGTAGATGTTGCTGATGAAACCGTTCTGGTCACGCAGCTTGCTCCACCAGTTGTTGCTGTATCCCTCGGCGTTGACGGTGTCGCCCTGCTTCTGGCACAGCACGCGCACAGCCGTCGGGCCGGCGAGGGTGGTGACGACGGGCGCGCTGACGCGGGCGTCGGAACGGACATTCACCCCGCTGCCCCACGTGTTGAACGGGAGACCACTGCCGCCGCAGCCGTTGTCGCTGGTCAGGTACGCCTGGTTGTAGCTGCCGGGGTAGGAGAGGCCGGCGCCGTTGATGACGATGTTCTGGCCCACCCCGTTGAGTAGTTGCTCGTAGTGGATGTGTGCACCGGAGGAGTTGCCGGTGCTGCCGGTGACGCCGATCTGCTGCCCCTGGGCGACGGACGCACCGCTGGGGACGGAGTAGGCGGAGAGGTGGAAGTAGTACGTCTTCCAGCCGCCGCCGTGGTCGATGGCCACGTAGTTGCCGGCCCCGCTCGGTTGCGAGTGACGGGTCGCCGTGCCGGCTGCCGAGGCGAGCACCGGGGTGCCTGCCGTCGGACCGCCGTCGGAGCGCACGAAGTCCAGCGCCCGGCGCACTTCGGCCGAGTGGTGGCTGTACGTCCAGCGCTGGCCGCAGGGGTAGGGCGCCTTGAAGAACGGCGCGGCCGTCGCACCGGCCTCCCCCGCCTGTGCCGGGGCGACCGACAGTCCGGCCAGGGCCGTCAAAGCGGCGACGAACAGAGCGGGAAGGCGTCTGAGGAACCTCACGAATGCTCCTAGGTAGGGGAGGCGGCCCAGACGGAGCCGGGCCGGGGCGCGGTGGGACGTCGGGAACGTAGCGAGGGCCCGTACCGCTGGCAAGCGTGCGCCGGACTCCTTCGACCAGGGACGAATTGCTTGCGCCTCCCGCGGGGCCGCCACCACCGTGGCCTTCACGTGCCACAGTGTCACCAGGCCGCCGGCCCAGGTGCGTCCGTG
>NZ_DATMVN010000728.1:0-4280 GCF_035563135.1 Streptomyces sp.
GATGTTCGCGGCCGCCCGGTGCGGCCATGCACCGCTGGCTTGCGCGGCGGGATCAGCGGCTCGACCAGCGCCCACAACTCGTCACTGATCAGCCGCGGCGGCGGGGAAGACGCCGACGAGGACATGGCCGGCAGCCTGCGCCGATCCCGATCCGACGACCAGGGCCTCAGTACCTACTTCCGCAATGTCTTCTAAGCGGGGTACGGCTCCAGTCCGCGCGCGATGCGCGCCACCTGAACTCAGGCCTTCCCCCTACCGGGCACGCGGCGGTGACGGCGCGGTGACGCCGCTCGGGGATGGTCTCGGTGCAGGTGTCGCAGACGATCGCCGCCGCTGCCATACATGCGGGTCACTGGATGTGCCGGCGGTGCGGGTGGAGGAGCCGTCTCATGACAGGTCACGTCGACCTAGAGAGCGCCGTCGCGCCTGAAGCCGTACGGGCGGCGCTGGCCGCGCGGGCCGATGAGCTTGTGACGGCGGCTCACCCGCACCACACCGGTGCCCTGGCTGATGTCCGCGAGGCCGAGTACCGCGGGCACCGGATCGAGGTCCGCACCAGTTACACGATCACTGTGGACGGTCGGCCGTTCGACATTCATATCGTGGTCGACAATGAGGGCAGGGTTTTCTACCACGGCATGCCCACGCGCGACTTCGCCTCGGTGATCGACCTGGTGGAGAAGGCCATCGACCAGTGGCCCGACGACTTCCCGCCGGGGACGGGGAATCGGGGTGGGGGCCATGACCACCGGCCGGGCCACGCGCATCCGGAGGATGCGCATCCGAAGGAAACCGGGCAGCACGGGAACCCGCAACGAGAGGTGGACTGAGATGGCCGTCGTCCGGCACAACGCCGTCACCAATCCCGCCGCCCTCAGCGCCTACACCGCCGGTGTGATCGCCCTCAAGAACGAGTTCCTCGGCCCGACGACGGCTGACCTTGGCATCGCCGGGCCGGCCGAGCAGGTCTCCACCTACGACCTCTTCACCGTCTGGCATCACCTGGCCATGGGGCGGTTTACGCCACCCACCCAAATCGACCGCAATGCCGCGCACAGCGGCCCGGCCTTCCTGCCCTGGCACCGCCTCATGCTGATCCTGCTTGAACTTCACCTGCAGCGCATCACCGGCAACAGCACCCTGGGTCTGCCGTACTGGGACTGGGCAGCTGACGGCGACACAGACCCGGCAGTGCAGCAACAGGCAGCCCTGTGGCAGGCCGACGGGATCGGCGGCACCGGCAATCCGGTCGCCGACGGCCCGTTCACATCGAACCGGTTCCGGGTGCGGATCGAGTCGGCCTCGCTCGTCGAGTTGCGGGTCACCGACCGCGGCCTGCGCCGCGACCTCGGTGGAGACGCCGATGCACCGGCGCTGCCCAGCTCCGACGACGTGAAGGCGGCGCTGGACGCCACTCCGTACGACACCGCGCCGTGGAACCGCAGGTCCGACAGCATGCGCAACCGGCTGGAGGGCTGGCGGCCCTTCGGCATGCACAACCAGGTGCACGTCTGGGTCGGCGGCGACATGGGCCCGGCGAGCTCACCGAACGACCCGGTGTTCTACCTCAACCACTGCAACGTCGACCGCATCTGGGAGGGCTGGATGGCCCACCACGGACGCACGTACGAGCCCCCACCGTCCGCATCGGCGGACCTCCTCGGTCACCGGGGGAACGACCCGCTCTACTCAATCCTGATCCAGACGCCGGTCACCCCGGCGCAGATGCTCGACCCGTCGACCTACTACAGCTACGACGCCCTTCCTTGACGAGAGCTGTGCCGCAGGTCGGTGGACGGTCCAGGACCGATCCGGGGCGTGGGGCGACAGCAGCCGTGGAGAGAGCCCGATGATCGACCTCCAGGAGCTGGGTGCGCACGTGGTCGCCGACGCGCCGCTGCGGGTGCGCTTTGGGGTTCACCTCCCGACGATCAGTTGGACCGCGAGCTACCGGGTCAAGGTTCTCGTCATCCACGAGCGCGATCAGTTCGTGCGCGAGGTGCCGCCGCGGGAGTTCTACCTGGACTGGCAGGGCGGGGCTTACGACCTCTGGTCGGCCGAGGTTGAGCTCGCTGGCGGTCCCGGCCACCTCGGGGAAGCCGGCACCCACCTCTACCGCTACCAGCTCCTGCACGAGACGGTCGCGGGCGAGGAGGTCGTGGTCCGCTTCTTCGCCGACCCGTTCGGCCGCGCCGCCGGCAAGGGCACCCTGTCGGCGTTCACGACCCCGGCGGATCAGGACCACGCCTGGGCCGACGACGGCTTCACCGTCCCTGAGGTCGACGACCTGGTGATCTACGAGCTGCACGTCGGCGAGTTCGGTGGCGGATTCGCCGCGGTGGCCGACGGCATCCCGTACCTGACGAGTCTCGGGGTTAACGCGCTCGAGCTGATGCCGGTGACCAACGTGAAGGAGGACGTGGAGTGGGGGTACACGCCGCTCGGCTACTTCGCCCCCGACGACCGGTACGGCGGCGGGGCAGCGTTCCGCGGGCTGGTGGAGACCTGCCACCGGGCCGGCGTCGCGGTTGTGCTCGACGCGGTGTACGCCCACTCCCACCCCGAGTTCGCCTACAACATCGTCTACCGGCAGGCGGGCCTGCCCAATCCGGTGATGGGGCCGTTCGGCCAGGAGTTCGGCAAGCTGCCGCCGGGGTGGAATTACCACGAGCAGTTCACCCGGGACTACTTTGACGCGGTGAGCCGGTACTGGCTGACGGAGTTCCACGTCGACGGCTTCCGCTACGACTACGTGCCCGGCTTGTGGGACGGCGTCACCGGCGACGGCTACTCCGGCCTCGTCCAACGCACTTACCGGCTGAGCCAGGACTTCGACCAATTCCCGCGGTTCTTCGCGGGCGACGGCAACCGGAGCCGGATCATCCAGTGCGCCGAGTTCCTCGACGCACCGGTGCTCGCTCTCACCTCGACGTACTCGAACACCGTGTGGCAGGACCAACTGCTACACGCCGCCAGAAACCAGGCCGAGGGCACCGGGGCCACGGACGACTACGCCCGCCGACTGGACCCCGAGCTAGGCCCGGAGCAGAAGTACCCCAGCAGATTCGTGAACCAGGGCGACAGCTTTCCCGTCGCGCCCCTCCAGTACATCGAGTCCCACGATCACCAGCGGTTCGTCACCCGGCTCGGGGTCGAGCCAACCGTCGACCAACTGGAGATGGCACTCGGCGACCGGAGCCTTTGGGCCCGCACCCAGCCCTACGCAATCGCGCAGTACACCGCGAAGGGCGTGCCCATGCTCTGGCAGGGCCAAGAGTTCGCCGAGAACTGGAACCTCCCCGGCGGCACCGACCCCCGCCGTATCACCTTCAGCCGCCCGCTGCACTGGGAGTACTTCTACGACGACGCGGGCAGAGCGCTGATTCGGCTGTACCGCGTGCTCGGCCGCCTTCGCCGCACCCACCGGGTGTTCAGCAGCCGCGGCGACTTCTATCTCGAGCCGAGCGCCGACCACCGCCGCGACGGCATCGTCGTTTTCCGCCGCATCAGCGCCGGCGAAGCCGCGGTCGTTGTGCTCAACTTCTCGAACGAGCCGCGGACCGTCCGTGTCTGGTGGCCCACAGCGGGACGGTGGATCGAGCAGCTCGACCGAGCCGAGGCGCACCCGCAGCCCGACGTTGTGGTCGGGGAGAACTGGGAGTCACACGACGTGACGGTGCCCTCCAACTATGGAGGGGTCTATATGCATGAGCCAGACAACCCAGGCCGTCGCCAGTCACCAGCCCTCGGGGTCAGGCCTGCGATAGGGCTGGTCGGTGGTGACTTAGCATGGCGTCAGGTGAGGAACGCGGTGTCGATGCTTGTCCGCGCCAGGTCCGGGCGGCCGTAGGCCTCTGCGGCCTTGCTTCGTCGTCCCAGCCGCTCCAGCATCAACCCGCGGAACGCTTGCAGCGAGCAGACCCCCGGGCCGGGCCATCGAGGGCCGGACCCGCCCGTCTCGGAATCGGCCGGTCAAACGTCATCTCGGCGCTGTGGACGACCAGCCTCGAGACGTCGTCGTGCTCGAACATGTCAATAGTCCCCAAGTGCGCATCAGCCGGCACCCGCCAAGGCTCGTTCAAGGCACGAGGTAGGGCAAGGAAGCCGCTGACCAGCGAGGAAAAGCACATCGGACCCTAGCCTTCCAAGCTGGGCATGCCAATCCGATCGGCTTGAACCGGCCGGCCGGTCAGCCTGACCTCAGTCGGCGATCGTGCGGCGCGATTCGGGTCTTGCCGCACGTCCTCCCGTGCGCCATACGTTGAAGATGAGTGGTGCGA
>NZ_DATMVN010000729.1:0-8159 GCF_035563135.1 Streptomyces sp.
GCCGCCCAGGTCGATCGCGGCGCAGCGCCATCGCAGATCGGGGCCCTGTTCCAGACGGAAGGCCATGGCGCGGACCTGGTCGCCCGTCGCGATGCTGGCGAACGCCTCGACCACGCCGGTGGCCGGCTGGGTGCCGTGGCAGGCGCGTACGACCGGGCGCCGGCAGCCCGCGCCGAGCGGTGCGTCAGGGGCGAGCTCGGCGAGCTGGTCGTAGGCCTCGCCGATCGTGTGGCCGAGCATCCAGTGCACCGGGCGCTGTCCGCTGAGGACGGCGAGCAGGCGTTGGGCGAACCACTGGTGCGGGTGCAGCGGCCGCCGGGGCCGTTGCGGAGGTACGGTGCCCGGCCTGCTGCGGTCGCGTCGTCCGGCCGGCCTCGTCCTGTCCGTGCTCATGCTCATAGCCCCCGTGGCTGTGCTTGTCCGTCGCCCAGGCGAATACCGGGCGGTAACTTCTGTTGGGGATCTTCTACGGGTCCGGTCGGCGGCCCCGCAACCGGCGGAAGCGGACGATCCGGTACGGAACGGGATCACCTATCCGGGTGGCGGGCCCCGCGCCTCAAGGGATCGGCGGGGGTGACGGGTGTCACGCGGTGGACAGCGGCGGGCGGATCGGCAACCCCGAAGGAGGGACGCCGCACGTATCCTGAGTGCGTCATCGACTACGAAAGCGGTCAGCCATGCGTGTGTACGTCCCCCTGACCCTCTCCGGTCTTGCCGCTGCGCACAGGGCGGGCGAGGTCGGCCCGGGGCCGCTGACCGCCTATGCCGTGACGCCCGGTCTGCGGGAGTGGTACGTCTCCGACGACATCGAGGAGCTGGAGTACGCGGCGCTCAACCGGGCCGCCTCCGCTTCGCTGCGGCTGATCGCGGGCCGGCCGCAGGAGGTCCGGCGCCGGGTGGTCGTCGCTCTCGACGTGCCGGAGGGGGCCGCGGTCGCCGATCCGGACCACGTCCTGGACGCGTCGTCGCTCGGCGAGGTGAGGATCGCGGACGCGGTGGCACTGTCGAAGGCCGCCGCCGTGCACGTGGACGCGGCCGACGCCGGGAAGGACGTCGCCGCGGCGGCCGCATCGCTGGGAGCGGCGGACCTCGGTGACGACGACGCCCAGTTCACCGTGGACGGCGCGGAGGACCACGAGCTGCTGTGGTTCGGGATCCAGGAGATCCCCGGCCTGATCGCCTGACCGTCCGGGCGGTCGAGCGCCCCGATGCTCGGGAGGCCGGGAGCCCGGGAGCGCGTGGCCGGGCGCCTGTCGTACCGGGCGAGTATTTTCTCTCCATGGCGACATCGGGGAAGCACCGCACACACCTGGTCTGGGACTGGAACGGCACACTGCTCGACGACATCCACGCGGTCCTCGGGGCGTCGAACGCCGCCTTCGCGGCGGTGGACCTGGCGCCGCTCACGCTGGAGCAGTACCGCGAGATGTACTGCGTGCCGATACCCAAGTTCTACGAGCGGCTCATGGGCAGGATGCCGACCCCTGCCGAGTGGGAGCGGATGGACGGTCTCTTCCACCGCTACTACACCGAGCAGCGGGTGGCCTGCGGGCTGACCGAAGGGGCCGAGGAACTGCTGGTGCGGTGGCGGCTCGGCGGTCGCAGCCAGTCGCTGCTCAGCATGTACGGCCATGAGCACCTGGCCCCGGTGGTGCGGAGTTACGGCATCGAGCGTCACTTCGTACGCGTCGACGGCCGTACCGGTCCCTCCGGCGGCAGCAAGGCGCAGCACATGGAGCGCCACTTCGAGGTGCTCGGGAGCATCGCTCCCGAATCCGCGGTGGTCATCGGTGACGCGGTGGACGACGCCGTGGCCGCCGCGCATGTCGGCGCGCGCGCCGTGCTCTACACGGGCGGTTCGCACAGCCGCAGCAGCCTGGAGGCGGCCGGGGTGCCCGTGGTGGACACCCTGGCCGAGGCCGTCGCGCTGGCCGAGTCGATGGCGGACTGACGCCGGGCAGGCCTCGGCCGGGCGGCCGGCTGAGCACATCTGCCCACGGGTGTCTCCTTACGCGCGGGAAGGCTCCCGTGCGATGTCCGGAGTGTCAAAGTTCGAGGCCTTCTTTTGTACATATGCGGCTCATGACGGTTGTGGGTGCAGGAGGGATAGCCTGGTGCGGTGATCAGCGCGATACGCCTCGGGGGCAGCGAAGCCCCCGGCCTGCGCCCGGAGTGCCACAGCACCCGGGCGATGCGTGATCTCCGCGTCCCGGGCCGTCTGCCGAAAATGGCCGATATGGTCCCGGACATCTCCCCAGGCGGCATAGCGTCGACGCAGACCGGAAACCCGGCGTCGTGGCGGTACGTCGTCTTTTTCACCTACGTCACGCAACGGCGCGCGACAGGAGTCAGAGGACATGCAGACCAAGCTGGACGAAGCCAAGGCCGAACTGCTCGTACGGGCGGCCCGGGTAGCTGACAACAGTCCGGGCGGTGGTGTCGGCGGCCCGGGAGGCGGCCTCCGGGTGCACCTCGCGGAAGCGGCCGGGGACGGCGCCGGGGCCGGAGCAGAGGACGGCGCCAGGACCGGCCGGGACGCACTGCTCGCCTATTTCCAGCGCTACTACCTGCACACCGCTCCGGAGGACATCACCGGCCGCGACCCGGTCGACGTCTTCGGGGCTGCTTCCTCCCACTACCGTCTCGCCGAGAACCGTCCGCAGGGCACCGCGAACGTCCGGGTGCACACCCCGACCGTCGAGGAGAACGGCTGGACGAGCAGCCACTCCGTCGTCGAGGTCGTCACCGACGACATGCCCTTCCTGGTCGATTCGGTCACCAACGAGCTGTCCCGGCAGGGCCGCGGCATCCACCTCGTCATCCACCCGCAGGTCGTCGTCCGCCGCGATGTCGCCGGGAAGCTGATCGAGGTGTTCGGCGACGATCCGGCCCGGACCCACGGTTCGAAGCGGTCCGACGGCCGTGAACAGGCCGGCGCGGAGCTGCCGCACGACGCGCTCGTCGAGTCGTGGATCCACGTCGAGATCGACCGGGAGACGGACCGCGCGGACCTGAAGCAGATCACCGCCGATCTGCTCCGGGTCCTGTCCGACGTGCGGGAGACCGTCGAGGACTGGGACAAGATGCGCGACGCCGCCCTGCGCATCGCCGACGACCTCCCGGCGGAACCCCTGGACGAGCTGGGCGACGAGGAGGTCGAGGAGGCCCGCGAGCTGCTGCGCTGGCTCGCCGCCGACCACTTCACCTTCCTCGGCTACCGGGAGTACGAGCTCCGGGAGTCCGACGCGCTGACGGCCGTGCCCGGCACCGGTCTCGGCATCCTGCGCTCCGACCCGAAGCACAGCGAGGACGAGGCGCACCCGGTGAGCCCGTCCTTCGACCGGCTGCCGGCGGACGCCCGGGCCAAGGCCAGGGAGCACAAGCTCCTCGTCCTGACGAAGGCGAACAGCCGGGCGACCGTGCACCGCCCCAGTTACCTGGACTACGTCGGGGTCAAGAAGTTCGACGCCGAGGGCAATGTCGTCGGTGAGCGGCGCTTCCTCGGGCTGTTCTCCTCCGCCGCGTACACCGAGTCGGTGCGCCGGGTGCCCGTGGTGCGCCGCAAGGTCGCCGAGGTGCTGGAGGGCGCGGGCTTCACACCCAACAGCCACGACGGCCGCGACCTGCTCCAGATCCTGGAGACGTACCCGCGTGACGAGCTGTTCCAGACGCCCGTCGACCAGCTGCGCTCCATCGTCACCTCCGTGCTGTACCTCCAGGAGCGCCGCCGGCTGCGGCTCTACCTGCGCCAGGACGAGTACGGGCGCTACTACTCCGCCCTCGTCTACCTGCCGCGCGACCGCTACACCACCGGGGTGCGGCTGCGCCTGATCGACATCCTCAAGGAGGAACTGGGCGGCACCAGCGTCGACTTCACCGCCTGGAACACGGAGTCGATCCTCTCCCGGCTGCACTTCGTCGTCCGGGTCCCGCCGGGCACCGAGCTGCCGCACCTCACCGACGCGGACGCGGACCGCATCGAGACGCGCCTCGTCGAGGCCGCCCGTTCCTGGGCCGACGGTTTCCAGGAGGCGCTCAACGCCGAGCTGGGCGAGGAGCGGGCCGCGGAGCTGATGCGCCGCTACGGCCATTCGTTCCCCGAGGGCTACAAGGCGGACCACTCGCCGCGTGCCGCCGTGGCCGACCTGGTCCACCTGGAGGCGCTCAAGAGCGAGCAGAAGGACTTCGCGCTCAGCCTGTACGAGCCGGTCGGCGCGGGCCCCGCAGAGCGCCGGTTCAAGATCTACCGGACGGGTGAGCAGGTCTCGCTCTCCGCGGTCCTCCCCGCGCTCCAGCAGCTCGGTGTCGAGGTCGTCGACGAGCGTCCGTACGAGCTGCGCTGCGCCGACCGCACCCACGCCTGGATCTACGACTTCGGGCTGCGCCTGCCGAAGAAGGCCACGGGCAACGGCGACTACCTCGCCGACGACGCCCGGGACCGCTTCCAGGAGGCGTTCGCGGCCATCTGGACCGGCGAGGCGGAGAACGACGGCTTCAACTCGCTGGTCCTGGGCGCCGGTCTCGACTGGCGGCAGGCCATGGTGCTGCGCGCCTACGCGAAGTACCTGCGCCAGGCGGGTTCGACGTTCAGCCAGGACTACATGGAGGACACCCTCCGCAACAACGTCCACACCACCCGGCTGCTGGTCTCCCTCTTCGAGGCCCGGATGTCCCCGGCCCGCCAGAAGGCCGGCACGGAGCTGACGGACGGGCTGCTGGAGGAGCTGGACGGGGCTCTCGACCAGGTCGCCTCGCTGGACGAGGACCGGATCCTGCGGTCCTTCCTCACGGTCATCAAGGCCACGCTGCGGACCAACTACTTCCAGCTGGCCGACGACCACGAGCCGCACAACTACGTCTCGATGAAGTTCGACCCGCAGGCCGTCCCGGATCTCCCGGCGCCGCGCCCGGCGTACGAGATCTGGGTCTACTCGCCGCGCGTCGAGGGCGTCCACCTGCGCTTCGGCAAGGTCGCCCGCGGGGGGCTGCGCTGGTCGGACCGGCGGGAGGACTTCCGTACGGAGATCCTCGGCCTGGTCAAGGCGCAGATGGTCAAGAACACCGTGATCGTGCCGGTGGGCGCCAAGGGCGGGTTCGTCGCCAAGCAGCTGCCGGACCCGGCCGTGGACCGTGACGCCTGGCTCGCCGAGGGCATCGCCTGCTACAAGATCTTCATCTCGGCGCTGCTCGACATCACCGACAACATGGTGACGGGCGAGGTCGTGCCGCCCGCGGAGGTCGTCCGCCACGACGGGGACGACACCTATCTCGTCGTCGCCGCCGACAAGGGGACCGCGAGCTTCTCCGACATCGCCAACGACGTCGCCGTCGCCTACGGCTTCTGGCTCGGCGACGCCTTCGCCTCCGGCGGATCGGCCGGTTACGACCACAAGGGCATGGGGATCACCGCCCGCGGCGCCTGGGAGTCCGTGAAGCGGCACTTCCGCGAGCTGGGCCACGACACCCATACCGAGGACTTCACCGTCGTCGGCGTCGGTGACATGTCCGGTGACGTGTTCGGCAACGGGATGCTGCTCTCCGAGCACATCCGGCTGGTCGCGGCCTTCGACCACCGGCACATCTTCATCGACCCGGACCCGGACGCGGCGACCTCCTACGCCGAGCGGCGCCGGCTGTTCGACCTGCCGCGCAGCTCGTGGGCGGATTACGACAAGGACCTGCTGTCCGCGGGCGGCGGCATCCACCCGCGTTCCGCCAAGTCGATCCCGATCAACGCGCACATCCGCGCGGCGCTCGGTATCGACTCGAAGGTCACGAAGATGACGCCCGCCGAGCTGATGCAGAACATCCTCAAGGCGTCGGTCGACCTCCTGTGGAACGGCGGCATCGGCACGTACATCAAGTCGACGGCCGAGTCGAACGCCGATGTCGGTGACAAGGCCAACGACGCGATCCGGGTCAACGGGGCGGAGCTGCGGGCCCGTGTCGTCGGCGAGGGAGGCAACCTGGGGGCCACCCAGCTCGGCCGGATCGAGTTCGCCCGGGCCGGCGGCCGGATCAACACCGACGCGATCGACAACAGCGCCGGGGTGGACACCTCCGACCACGAGGTGAACATCAAGATCCTGCTCAACGGTCTCGTGCGGGACGGCGACATGACCGTGAAGCAGCGCAACAAGGTGCTCGCGGAGATGACCGACGAGGTCGGACAGCTCGTGCTGCGCAACAACTACGCGCAGAACACCGCGCTCGCCAACGCCTGCGCCCAGGCGCCGTCACTCCTCCACGCCCACCAGCGCTTCATGCGCAGGCTCGGCCGTGAGGGGCACCTGGACCGGGCGCTGGAGTTCCTGCCGAACGACCGCCAGATCCGTGAGCTGCTGAACCACGGCAAGGGGCTCAGCCAGCCGGAACTGGCCGTGCTGCTCGCCTACACCAAGATCACGGCGGCCGAGGAGCTGATCTCCACCAGCCTGCCGGACGACGCCCATCTGCAGAGGCTGGTGCACGCCTACTTCCCGAAGCAGCTGAGCGAACGGTTCCCCGACGCGGTCGACGGGCATGCGCTGCGCCGCGAGATCATCACGACGGTGCTGGTCAACGACACGGTCAACAGCGGCGGTTCGACCTTCCTGCACCGGCTGCGCGAGGAGACCGGGGCGTCCCTGGAGGAGATCGTGCGGGCCCAGTTCGCCGCCCGCGAGATCTTCGGCCTCTCCGCCGTGTGGGACGCCGTGGAGGCGCTCGACAACACGGTGGCCGCCGAGGTGCAGACCCGGATCCGGTTGCACTCGCGCCGCCTCGTCGAGCGCGGCTCGCGCTGGCTGCTCGGCAACCGGCCGCAGCCGGTGGGGATCGCGGAGACCATCGAGTTCTTCCGGGACGGCGTCGAGCGTGTCTGGGGCGAGCTGCCCAAGCTGCTCAGGGGTGCCGACATCGACTGGTACCGGTCGATCCTCGACGAGCTCACCTCGTCGGGCGTGCCCGAGGAGCTGGCGGGACGGGTGGCGGGCTTCTCGTCGGCCTTCCCGGCGCTGGACATCGTCGCGATCGCGGACCGCACGGACAAGGACCCGCTGGCCGTCGCCGAGGTGTACTACGACCTCGCCGACCGGCTGGGCATCACCCAGCTGATGGACCGGATCATCGAACTGCCGCGGGGCGACCGCTGGCAGTCCATGGCCCGCGCCTCCATCCGCGAGGACCTGTACGCCGCGCACGCCGCGCTCACGTCGGACGTGCTGTCCGCCGGCAACGGCACCTCGTCGCCGGAGCAGCGGTTCAAGGCATGGGAGGAGAAGAACGCGGCGATCCTGGCGCGTTCGCGCGCCACTCTGGAGGAGATCCGCAGCTCGGAGTCCTTCGACCTGGCGAACCTGTCGGTGGCCATGCGGACGATGCGGACGCTGCTGCGTACCCACGCCTGACCCGGAGCGGCCGGCCGGGCCGCGACACAGGGAAGCCGTCCGCCGGACGGGCCGACGAGGCCCGTCCGGCGGACGGCTTCACCCCGTCACTTCCTGGGCTTGGCCTTCGCGGGCCCGGTGAACTCCTCGTACGCGGCGACGACGTCCTTGGTCGGCCCGTCCATCCGCAGGGTGCCCGCCTCCAGCCAGATCGCCCGGTCGCAGGTCTCGGTGATCGACCTGTTGCTGTGGCTGACCAGGAACACCGTGCCGGCCTCCTCGCGGAGCTCCATGATCCGGTCCTTGCTGCGCCGCTGGAACTTCGCGTCGCCGGTGGACAGCGCCTCGTCGATCAGCAGGACGTCATGGCTCTTGGCGGCCGCGATGGAGAAGCGCAGCCGGGCCCCCATGCCGGAGGAGTAGGTGCGCATGGGCAGGGTGATGAAGTCGCCCTTCTCGTTGATGCCGGAGAAGTCGACGATGTCCTGGTAGCGCTCGCGGATCTGTTCGCGCGTCATCCCCATGGCGAGGCCGCCGAGCACGACGTTGCGCTCTCCGGTCAGGTCGCTCATCAGGGCGGCGTTCACGCCGAGCAGCGAGGGCTGTCCCTGGGTGTGCACCCGGCCCCGGGACGGGGGCAGCAGCCCGGCGATCGCCTTGAGGAGCGTCGACTTCCCGGACCCGTTGGAGCCGATCAGACCGATGGCCTCGCCCTTGTACGCGGCGAAGCTGACGCCCTTCACCGCGTGCACCTGGCGTGCGCCCCGGGGCTGCCGGCGCGACACGATCCGG
>NZ_DATMVN010000730.1:0-7913 GCF_035563135.1 Streptomyces sp.
ACCAGACGATCTTTCCGGACGGAGTGCGGTCCTGAACTCCCCAGCCGTCGGCGAGCGCGGCCACCAGGATCAGGCCGCGTCCGGAGGTGTCGGTGTCGGCGGCCTGCCGGGTCTTGGGGTGCCGGCGGCGGCTGTCGTGCACTTCCATGCGCACGGTTTCCTCCTGGGCGTCGAGCTTGACCAGGAAGCCGTGTCCGGGAACGGTGCCGTGGACCAAGGCGTTGGTGGCGAGTTCGGAGACGCAGAGCCGGATGTCTTCGACACGGTCCGGCAGGCCCCAGTCAGTCAGGGCCTCGGAGGTGAAGGATCTTGCCTGGCTGATCGACTCGGGGCAGGCCTCGAAAAATTGTTGGGTCGTCAGGGCCATCGTGGTCCTCATGACTCGGCGTCCAGGACGCGGGTGGTGCCGGGGTGGCGGTGGCGGACGGGACCGGTGCGGGCGGCGGCGTGGTGGGTGCTCCGGGGCTTGCGGACCAGCAGCAGCCGTGAGCCGGCCGCCTCGATCCGCCGCCTGCGTTCGGCGGCTATGCCCTTCGGTCCCACGTGCGACATGGCCGGGGCGATCACGCCGTAGACGTCCGGCAGCGCGAGCACGTCCAGCAGCCCGGTGAACGCCGCCGACGCGACGCCCGCCGCCGTCTCCCGGTCGGTGAAGACGCCCGACAACTGCAGTTCGTGACTGCGGCAGTACTCGGCGAGCGAGCCGACCAGTGCCTCCTGCCGTGCCGGGGAGACCCGCACCAGCCGCAGAAGGCCGTACACGACCGGGCCGTTGACCTGGCGCTGCTCGGTGAGGGGTTCCATGCTGGGGACCATCCAGAAGGCTCGACAGAGAAGTGACGCTCCGAGCGTGGCCGCTGCCCAACTTGTCGCCAACCACCCGTCGTTCTACTTCCGTTCCACTTCCGTCCCGCCGACTGCACGGACCGTGCTTCGATGACGGGTGGAAGGGAGTGACGACGCGTGGCGACGGTGCACCACTGGACCGGCCTGGAGGCCAAGGCTCTGCGGGGCGCTCTGCGCCTGAGCGTGCGGGCCTTCGCCCAGCAGCTCGGCCTGGCCGTCGCGACCGTGTCCAAGTGGGAGAGCAAGCTCGCCGACACCGCGCCCCGTCCTGACACCCAGGCCATCTTGGACACCGCCCTCAGTCGCGCGGACGCCGCCGTCCACCTGCGCTTCGAGACGATCCTGTCCGAGATGACCAGCACCGGGCCGAGCGCGGGCCAGCCTCGCGTCACCGCTTCTGGTCCCAGAGCCTGGGAGTACGAGAGCTGGGCCGACGACCTCGACCGTGTCGTGGTCGCCCTGTCCCGGCAGAACTTCACCTTCGCCGACAGCCTCCTGAACCGATGGCTGACCCGGTTCCAGGCGTCCGAGCTGGACGAGAAGGGCCTGTATCTCTTCGCCCGGTCCACCGCTCTGCTCGGCGACCTCAAACGCGACCAGGGCACCGTCCTCGGCCCGCTCTCCGCCCGCCGCTCCTACGCCGACGCCCGCGCCATCTTCACCCAGCTCGGCATCCCCCGACGCGTCGCCCAGCTCGACCTCTCCCTCGCGGTCGTCACCGAGATGTCCGGCAAGCTGGAGCTCGCCGCCCGCCACTACGAAACCCTCGCCGTCGACGACCGGCTCTCCCGCCGCGACCGCGCCCGCGCGAGGCTGTGGGTGGGCACCTCACTGAGCAAGGACGGCCAGCACGACTACGCGACCCGCGTCATGCAGGCCGCCACACGCGACTTCGAAGACCTGACCGAGCCGGACGACTGGTCGGTGGCCCACCAGAAACTCGCCCTGGCCCGCCGCGGCGCCGGCGACCTCACCGAGGCCCTGCACTTCATCGAAATCGCCCGCAGCAGCGGCACCACCGAGTCACCGATGCAACGCGTGCGACTGGACACCGCCCATGGCCACATTCTGCTCTCCGATCCGGCGACCCGGGATGATGGACACCTCGTCCTCGACCAGGCCGCCAGGCAGGCCGCGCAGTACGGACTCGTGCACCAGCTGCGCAGCATCGAGGGCATCAGGGCCATGAGCGAGGGGCCGACCGGCCCCCGGCAACGGTGACCAGGGAGAACACACGCGTGAGCAACGACCAGCAGGCCATCACCGAGGACCAGTGGCGCTGGGCCAAGCTGATCTGGGACTACCACCAGATGCAGCACGAGCTGCGGCCCGCCGACGCGGCGATCGGACTGGGCAGCCACGACCTCGGCGTCGCCACGCACTCCGCCGAGCTGTACCGCGCCGGTCTCTTCCCCACCCTGGTGTTCACCGGCGGCAACAGCCCCACCACCGCCAAGGTGTTCCCCCGGGGTGAGGCCGTCCACTTCCGCGAGCACGCCATCGTGCTCGGCGTCCCCGCCGAGGCGATCCTGCTCGAGCCGAACGCGGCGAACACCGGGCAGAACATCACCCTCTCCCGCGAGGTCCTCGCCGCCGCCGGCATCCGCCCCGCGACGGTGCTGCTGGTCTCCAAGCCCTACATGGAACGGCGGTCGTTCGCGACCGCCCGCAAGCTGTGGCCCGACGTCGACATCCGGTGCGCGTCGGAGCCGCTGGAGTTCGACGACTACCTGAAGTCCATCGGCGACGAGAAGCTCGTGCTGGACATGCTCGTCGGCGACCTCCAGCGGGTCATCGAGTATCCGAAGCTCGGTTTCGCCATCGCCCAGGAGGTCCCGGAGGACGTGCATGCCGCGTACGAGTCCCTCATCCGCGACGGTTTCACCAGCCGCCTCATCTCGTGAGCTGTCCACGCTGGGCGGGGTGTGCGCGATCCATCAGCCGAACATCTTTCCCCGGCTGAGCACGCTGGCCAAGCTGTTCGCGGCGGATACCTGGATCGTCCTCGACGACGTCCAGTTCACCCGCCGCGACTACCAGCACCGGGCCCGTCTCGCCGACCTCGACGACCCGGCCCGCCAGCGGTGGCTGACCATCCCCACCCGCCTGCCCAGCGGGCGCTCCACCCTCATCCGGGACGCGCTGATCGACGATCCGGTTCTCGCGCGCCGCAGGGCCGAAGGCATGCTGCGCCAGCACTACGGGATCAGCCCTCACTGGCCGGCCCTCGCCCAGGCCCTGGCTCCGGTGCTGGACGCCTTCGCCACCGAACGGACCGCGGCCGTCGCCGAGACGTCCACCCGTCTCCTGCTGGATCTGCTCGGCTGGCCAGGGAAGATCCTGACCAGCAGCGATCTGCCCGCCCGGCCGGGCCGCTCCCAGCGGCTCGCCGACCTAGCCGCCGCGACCGGTGCCCGCACATACCTGTGCGGGACGGGCGGCATGACCTACCTCGACCCCGCTCCGTTCGAGGCACAGGACGTCGCCGTCCTCCCGTTCCGGCCGCCGGCGACCGGGATCTGGTCCACCGGCCGACGGGTCAGCGCCCTGTGGGCGCTGACGGCGCTCGGCCCGCAGGCCGTGGCCGCCCGCTGCCGCGCACTCGCCGCAGCGCCCGAGGCCATGCCGGCGGCCTGACCCGACCGCTCCCCTGAACCAAGGCACGGATCAAGGTGCCGAAGCGTCACCGGCCCCGTCTTTCGCCTTGTCCTACCGGGACGGCGTGGTGCCGGGCCGCAGCGGCGGTCATCACCAGCCGTCCGCCGGATGCCGGGATGCGGCCGAGCGCGCAGAGGATCGCAGCCTTGTCGACGTCGTCGCCGAGGGCATTCACGCAGCAAGGTCCGCGGGGCGCAGCCCTTGGGCGGCTGGACTCCTTCAGCTCGGAGCTGTCCCTCACTCCGTCTCGGGGAGGAGTCTGTTGCCCGCAAACACGACGTTGAGCAGCCGTTTGCCCTCAAGTCCAGCAGCCGAGATCGCCTCTTGTTCTGCATGGTCCAGATCGGCATACGGAACGTGCTCACGGACGACCATGATCTGAGGGGCCAGCCCTTCAAGGCGGAGTTCGTCCAGCCACTCCCGCATCCGCGGGGAGGGGTGCTTGCGATGGCCGCAAAGGCGTACTCCCAGGGGCTGGACGCTCTGTCCGATGTACCGCGTCTCATCGGTCCTCGGGTCCACCAACGCGTACACCCTGCCGGTGCCAAAAGGAGGCCTCGTCCATCGCATAAGACGATCCTGGTCTCTACTGTGCGAGCGTGCATGTGGTGTGGGGTGAAGGAGGATTCCGTGCGCTCAGCCGCCAGGTGGCGCTCCTGACAGATCGCCCGTGCGGGCCCACGGCGATCTCGAGCGGGAGTTGGAGACCCGGGTGGATGCGCTGCACAGGCCGGGGCTGGTCGGGGATGGGGCGGGTGCTTGTCGACCAGGAGACGGCCCGGCTGGATCGGGAGGCGTTGCGGCGGCGTGCGGATCGTCCCGTGCCCCAGACTTCCCGCGGCCGCTGGGCTAACCGGCAGCACGCCTAATCCGGGCGTTCACCGCGCTCGATCAGGCGCCGCTCGATGCCCACTTCTACGCAGGACGCCCCTGGACGCGGCGGCCCGCGCACTGGTGGCGAGACGGGCCCGGGACCGGGCCGGTAGCGGTCAGGGCATCGAGGTCGCCGTCGAGTGGACCGGTCAACCCCGCACCGCTCAGCGTGCTTGGACCGACACCGGGAGGCCTGCCGGTGGTGGGCGCAGCGTTCCGGGGCTCCCCCGCGAAGACCATAGGGTGTCCATTCGATCACTACACGTCACAAGGAAAGGTTGTCGTGGACCCGGAAGCGCAGCTTGATCTCACCGCAGTGCTCGCCAGCGCCTACGGCCTGCACGGCGCCGTGCTGGAGCGGCTACCGGTCGGTCAGGTGACCGTCAACTACCGCGCCCACGTGGGTAACGGTGACCAGGTGCGGTTCGTGAAGCACTACCAGGGCAGCGAATCGGACCTGGGCGACGAACAGGCCGCGGTCGATCAGACGCAGCTGGCCGGCATTCACCAGGTTCCGGTCGCCTCAGTGCGCCGTTCGGTCAACGGCGACACCGTCGTGCGGCAGGACGGCATCGCCGCCTCGGTGTGGGAATGGGTGCCCGGAACGGTGGTCGAAGACGGTCTCAACCCCGCCCAGCAGCGGGCCGCCGGAGCCACGCTGGGCCGTATCCACACCGCGTTCGCCGACCACCCGGCCGGGTCCGGCCCGTCGGCGAAGCTGGAGAAGTGGCTGCGCCCGGACATCGACAAGCTGGAGGCCACCGCGGTCAAGCTGCTGGGCATCGCCGGGGAGCGAGCCCAGCATGACGCGTTCGACGAGCAGGCGCTGCGGACCTTGGCCGAGCGGCGCGCGGTGCTGCACCGTATCCCCGAGCTCTTGGACGGTCTTCCGCCGCTGACGACGCAGGTTCTGCACGGCGACTACTCGGCGGTCAACCTGCTATTCCAGGGCGACGAGCTGACCGCCGTGCTGGACTTCCTGCCCCCTGACCCGTTCCTGGTCGCCTACGAGCTGGGCCGGATCGCGTTCGACCCGCGCACGGTCGTGCTCGACGAGGACTGGATCGCGGCGGGCGTGAACCTGGTCGGTGCCTACCTGGAGACCAACCCGCTCGTGCCAGCCGCCGACGTCACCGCCTGCGCCCGGGTGGCGCTGCTGCAGCTGATGACCAGCTTGTACGGGGTCAAGCAGCACTACCTCAAGCCCGGCCTCCTCCAGGAGGACCTGGACCAGTTCTGGCTCCTGCGGCACGCTGCGGCTCAGCGACTGCTGGCGGGCCTCGGCGAGGTCGAGAGCGCCCTTGCACGGGCAGCGCATCACCGCTGACGGGCCGCCACCGGGCGGTCCACGAATGAAGGAGTAACCGATGTCCACGACGGCCATAGCCGCCGACCAGTGGGTGGTCATGCGCGGACCGATCCACACGAGATTCGCCGCGGTGGGGCCCTAACGACCTTGTCGTTGTTCCGTGCAGGCCATGTCATTGGTCGAACTCAAGAGTCCCCTGCAAGCGCTCCAGGGCGTGTCACGCACGCTCAGTCCGGGCCGCGCGGAGCCGCCGATATCCGGCCGTCAGTCGAAGCTCACGATCATCCCTCTCGCCTTCCGTGACGCAGCCGACGCCGTTGACAGGCTTCACCGGCATCACAAACGGCCGACCGGCCACAAGTTCAGTCTCGGTGTACTCGACGACGCTGGAACGCTTTGTGGCGCGGCGATCGTGGGCCGCCCGGTGGCCCGTTGTTTCGATGACGGGTGGCAGCTTGAGGTGACCCGAGTGGCTACCGACGGCACTCCGAACGCCTGCAGCACCCTGTACGGAGCCGCGTGGCGTACCGCATCGGCTGCCGGCTACCTACGACTCATCACCTACACCCAGGGCAGCGAATCGGGCGCCAGCCTGCGTGCCGTCGGCTGGAAGCAGGTTGCGGTGCTTCGGCCCCGTGCAGGCTGGGACACTCCCTCACGGCCACGCAGAGATCGCGGCACGGATAACGTCGCACGGGTCTTGTGGGAGCAGTCGCGATCAGGGGCCGCGGCTCTGCCAGCGCTGGCAGAGCTGCGTAACGAAATCCGGAACGAAATTCTCTGTGAGGGCCCTGGCTGTGGGCGGCCGTTTCCGCTGCGCCCGGGTCCTGGGCGCCCTGCCCGCTTCTGCTCGACGACGTGTCGGGTCCGTGCGCACCGCGCCGCCAAGGCTGCGGCCTGACCGGTCGGCTCGCCACTCGTACAGGCTCGGGCCGCTGTCCAGTCCCGTCGCAGCGCCACAGGGGACAGCCATCCCCCGCCCGCGCCGCCGATTCGCCGAAGTATGCCCCGATCCGCATCTCCCCTGTTCAGTGCGCTCAAACGAGACCGCGCCGATAGGGAGCGCGGCCGGGGATCACTGGGAGCGACATGAGCACGGTCATGGTCAGGCAGGCTTACGGAACACGGTGGACGCCGCCTCAGCCTGCCCTGCTTCCCACGTGGCTGCAGCGCCAGGAACGCTTCACCCGCTCGAACATCTGCCTGGAGGAACTGGCCATGGCCATTCGTCAGGGTGGCTGGTCCGTCCTTCCCGTCCCGGATGTGCCGAACCTGGGCGCATGCGATACCGCCGATTGGGCAGCGAAGGTGCTGGCCAGCCAGGAGTCCCTGCGGCTGGAGCAGGCTCGCACCTACTCCTTCGGGTCGAACGCCACCGGCATGGCCGTAGCAGCGGCGGCAGGATCGCCTCCGAAGGAGAAGATCACCGCCTCTCGGCTCCCTAGCCCTTCAGGCTTGATCGTGTTCGCTGATCCGATCGGCCACCACTCCGAGCCCGTGATGGCGGCTGACGGCCGTGTTGTGGAGCTGCACACCCCGATCGTCGCGGCTTCCTGGTCTCTGTGGGGTCGCGAGCAGATGGAACACCTCGGTCCCGAGCATCCCATCGCGTGGCTTGCCCGAGAGGACACCGGGGAACCCGCCCGCCTTCCTCAGACGATGCAGGCGATATGGGTCACGTTCTACTCCGCGCGGCCGGGCGACATCCCGGACCTGCCCGACGAGGCTCCGGTCGCCATGCTGGACGGGGTGCCGGTGACGGCCGCGATGGCCCGTGCCCGCGACGCAGTGTTCTCCCGCAAGTACACCGACCTGTGGGGGCCCCTGCGATGGCATGACGAGGCACTGTTGCCGATCGGGGAGCGCTTCGAGGAGCAGCCGCAGCCAGGCGCTCACGACTGGGCCAGTGTGCTCTACACCGCATGGCAGATGATGCAGCAGCGCACAGGGGTGACCCAGCTCGTCGACATCAAGCGTCACAACGTGCTTCCGCCCGCAGCGCGGCAGAAGGCGAAGGCAAAGGCGCGGCAGTCAGGGCTTGGACCGGCCGTCGGCGACGGCATCGTCCATGTCGTCGACCTCACCCGCGCCCATCGACCGGCGCAGGCCGAAGCTGACCGGGACGCAGCGGCCTCCGACGGTCGACGGAAGGTGGAGTGGAAGTTCCGCTGGAAGGTGCCGCCGCACCGGCGCATGACGTGCATGAATCCGCGTCTGCACCACGACA
>NZ_DATMVN010000731.1:0-6490 GCF_035563135.1 Streptomyces sp.
CGCGGGCATGCAGCTCGTCCAGGTCCGTCTCCGTGCCGTCGACCGCAGGATCGACGACGTGCAGGGCAGCCTCGCCCGCCTCGGCAGCAACGTCGCCCCCGACCATCTGGCCGCCGCACAGAACGAGGTCTGGGTCCTCCAGCAGTACGCCCAGTCGCTGCGGAGCCACGGCGCCGCCGCCCTCTGAGCCGTAGCTGCGCCCCGTCACGCTCCGGGCGCAAAAAGTCACCGCACGCCCCTCGTGGCGTCGATGTGCCGTACCCCACACTGGATGGCGGTGCCCGAGTCATCGGAGCGCGGCCGGTCCGCCCGGGGCGGACCTCCCCCGCGATCCGGCAGCGATCACCTGGAGGCCGCCCCCGTGCAGACCCGGACCGTGCCGATCACGACCGAGCCCGTCCCGGCGATCCCCGCGCAGAACCGGGTCACACGTCACCCGGAGGCGGCGGACACGCCCGGACCGGTGCTGGAGGAACCGGTGGAGCACCCCGAGCCGCGGAGCCGCCCGGAAGCAGGCGGCCCGACGTCCGACCTCTTCCGCCAGTACTTACGGGAGATCGGGCGGATACCGCTGCTCAGCGCCGCCGAGGAGGTGGACCTCGCCCGCCGCGTCGAGGCGGGACTCTTCGCCGAGGAACGGCTCGCGGCCGCCCCGGACCCCGACTCCCGGCTCTCCGTCGACCTGGACCGGCTCGTGGTCATGGGACGGAGGGCGAAACGCCGGCTCATCGAGGCCAACCTCCGCCTCGTGGTATCCGTGGCCAAGCGCTACGTGGGCAGGGGGCTGACCATGCTCGACCTGGTCCAGGAGGGGAACCTCGGGCTGATCAGGGCGGTGGAGAAGTTCGACTACGCGCGGGGCTACAAGTTCTCCACGTACGCGACGTGGTGGATCCGCCAGGCGATGTCCCGGGCACTCGCCGACCAGGCCAGGACGATAAGAGTCCCGGTGCACGTCGTCGAACTGATCAACCGCGTCGTACGCGTCCAGCGCCGCATGCTCCAGGAACGCGGCTACGAGCCCACCGCCGAAGAGGTCGCGGCCCAGCTCGGCCTGACGTCCGAACGCGTCGGCGAGGTCCTGCGCCTCGCCCAGGAGCCCGTGTCCCTGCACGCACCCGTGGGCGAGGAGGACGACGTGGCCTTCGGCGACCTCATCGAGGACGGCGACGCCGCCTCGCCCGCGGAGTCCGCGGCCTTCCTCCTGCTGCGCGAACACCTGGAAGCGGTGCTCTCCACCCTCGGCGAACGGGAGAGGAAGGTCGTCCAGCTGCGCTACGGACTGGACGACGGGCGGCCCCGCACGCTGGAGGAGATCGGAAGGATCTTCGGCGTGACGCGCGAACGCATCCGCCAGATCGAGTCCAAGACCCTCGACAAGCTGCGGGACCACACCTTCGCCGACCAGCTCCGCGGCTACCTGGACTGAGCGGCACGGCGCTTCGCGGGACCGGCTACGAGCCGCCCCCGCCCTTCCGCTTCCCGGCCGAGGACCCCAGCCCGGCACCGACGGCCACACCCAGGGCCATCCCGACGCCGACGCCCAGCGCCAGGTCGCCGGTCAGCGCACCGTACGCAGCCCCGAGACCCGCACCCACACCGATGCCGAGCCCCACGCCCGCCCCGGTCCTGCGGCCGTCCCGCTGCTCCTCACCGCTCTCCACCACTGCTCACCCCACTCTTCCGTGTCATCCGTATGATCCGTGCCGTCCGTGTCATCCGTGCCGTCCGTGTTCCGCCGCCGGACGACGGCGTCAGTCGACCTCGGCCAGGGCCTGCGCGAACTGCGCCGCGTAGAGCCGGGCGTAGGCCCCCTTCGCGGCCAGGAGGGCATCGTGGGTGCCCTGTTCGACGATCGAGCCGTTCTCCATCACCAGGATCACGTCCGCGTCCCGGATGGTGGAGAGCCGGTGCGCGATCACGAAGCTCGTACGGCCGTGGGCCAGCCGCGCCATCGCCTTCTGGATCAGCACCTCGGTCCGGGTGTCCACCGAGCTGGTGGCCTCGTCGAGCACCAGGATCACCGGGTCGGACAGGAACGCCCGCGCGATGGTGATCAGCTGCTTCTCGCCCGCGCTGACCCCGGACCCCTCGTCGTCGATCACCGTGTCGTAACCGTCGGGCAGCGTGCGGACGAAACGGTCCGCGTGGGCCGCCCGCGCCGCGTCCTCGATCTCCTCCCGGGACACCTCGCGCGAGGCCCCGTAGGCGATGTTCTCCGCGATCGTGCCGCCGAACAGCCAGGTGTCCTGGAGCACCATGCCTATGGCCGACCGCAGTCCGTCACGTGACATCCTCGCCACGTCGGCCCCGTCGAGGATGATCCGGCCGCCCGTCACCTCGTAGAACCGCATCAGCAGGTTGACCAGCGTCGTCTTGCCGGCACCGGTCGGCCCGACGATCGCGACCGTCTGACCGGGCTCCACGCTCAGCGAGAGATCCTCGATGAGCGGCTTCTCCGGGTCGTAGCGGAAGGACACGTTCTCCAGCGAGACGCTGCCACGCAGTTCCTTCGGCCGCTCGGCGGGGTCGGGGTCGGGCGCCTGCTCCTCGGCGTCCAGCAGGCCGAAGACCCGCTCGGCGGACGCGATGCCCGACTGCACCAGGTTCGCCATCGACGCGACCTGCGTCAGAGGCATCGAGAACTGCCGCGAGTACTGGATGAACGCCTGCACGTCACCGATCGACAGCGCACCCGACGCCACGCGCAGCCCGCCGACGACCGCGACCAGCACGTAGTTCAGGTTCGACACGAACATCATCAGCGGCTGCATGATCCCGCTGTTGAACTGGGCCTTGAAGCCGGCCTCGTACAGTGCTTCGTTCTGCTCGGCGAAGTCCCGCGCCGACTCGTCCTGCCGTCCGAACACCTTCACCAGGCTGTGCCCGGTGTACATCTCCTCGATGTGGGCGTTGAGCTTGCCCGTCACCTTCCACTGCGCCACGAAGTGCGGCTGCGACCGCTTGCCGACCCGCGCCGCGACGAACACGGACAGCGGGATCGTCACCAGCGCGACCAGGGCGAGCAGCGGGGAGATCCAGAACATCATGATCACCACGCCGACGATGGTCAGCAGGGAGTTGATGAGCTGGCCCATCGTCTGCTGCATCGTCTGGGAGATGTTGTCGATGTCGTTCGTCGCCCGGCTCAGCACCTCACCACGCTGCTGCCGGTCGAAGTACGACAGCGGCAGCCGGGCCAGTTTGGTCTGCAGGTCCTCACGCAGCTGGAAGACCACCCGGTTGATCACCCGGATCGACAGCCGGGTCGACACCAGCATCATCAGCCCCGCGCCGACGTACACCACCAGCGCCGCCAGCAGGACCTGGCCCACCGCACCGAAGTCGATGCCGTCGCCGGGGACGAAGTCCACCCCGCTCAGCATGTCGGCGAGTCCGCCGGCGCCCTGCTCGCGCAGGCCGTCGACGGCCTGCTCCTTCGTCGTGCCGTCCGGCATCTGCCGTCCGACGACACCGGCGAAGATCAGGTCCGTGGCCGCGCCGAGGATCTTGGGCCCCGCCACGGAGAGCGCCACACTCAGCGTTCCGGCGCCCAGCATCAGATACAGCGAGGACTTCTCCTTGCTGAACCTCCTCAGCAGCCGCTTCCCCGACCCCTTGAAGTCCATGGACCGCTCGGTGGGCCCTCCGGCCATCATCCGTCCGCCCGGCCCTGCCATCAGGCGGCCTCCGCTTCCGTCAGCTGGGAGAGCACGATCTCCCGGTAGGTTTCGTTGCCGTCCATCAGCTCGTGGTGGCTGCCCGTCCCGACGACCCGGCCCTCGTCCAGTACCAGGATCCGGTCCGCGTCACGGATCGTGGACACCCGCTGTGCCACGATCACCACGGTCGCCCCCGCCGTCTCGCGGGACAGCGCACCGCGCAGCGCGGCGTCCGTCGCGTAGTCCAGGGCCGAGAAGGAGTCGTCGAAGAGATAGATCTCCGGCCGCTGCACCAGCGTCCGCGCGATCGCGAGCCGCTGCCGCTGACCACCGGAGACATTGGTGCCGCCCTGCGCGATCGGCGCGTCGAGGCCGTGCTCCAGCCCTTCCACGAAGCCCTTCGCCTGCGCCACCTCCAGCGCGTGCCACAGCTCCTCGTCGCTCGCGTCCGGGTTGCCGTAGCGCAGATTGGTCGCGACCGTCCCCGAGAACAGGTACGGCTTCTGCGGGACCAGGCTCACCGTCTTCGCCAGCAGCACCGGATCCAGCGTCCGCACGTCCGTACCGCCGACGAGCACCTCGCCCTCCGTCGCGTCGAACAGCCGAGGTACGAGCCCGAGCAGCGTCGACTTCCCGCTGCCCGTCGACCCGATGATCGCGGTCGTCTCCCCGGGCCGTGCCACGAGATCGACCGAGCGCAGCACCGGCTCCTCGGCGCCCGGGAAGCGGAACTCCGCGCCCCGGATCTCCAGATGGCCGTGGGTGAGCAGCTCCGTGACCGGAGCGGTGGGCGGCACCACGCTCGACTCGGTCTCCAGGACCTCCTGGATGCGCTCGGCGCATACCTCGGCCCGCGGCACCATGATGAACATGAAGGTGGCCATCATCACCGACATGACGATCTGCATCAGATAGGCGAGGAACGCGGTCAGCGCCCCGATCTGCATCCCGCCGCTGTCGATGCGGTGCGCGCCGAACCAGACCACGGCGATGGACGACAGGTTCACCACCGTCATCACCGTCGGGAACATGAAGGCCATCAGCCGGCCGGTCGACACCGCGACGTCCGTCAGCTCCGTGTTGGCGCCGCGGAAGCGTTCCTCCTCGTAGCGGTCACGGATGAAGGCGCGGATGACGCGGTTACCGGTGATCTGCTCACGCAGCACACGGTTCACCGTGTCCAGCCGCTCCTGCATCGTGCGGAACAGCGGCCGCATCCTCCTCACGATGAGGCCCACCGAGACACCGAGCACGGGAAGCACGGCCAGCAGCACCGCCGACAGCGGGACGTCCTGGCCGAGCGCCATGATGACGCCGCCGACGCACATGATGGGCGCCGACACCATCAGGGTGAACGCCATGAGGACGAGCATCTGGACCTGCTGCACGTCATTGGTCGTACGGGTGATCAGCGAGGGAGCCCCGAACCGTCCCACCTCGCGCGCGGAGAACGACTGCACCCGTCCGAAGACCGACGCCCGCACATCGCGCCCGAGCGCGGAGGCCGTCCGGGCACCGTAGTGGACCGCCCCGATGTTGCAGACGATCTGGACGGCGCTGACCACGATCATCACGGCGCCGAATTCCAGGATGTAACCCGTGTCGCCCCGCACGACACCGTTGTCGATGATGTCCGCGTTGAGACTGGGCAGATAGAGGCTGGCGCACGTCTGCAGGAGCTGGAGCAGGACCAGCAGCACGATAGGACGTCTGTACGGACCCAGATAGGTCCGCAGGAGTTTTATGAGCACACGCGTCTCTCGGAGTCGGCGAAGGGCAGAGGCCGGTCCATACTCCGGCACTCCGGACCACCACTGCCAACGCTTTTGCCCAAGCCCCGGTCAAATTCCGGGATCGCGCTCCTCAGGCGCTGCCGCCGAACGCCCCGGGATGGATCTGGTCCCGGGTCGCCCCGTACTGCTGGCGCACCGCCCGGCCCACCGGGAGCTCCTCGCCCGGCTCCAGCACCTGCGCCGCCGCACCCTGCCAGGCCGGGGGAGTACGCGGATCGAGCGTCCCCTGCGAGACCCCCAGAGCCCACGCCGCCTGCCTGGCCGCACCCAGTGCCGCGTACTCGGCGGGCTGCGGCACGACGACCTGGGTGCCGAACACCGCGGGCGCCAGCGCCTGCACAGCGGGCAGCTCGGCTGCCGCGCCCAGCAGGAACACCCGCCGCACCTCCACGCCCCGGCCCCGCAGCACGTCCAGTGCGTCGGCCAGCGAGCACAGCATCCCCTCGAAGGCGGCCCGCGCCAGGTGCTCGGGCTTCATCGACTCGCGCCGCAGCCCGCTCAGGGTCCCCGCGGTGTGCGGAAGGTGCGGGGTGCGCTCACCCTCCAGATACGGCAGCAGGACGAGTCCTGAAGCGCCCGGCGTCGACTTCAGGGCCAGCGCGGACAGTTCCTCCAGCCCCTCCACCCCCAGCATCTCGGCCGTGCCGCGCAGCGCGCGCACGGCGTTCGACGTGTGGACCACCGGCAGGTGCATGCCCGTCGCGTCGGCGAAGGAGGTGATCATCCCCGTCGGGTCGGACAGCGCCTCGTGGTGCACGGCCATGACCGAGCCCGAGGCCCCCAGCGACACGACGGCGTCCCCGACGGCGACGCCCAGCCCGAACGCCGCGGCCATCGTCTCGCCCGTGCCCGCCGAGATCAGCAGCCCCTCCGGCGTCGTCCCGGCGGCGTCGGCCGGGCCGAGGACCTCGGGCAGCGCGGCCTGGTGGCCGAGCGCGAGCTCCACGAGGTCGGGACGGTAGGACCCGGAGCCCGCCGACCAGTAGCCGGTGCCGGACGCGGCACCGCGGTCCGTGGTCCGGCGGGCGGGCCGGC
>NZ_DATMVN010000732.1:0-18753 GCF_035563135.1 Streptomyces sp.
CCGCCGTCAACGTCGACGCGGTGTCGTCACCGGCGACCCGAACCGAGTACCACCGGCGCAGGCCGCCCGCCTCAAGCGGGCCGCGCCCCTCCAGCAGCGGGAACAGCTCATCCCACACCTGGACGGCCCGCTGCGCGTACACGGCCGGGCCCAGCTCACCGGTTCGCGCCTGCTCGACCAGCTCATACAGCTCCAGCTGACGATCGGCGCGCTCCTCGGACCGCCGTGCCACCTCCCATGCCCGCCCGGCGGCCTCCAGCGCCGCCCGCTGCGCGGTCCCGGTTCCCTCGGCCGCCGCCAGTGCCCGGCCGGCGGGCGAGGTCAGCTCCGCGAACAGCACGTCCGTGTCGGTGAGGCGGCTGCTGGCGAGCGGGTAGGGGGAGGGGAATCCGTCGTCGGAGTAGACGATGACCGCGCGCCGGGGCGGCCGGGTGAACTCCGCGTGCGCATAGCGGGTGTCACCGATCGTCGCTGAGGCCAGGATGGTGGCCCGCGGCGGGGGTACGGGCCGCGCCCCCAACTCGTCGCCTGTCTGCCCGGGATAGGACGCCTCGAGCTCGGCGTCGTCCATCGCCGCCAGCGCGGCCGCCTCCTCCCGCTCGCCCTCAGGCCGGTAGACGGCCCGCCGCTGGCGGGTGAAGTCGAGCGCCCAGTCGATCATGGCCCGCTCCTCGGCGGCGCCCTGCTGGATCCGGGCCAGTACATCCGCGCTCGCATCCGCCCCGGAAAGCCGGAGCACCCAGGCCAGGACCGGGCCCCGCGGCGGCACCTCGCCCAAGTACCTGCTCCAGCGCGCGCCCATCTCCTCCGGGTGCAGCCCCTCGGGTTCGTCGGCCAGCAGCCACAACGCCAGCTCCCGGTCCACCTCCCAGTGCTCATCAGGTCCCGATGCGGTGCTGCGGACCTGTTCGACCAGGCTGCGTGGGGTGCGCTCCCGCCACCGGCCGCCCGCCGTGCTCTCTTCGATCCGGGCCGGGTTCGCGGGGAACAGGGTGTCCGGCCCGGGCCGGTGCCGCTGCGTCCAGGCCGACAGGGCCTTCCGCGGATCGGCGGTCACCGCGTACGGGCCACCGTCGGGCCCGACGCGCAGCAGCGGCGGCTCCGGGGCCGGGGCCGTCCCGGGCTCCGGGTCGGGCTCCGTCTGGTTCCAGGTCAGGGCCCGCAACGCTTCCTCAACCCGGCCCAGCGCCATCCACACCTGCCCGTGCTGGCCCAGCTCGTAGGTCTGATCGGGCGCCTCCGGCACGTCGAGCAGCGCATCGAGCGCGCCGAGCTGGAGGGTCACGTCCCGGCGAGCCTGCTGTTCGCTGGGGAACGCCGCCCGCAGCAGGCGGCGGGCCTGGGCCACCACACCCTCGCCCGCACCTGCCGGGGCCCGGGTGGTGATCTCCTCATGGTGCTCGGCGAGGAACGCGAAGGCCGCGTACTGGGCGCTCTCCTGCTCCTCGGCGGCCGTCCAGTAGGTCTGGCTGTTCTGCCAGTACTCCCGCTGGGCCTCCTCGGCGTCCGGCAGGTAGTCGGCTGAGCGGGTGCGCTGCCGCTCGCGCGGCCAGTGCTCCGCCCAGGCCTGTTCCTCCTCGGTCAGCGGATCGGCGTCCGGGGTGAAGCGGGCGTATAGCCGGTCCGCCTCGGCGACCTGCTCGGGGGTGGACAGGTAGGCGACCCGTGCCCACTGTTCGAGGCCGGGGTGATCCGTGCCCAGGAAGCCGGCGACGCGGCCCGCCCGCGTATCCCGGTCCAGGGCCATACCGAGGAAGAAGTCCGCCGTGCTCCTCAGAGCGGGTGCCTGCCTGGCGGCCTCGTTCAGCTGCCGCCACGCCTGCTGGTAGTCCCGGGCTGCCCACTCCTGCCGGGAGGCGCGCCCCGGGGAACGCCACTGGTTCTCGTGCTCCAGCAGCGGCAGCAACTCGTCCACCCGTGAGCGCAGGCGCTCCCGGTCGGGTCCGGAGAGATCAGCGAGTTCCGGGTGTTCCTCGATGCCGTCCGGGAGCGGAGCGCGGAAGACCGCCGCCCACTGGGCCGCAGCCCCCTGGGCGTCAGGCCCCCAGGGCGACTTGAGAGCGTTCGGAAGGTCCAGGTGGTAGCGCAGCCAGGACGCCTGGGCGTTGCGCCACATGTCGGCCACGAAGCCGGAGGAGGGCGCGGGAGCGGCGAGTTCGGCCAGCGACGCCGTGCGCGCTCCCCGCTCGTCGACCGTGAAGACCTGGAAGGCCTCTCCCCGCCGATCGGCCCGCAGGACGTGCAGGGCAGCGTCCAGGGGGCGCTGGCTGACGTACTCCGTACTCTCCCCGCCCGGACCGGTGGTGATCACGAAGTAAATGGGATCGTCCGCCATTGCGCCTCCTCCAGCTGCTGCTCGAAGGGCACAGCGTGCCCGCGCCAGAGCGCAGGCAGGGGCGCCGCGTGCGAACTTTGTGCACTGCTCCCGCCCCACGCAACACCATCGCTTTTTCCGTCCCACCCCACGGTGTGCCACGGTGCGCCCGCCCACCACCGATCCTGTGGCCGGCCTCTTCACGACCGGGCTGATTCTCGGGGGCGCACGAGCCGCCGGGCCGCCGAGGAACGGCAGGGCCGTGGGACACGGACGACAGCGGGCCCGCCCCGCGGGCCCCGTGCAGGGGTTTCCTTCCGCAGGGCGGGAGCGTGCAAAGCGCCTGGCCAGCGGGCATTGTCGCGGGCCGAACGTGCGTGATCAGGGTGGAGCGAGCCGCTTCCAGAACATGGACCAAGGAGCCCCGATCATGCCAGCGCGCCCTTCTCCCACCCGACGTCTGCACATCGGGACGGCGGCTGCCGCAACCGGGCTCGTCCTGGTCCTGGGCGGCTGCAGTACCGATTCCTCCGCGCCCCAGCCCTCGCGAACCACCACGCCCGCCCCGTCACCCACCCAGGCCAAGCCGCTGCTCACGGTCCAGCAGGCAGACCAGCTCGACCGCTACCAGCAGGTCAACAACGCCGCCAACGCCAAGCAGGACGCCGCCCAACTCTGCACGGTGGAGGACGGCGCGACCTACGAGCAGAGCCGGGCCGACTTCAAGCAGTGGCCCATCTACAGCGAGAAGGAGAAGAAGGAGTACGCCGACGCCTGGACCTACGCCCAGCGCACCTACTTCATCCCCGAGCAGGGCAAGGCCAGTTGGTTCCTGATGTGCGCCTACGCCGACCACGGCGGGAAGATCAGCAAGGAGCCGTCGCTGGTGGTCTTCGACAGCCCCGATGGCGCGGGCTTCAAGCTGACGGCCTCCGTCCACGGCCTGGACACCGAGCCGCCCCTTCCGCAGACCAGCCCCGACGTGCTGGCCCTCCTCGCCGACCCGGCGGCCAAGAGCGGACCGCTGGCACCCGTCGACGTCACGGCCGCCTTCGAGGACCTGTACGCCACCGGCGGCCGGGACAAGAGCACCGGCCTGGACCGCACCACCGAGTCCGCCGAGGCCGCCCTGAAGATCTACACCGAGCGGGACAAGGAAGTGGGGCCCAAGGGCGGAGCCAAGAAGTTCTTCCCCGCCAAGACCTCCCACGCCATCTACGCGCTCAAGACCCGTGAGGGCGTACTCACCCTGGTGCCGCTCGCGCACACAATGGAGGTGATGGTGACCCGCCCGGGCCTGCAGGTCGACCCCAGCCCGGTGGAAGCCCTCTTCGGCGCCAAGGCGGGTCCCGTCATCACCGACGAGTTCCACGGCCAGGCCGCCGCCTACCTGCCCGCCCAAGGCAGCGCCCAGGTCCTGGGCTTCGGCTACACCGTCACCGGCGCCCATTGACCGGAGATGATTTCGATGACTGCCCCCGCCGCCCTCACGCACCTTCACCGCACTCTGGCCGACTCCCTTGCCGACGCCGCTCGCGACACCGGGCATCGAGCCGAGCCCGATGTTCCCCTGCCCGGGATGAACTGGGCCGCCGACGTCCTGGTGACATCCTCGAACGGGCGCCGCACCGTCTTGCAGATCCCCCCGCTCGCGGCCCGCGGCCAGGAGATCCGCGAGCGGACCGCGCACGCGCACCAACGCGGTCTGAACATCGTGTGGTTCACCCCTGACGCGCAGGATCCACCGTGGCTGACGATGGTGCCCGCAGTACGCGTTGCGCCCCCAACTCACCCGGGCGCCCCGTGGACCGCGCCCGCCGCCGTGCAGACACTGACGCGGCAGGCATGCCCCTGCGGACCGGACTGGGACCACGTCGTTCACTGCACCTGGGCGCCGCCCGAACCGGTCCCCGTGCCCGCCCTGCTGGCGGACCTGCTGACCGGCCGCCTGGTCCACACCACCGTCCAGGCCGAACTGCCGGGCCACCGCTTCACCGGCTGGGCTCGCGGCCAGGACGTGCGCGCCGAAGCAGAGCACCTGCGGACACTGGCTGCCACCGACGGTGCCCTCACCGAGGCCGCCCGCGCCTCGACCCCCTACACCCCGCGCCCGGACGGGCGGACCGCCGCCCCTCTGGGACGGCTGCTGGAGGCCGCCCGCCGCTGGGGCCACCAGCACACCGGCGTGGTCTGCCACATCGAGACGGCGAGCGCTGACTGGATGGCCGGCGGTCTCGTGGTCACCCCCAGCCGCCGCCCGCCCGGCCGCACGCTGCCCGAGGTCACCGCCGTGGTGCGCCCGCTACCCAGCAAGATCGACTGGAACAGCGCGCTGAGCACCGTCCCGGTGCTGGTCGGCTCGCCCGAGGAGTACTTCACCCTCCGGCGCACCGCCCCCAAGGCCGCCCAGCTCCTCATCCTGTGACCCGCCAGCGCCCCCTCCCCTCCCGCCTGTTCCCCCTGCCTGCGAAGGAGCCTCCGGGCGTGCCGACCGCGACCGCACCAAGCCAGTCCCCGGACAGAAGGACGCCACCGCGCTCGGCGGGCACGGACACCGAGGACCCCTCCGGGGGCGGGCGGCTGCGCCGCATGGGCCAGGGGCTGGCCCTGCCGATCGCCGCCATGCCCGCAGCCGGTCTATTGCTGCGCCTGGGCCAGGACGACCTGCTCGGCCGTTTCGACTCCTGGCACCGGGTGGCGGTCATGCTCTCGGCGGCGGGCGGCGCGGTCATGGACTTCCTGCCATTGCTGTTCGCCGCCGGCATCGCATTGGGCACCGCCCGCGGCCGGTCCGCCTCCGAAGCCGCGGGCCCGGTCCTCGCCGCCATCATCAGCTACCTGGTGATCGCGCGCACCGTACTGGTGTGGCATCCGCTGGACGGCCCGGCCGCAGCGAGCATGGCCCCCGCCCGCTGGCCCTACGGCGCACTGACCGGCATCCTCGCCGGACTGCTGGCCGTTGCCGTGTGGAGGTGGGCGGTCGACCGACGCCGCCTCCCGGCCTTCGCCGGGTACGCAGTCCTCCTCGTCGCGGCCCTGACCGGCGGGGCTCTGCTCGGCCTCGTCTACCCCTGGGTGGACCGTGGCCTGACCGGCTTCGCCGAGGCGATATCCGCCAACAGCGTGCTGGGCGGGGGCCTGTTCGGGTTCGTCAACCGCGCACTTCTGCCGTTGGGCCTGCACCACATCCCCAACACCCTGGTCTGGTACGTCGCCGGCCGGTGTCAGGGAGGGGTCACCGGCGACATCCCGTGCTTCTTCACGGCCCACGACCCACAGGCGGGCCTGTTCATGTCGGGCTTCTTCCCCGTCGCGATCTTCGGGCTGCCCGCCGCCGCACTGGCGATGTGGCACTCGACTCCCCGTGACCGCAAAGCGACCGCCTCGCTGCTGTTGTCCGGCGCGCTGCTGTCGGCAGCCTTCGGGATCACCGAGCCGTTGGAGCTGAGCTTCGCGTTCACCGCAGTGCGGCTCTACCTCGCCCACGCGATCCTGACCGGCCTGAGTCTGGCCATCACCAACTTCCTTGGCGTGCACGCCGGATTCCTGTTCTCCGCTGGTCTGCTCGACCTTGGCCTCAACTGGTCCATCTCCACCCGGCCCGTCCTGCTGCTGGTCGTGGGCGCCGTCTACGCCGTCGTCTACTACGCCCTCTTCCGCTTCGCGATCACCCGATTCGATCTGGCCACGCCCGGCCGCAGCCCCTTGACCCCCGACCCGAAAGAACCAGCTCCCCATGCCACTCCTGCATAGGCCGGTCCAGGCCGCCCACTACGGGCTCGGCGCGATCTTCCCGGTCCTCGTGCTCGCCCCCGGCGGCTGGCACGCCCCCGGCCCCGGGCTGCCGCGCCGCACCCGCGGGGCGGGCGAGACGCTCTCGCTGCGCTGGTGCGGCCCAGCCGCCGACGAGGACGTGGCACCGCACCGGCTGGCCGCCGCGTCCCTCGACTGCCCGCCGGACATCACCGAGGAGCAGCTCGCCGCCTTCGCCGACCAGCTCCCCGCCCACCTGAGAGTGATCGCGCTGCGGCCCTCGGCCCTCATCGGCGACTGGTCCACCCGCCCCGGCGCGCCCCTGCCGCCCCTGAAGACCATCGTCCTCACCTCATCCCGCCCTCTGACCTGGAGCTGACCCCGCCGTGTCCCGCACCCCACAGATCAGCGTCATCACCCCCACCCGCCTGCTGCCCAACCGGCTGCCCTACCTGGAGCTCTTCCACGCGAGCCTCGACGTCCAGACGGTCGAGTGGGAGCTTGTCCTGGCGCTCGACGGAGCAGATCCAGACCGGGTGCCCCGCTCCCTGGCCAGGGACCGGCGGGTGAAGATCCTGGAGCTGCCCAAGGTCGGTGCCGCCGGCGCCAGAAACCTCGCGCTCAACCTGGCCGAAGGCGACTGGGTCCAGTACGCCGACGATGACGACGCCTTCACCGCAGAGGCCTTCGCGGTGCGCCACGACTACGCCCTCGAACACGACCTGGGCTGGGTGGCAGGTTGGTCGGCCGATCTTTTCCCCGACGGGGCGACCCGTGTTTGGCGATGCCCCACACCGCCCGGCATCCACGAAGCCGGCGCGGTGTGGACGTACTGGCCGACCCCTCAGGACACCATCCCGCTCGGGCAGACCCAGATGATCGCCCGCCGTGAGCTCGTGCAGGCTGCCTGCGGACACGGCGGTCTGCCGCAGGGCGAGGACTTCATCTACGTCTACGCGCTGACCGCGCTCAGCGCCGGCGCACTGCTGCCGGTGGTGACGTACCACTACCGCCAGCACGGAGAGCAGATGACTCGCTCCCCGCACCATGATCGATTGGAGGGAGCGGCACGGCAGTTCGCCTGGCAGAGCGGTCGGCAGCTGCGCGCCCATCTGGAGGACCACCGGTTGGTGAGAGCCGGGGTTTCGTAAGCTCCCCGCGAGCTCGCCGCTGCTGAGGCGGAGCCGGATGAGGGCGCCGAGCGGTCCCGTGCCTCCCGCCTGACGGGACCAAGGCCAACAAGTCCACCGCCAGGCGGGAGCAGAGAGCCCCCCTCGGCCAGATGCCTCGCCCCGGCCCGGGCCCGCTCCTCAGACTGGCTGCGCGCCCCGACCTGACGCGAGGCGCACTGGCGGGTGGACGGAGGAGGCGGGCACCTCCTCCGGCCCACCCGCCCCACGCCCATCGCCCGAGAGAGCTCTGATGACCGTCGCCTCGCCGTCCTCCCTCGTCCGCGCCCGTTGGCATCGCACCATCGCCTCGTTGCCCGAGGACCGGCCCGCCGTCACCCCCTTCCACAGCCGGCAGTGGGCAGCGGCCTGGCAGAGCCCACAGGTCGAATCAGTGCTGGCGCACCGGCACTTGCTGCTCTCTGACGGCCAGCGCACCCACCGGCTCTCCTACCAGCTCTCCGACAACAGCCCGCTGTGGAAGGCCCTGGAGAGCGACACCCACCGCCGCACCCCCGTGTTCTCCGGCCCCGTGGTGTACGCGCCCAGCCTCTACAGCCAGTACGGCGGACTGCCCGGGGCCTCCGCCCTGGTCCTGGCCGAGGCCGTGGACCGAGGCCGCCAACTCGCCCAGGAATGCGACGCCCAGGCCCTTCTGGTGCCCAACCTGGCACCCGTCGAGCTGGAGCAGTGGACACGGATCCGGCCCCCCGACGCCCAGGCACGCCTCTTCTACGCCCACCGCACCCCGATCGGCGCCGGTCTCGCGGAGTTCACCGCCCGCATCCCCACCAGCCAGGCCCGCGCCGAACTCCAGCGGCAGCACAGCCGCGGCACCGATGCCGGACTGGTCCTGCGCACGGTGACCGGTGCCGCGCTCCCACCGGTCCTGCCCGCCATCCACGCCCTGCACCAGGACGAGACCCGAAGGCAGAGCCGCCCCACCCTGTACAGCCTGGCGATGCTCACCGCCCTGCCCCGCATCCCCGGCGCCCTCGCCCTGCTGGCCGAGGAAGCCGACGGCACCCTCGCCGGCGCCTTCCTGGGATTCCGCCACGGCACCACGCTCTACCTGTGGGCCGAGACCGTCGCGCACGGCCGACGCGGGGACCACACCCTGGGATGGCTGCTGGCCGAGAGCATCCGCCACGCCGCCGCCACCGGCGCCCGCGTCCTGGACGCCGGACGCGGCCACTACCAGTTCAAGCGCCGGATGGGCTTCACCCCCGTCCCGCTGACCACGGCCGTCTACCTCACCACCCTCCACCCCCGGGTCATCAGCAGCCTGCGGGAACTGAACACCGCGCTCGACGCCTTCGGCCGCCCCTGACCCCGAGGAAGTGCACATGACCGCACACGAGGCCACCCCCGAGGGCGCCCCGGCCCTGCTCCTGATCGGCACGGGGGAGAGGCACTACCGGCAGGATGCGCTCAAGTCCCTGGCCGCCCGCTACCGCATCCTCCTCATCGACGACACCGTCCCCACCTGGCAACAACCCTTCCTGACCGACCACCAGGTGAGCGACCTCGGAGACACCGCCGCGCTGAACGCCGCCGCCAGCAGCCTGGCGGCCGCCCACGACATCGGGGGAGTGCTCACCTGGAACCCGGCTGCCACCGCCCCCGCCGCGGCCATAGCCCAGCTGCTCGGAACCGCAGGACTGGATCCGGCGGCCGTACGCGCCAGCCGCCACCAGGCGGCGGCCCACGCCGTGCTCGACGCCCACGGAGTGGCCTCGGCCCGCTGGGTCCCGGTCGGCGAGATCGGCCAGCTCCGGATCGCCGCAGAGCACCTCGGCTACCCCCTCGTCCTCAAGCCCGCCATCGCGGGAAGCGGCAACGGCCGCGCGGGCGCGATCCGGGTGGGCGGGCACGAACAGCTCGATGATGCCTACGCGTTCACCGCGCGGGCGGCCGCCCGCCACGGCACCGAGAGCGCGGGCCTGCTCGCCGAGGAGTACCACCACGGCCCCGAGGTCGGCGTCGAAGTGGTCTCCGTCCCCGGCCGCCATGTCGTGGCCGCCGTCACTCACACCCAGCGGGGCGAGGCCTTCGAGGTCACCGACCGGCTCGTCGCGCCCGCCCTGCGCTCCCCGGTCACCGACGCAGCCGAGGCGACCGCGGTCGAGGCTCTTGAGGCGCTCGGCATCACCCACGGCGTCTCCCACGTCACGGTACGGCTGACCGCCTCCGGGCCGAAGGTCACCACCGTCACGCCATGCCTGGCCGACGACCTGATCCCGCACCTGGTCCGTCTCGCCACGGGCATCGACCTGGTGGCCGCCGCCGCCGACCTGGCCATGGGGCTCGTGCCCGACCTGCGCCCCGGCCATCTGCGCGCGGCCGCGATCGGCTTCCGCTACCCCCACACCGCCGGAGAGCTGGGGTCATTGACCGTGGACCGCACTCTGCCCACCCGCACCTGGTGCGATCGGGCCGTGCTCGAGCAACAGCCCGGAGTCAGCCTCGCCGCCCCGGCCGACGGTGACACCGCACGCCTGGCGCACCTGGTGGTGACCGCCGACACGCCGGCTCTGTGTCGCCGATACCTGGACCGGGCGCTCTCCACCGTCCACGCCACCATCGGCGAGGCAGACGGCCGGGCCGCCGCCTGATGCCCGTCCACCCGCCGCACGCCCCCGGCCGCGCGGCACTGGCGCTCGACGCCGCCTTCCGCGCTCGCGGCCCGCTGCTGGGCGCCTACCTTCCGGCCGGGTACCCCGACCGTGCCACCAGCCTGGACCTCCTGCACCAACTCGCCCTCGCGTCAGACGTCGTGGAGGTGGGTTGGCCTTACACCGATCCGATGATGGACGGTCCCGTCATCCAGGAGGCCGGAGCCCAGGCGCTGGCCGCCGGGTTCACCGTCCGCCACCTCATGGAGACCGTCCGCTCCCTCGCGCCCATCACGCACGTGTTGGTGATGGGCTACTACCAGCCCCTGTATCGCTATGGGCTGCGGCGTGCGGCGGAGGAACTCGCCGCGGCCGGCGCGGCGGGAGTGATCCTGCCCGATCTGAACATCGACGAGGCCGCCCCCTGGCTCGCCGAAGCACGCCGGGTCGGACTGCACACGGTCTTCGTCGTCGCGCCAACGGCCAGTGACGAGCGGCTACGTCGCATCGCGGCGGCCGCAGGCGGCATGCTCTACGCCCCGGCCACTTCCGGAGTCACCGGCACAACTGGCTCCCTGAGCGCGTCACTGCCGTCCTTCGTCCATCGGCTACGGACACTGACCAGCCTGCCGGTTGGTGCCGGAATCGGTGTCTCACGGCCTGAGCAAGCCGCCCGTCTCCGACAGTTCGCGGACGCGGCCATCGTGGGCTCCGCGTTCATCCGGGCCGTACGGGACAACCCGGGACGTGCGGGCATTGCCGCAGCCGCCCAACTGGCGGGTGAACTCCGACAGGCTCTGCGCCTTCCGGCCGTGGCCGCGGCCTGACCGGCGCCCCTACGCGCGGCCGCCGTCCCCGCAGGCCGTCGGTCACCGCGTGACAGCGCCCGCTCGTCCCTGCTGAGGGGAAGGAGCAGCGTTGTGCCGCACGGATGCCTGTTCCGGGATAAGCGGTCCGGCCACCGGAGACGCTGCGGCGGCCGGGGCCGGCCGGTCGGCGTCCATCGCCTTCACACGCTCAGCCGATTCGCGGGTCAGCCCCCACAGTGCTGCGGTCTGGGCATGGTTCAGACGCACCGCCCCCTTCCCGAAGAGCTGACCCGCTTCGGGCAGCGCCTGCGCGCGCCCCGCCACCTCGGTGCTGTAGGCCCGGTGGTCGGCACGCAGGGGGGCCATGCGCCGGTGTGCCTGGGCCTCAAGCGTCTCCGGTCTGCCGCTGTACAGCCCGGCCGCGGCCGCCATCGTGTGGAGAAACTGCAGCGCGGGCTGCGAGACACCCTGACCTGAATCGAGGTCCGACTGCACCGTGGCCGCGACGTTCGCCACTGCCTGCAGCTGCCACAGCTGTGCGCTGTGGGGGGTCATGATCCGCTGCTCCAACGGCCAGGTACTCAAGGCGTAGTACCCCTTCGCCGCCTGCAGGTCGCTGGTCAGCACGGGACACACGAAGTAGGGCCGCTGCGAGACCTGGTGCGAATTGCGCTCGCCCTCGCGCAGCGACCGCATGCTGCCCACGGCCAGATCGTCATCATGGAACGCCCCGTAGGCCTGGGAGAGAAGGGTGGAGCTGGCCGGTGTACCGAGAATGAGCAGCGCGGCATATACCTTCTCCCGCACGGTGCGCGGTGCCTGACCGCCGGACTCGATGGCTCGCTCGGTGCGGGGGGCGGGTTGCTCGACAGTCCGGTGCAGTGCGAGGGACGTCTCGATCCTCCACTGGTTGAAGGCTCGCTCGGACTCGTTGCGCAACGCCTGGACTTCTTTTTGCCCAGCTCCGTCGGCCACCGCACGGCGGGTGGCCGCTAAGAGCCGGACAAGCTCCTCTTCGCGGGCCTGGAGATCTTCGGACATGCGGGCACGCTGCCACGGGAGAGCGCGGCCGCCCGCGCGCTGCCCGCCGCCCGGGCGTGGCAGGCCGGGACGGCCCGCCGGGCAGGAAGGCCGGCAGATATCCGACCGTGGGACGGGAGGCCACGGCGGCGGCGTGCACGCGCCTTTCATGCTCGGCAGGGATGTCAGGTGCATCCCATGGGGGAGGGCGGGTGGACGGCAACACGGATCTGCTGGTGGTCGGCTTCGACCTGCACACCGGCCGCGAGGTCCACGTCTCAGAGCAGCCGGCGCACTACTGGCGCACCCGCGGCTATCCGTACGGCGACTCCACCCTCATCTGCTGCTACTGCTTCCGCGGCATCGACGCTCCTCAGGGCACCCGGATCCCGCTCGTGGTCCGGGGCCGCCTCGGTGGACAGGTCCGCATGCACTTCGCTCACCCGCCCGGTCAGGCCCCTCTCGCGGGACACCACCCCGAGAGCGTGTGGCACCTGAACTCCAAGCACGTCCTGGCACGGTGGGCCCACGACGTGCCCGGCGTTGAGGCTGTCCAGATCGAGCAGTGGACGCCCCGGCGTGAACGTCGCGCCGACGTGCTGGTCACTCTCACCGACGGCAGCCGCGTAGCCCTGGAAGTACAGAAGGAATTGCTCACGGACGGTCAGTTCCAGGCCCGGCATCGCGACTACGCAGCCCAGAACATCCACGACGTCTGGTTCTGGCGGCCCGGCCTCCAGGTGCCGCATGCGGTTCTCGCCGAAGGGCTGCCCGTGTGGTTCCTCGACCCCTCCGCCCCTCAGGTCACCACGCTGGTCGCCCGGCCCCACGTACGCCCCTACCAGTGGTGGCGCCTCCCCGGCTTCGCGGTCTTCGCCCCGCACCATCCGCCCTGCGCGCTGGACGCCACGGAGAAGACGAGCTTCTCACTGCAAGACCTTGGTCTTGATCGGCGCGGCGCCTCGCTGCCCCAGGCGGTCCAGGAGCAGCTGCGCGAGGCTCACCGCAAGATCGGGGAACTCGCTCGCCAGCGTGCCAACGAAGCAGGCCGCGCTGCGCTGGAGCGCTTCGCTCGCCAAGGCCGGTCCGACCGTCAGGCACCACGCCTTCCCGGCCGGTCCGTGCAGCGCCGTCCTCGGCCCCCAGCAACCACAGCTCCGACACTCAAGCCACCCAAGCCGCACTGCGAGGTCTGCGACAAGCCTCTCCACCCCAACCTCGTCCCCTACGGCCGCCACCTTCTGTGCTGACACCCCGCCCCTGGCCCGAGGGCTCCCAGGGGGCGGCGCGGGGCGGCCCGGGCCCAGACACAGCGCTTCGCCGGCCTGTCAGATCCCACACCTAGGCTGTGGCAGAGATCGATCAAGGAGCGGGGAAGTGCGAATAGAGCGTCACCAGGTGGGCGAGGCTGCCGTGTCGGCAGCGCGCGAGGACTTCACCAACCGCATCGGGGGCCAGGTGCGGTCCATGTCGCGGGGCGGCCGGATGGCCCCCTACGAGTGGCAGTCGATCGCCGACGAGTTCCTCGAGTACCTGGGCGCCTTGTCCGTCGAGACGCCCGATCTCGACACCTTGGAGGCCAGGGCCGCCCTCAAGGACGCCTCCGAGGCCGCGGCCGGCGCCGTCGCTTACGCGGCGTACCACCCGCACTGCAGCTTCAACGTCTTCCTGGAGTACGTGAACTTCGGCATGAGCTACGACCCGGGTGATGACGCACCCGAGGAGAGCGTGACGCCCTGGGAGTGGATCGACGCGCTCTGCCTGTCGGTCCTCAGGGACACGGCCAAGTGGCACGGCGAGGAGTTCACCTTCGCCCGGCAGAAGTTCGCCGAGAAAGTAGAGGGCACGCCCGTCTGCGAGCTCGCCACGGGGTTGACGGCCGTGGCCCTGGACGACGCCGGCGACGGGGAGTACCCGCCGAGTGCGCAGGCCAAGCTGGCTGCCGTCGACGCGGCTCTGGACCGGGTCCGTACCCGTGCGGCGGAGACGGGCGAGCCCCTCCTGGACCGGCCGGACGGCCTGGCGCTGAGGGCGCTGCGGGCGCTGGCCGCCGAGGACCGGGAGGGCTTTGACGCCGCGCTGGCCGAGGTCTTGGTCCGCCACAGCGCCTTGCACGGGCAGGCGGCCTCCCCGAGCAGCCTGCTCCCGCTCGTGCCCCTCGCCCTGGCCGCGATCGCGTACCGGACGCTGGGCTGGGCACCCGCCGTTCAAACCGACTACCTCCCGCACGCGCTGGTCACCGGCTTCGAGACCCAGGGTCCCCGGGTCGGAGGGCTTGGGTGTAACCGGCGGCCGGACGCGGTCGCCGCGCTCGCCGCCGGTCCGCTGGTGGTGGAGCGGCCGGTCTGTGAGCGCGAGGGGATCCCGCGGGTCGAGGCCATGTACGAGGAGGACCTGCGGGAGGCGTTCGCCCCCGCGGACGGGGAGCCCCTCGCCGTCTGGCGCCTCGGCAGCGTGATGGATGATCAGGAGCGTCTCTTCCAGTGGCGGGCGGGGAATCCCGGCGACACCGAGGCCGCCCAGATCGCCACCCTTCGGCTGGCCTCGCGCGCGGGGGCGGCGCTGTTCCGTATCGCCATGGCGGAGCCGGGCACCGAGGTCGAGGTGAACGTCGACGGCCGCACGCTGCGCTACCAGGCGAAGCGCGGCGAGGATGCCGCTGCCGGGCGCTGGCAGACGGCCACCGCCTTCGCCCTGATCACCGGCGCACGGGAGGACCTCGCCCCTCTGGTCCTCACGGGCCCCACCTTCGCCCGCCCGGATGGCTCCGCGTTCTCCGAGTACCGCGAGGCCATCCACGCCTACCTGAAGGGCACCGATCCCGAGGCCGCCGCGGAGCGGGCGCTGCAGAAGCACGAGCAGGCCAAGGACTGGGGCTTCGCGATGCCGCCGACCGTGCTGCTCTCGCAGCTGGTGGAGGGCGACGAGGAGAGCTTCAACCTGGCCTTGGCCGACGCGCTCGAAGCCCACCGCGCGTACTACGAGGTCGCTGACCGCTCCGACGATCCCGGGGTCTCCGTCAACCTCGACGTCCTCGCGCTGGTCTGCCACGCCCGCCGCCGCGGCTGGGCTGTCCGCGTGGAGTCCCCTTACCTGCCGCAGTACCTCCTGCGGGCGGCTGAACCCTTCTAGGGTGCGCCCCAAGCTCCGGCCCCGGGGAGCCTTCGAAGTTGCCTGAACGTCCGCTCCTGGGGCTGCTAGCGTTTGTGTCGTGGAAGGCCGAGGCGCCGCCTTCCGCTGACACCCCTGATTCAGGGGATGCGCCTCGGGACGGCCTCGCGGCCCGGGGCGAGCAGCGAAACAGCCTCGCCTGCACGGTATTTCGGCTGCTGTAGCCCTTCGGCCCCCTCACCTCACGGTCCGGGAGCTGAATTCTCCCGCGTGCGCGGGTGCGTACTACGCCCCGTACCGCCGCGAAAGGGAACCATCACCATGGCCGACGTCCAGCACCGCGCCCATCTGACCTGGGTCGAGGGCCCCCAGATGTATCTCACTGTTCAGGCCGACGAACGAGTCGGCGAGAGTGACCCGGCCCCGGCCTGCGAGGGCTACTGGGAAGTCGACGTCACCGCGGACCTCGAGTTGGAGGAAACCCTCGACGTTCCGTCCGGAGGCGACCGCGACGAGGCGAAGGCCGAGGCCCTCGCCGCACTCCTCGCGGGTGGCTGGTATTCGCATGGCGACTGGGTTGACGAGCCTTACGAGACGACCGTCATCGTCAAGCAGATCCCGGCCGACTACAACACCGACGACCCGATGGCCGGCGCCCCCCACCCGCAGGCCGAACTTGAGGCGAAGCTCGCCGAGGTATACGCGCAGCCCGAGGGTGCTGGCTCTCCGCCGTCGTGGAGGGAACAGCCGCACACGGGCCCGATGCGGACTGCCGAAGAGCGCGCCAGACTCCTCGCCGAGCTGGGCATGCCGAGCGCCGTCGACAATAGGGCGGATGAGGCGTAGCTCAAGCCCAGCTGCGGCCGCGTCAGCGCGGACCCGGCGCAGTTGGAGCCGGGAGCGCCACGCTACGGCCGCAGGGGGGCCTTAGCTGCTTGAAGGGAAAGGTCCACCCCCCGCTGTGACTGCGTTCGCGGACCAGTCTGTCCGGCGTGCGGCTGTCCCTCCATGCCGGTCGGACAGCCTGTGCTGACGCTCGTCCCCGCGCGTCTTGCCGGGGCTGGCGCTCGTGAGCCGGGGCGGGGTGGCTGAGCAGGCTTCGCGTGCGGCGCCGTGCTCACGTGCGGGCCGTGGACAGCACCAGCGGAGCTGCGTCCCGGGTGGCGCGGACCGTGACGGACAAAGACATGGAGGCGTGGCTGATACCGGGGCGAGGGCCGCCGTTCGGCCGTGGCCGGCCGCCCGGCTCCGTACCTCCGTACGCCGCCACGCCCCTGTGGCGCCGCAGGGGCTGGCGTTCGTCGGCTGAGCATCACAGGCCGGGGACAGCGGGGTTGGGTCCGACACGCACGACGCACCGGGCGCGCGATGGAAATGCTGAACGGATTGACGGATCAGCGCCCCTGGCTCTGCAGCTCCTGTACAGCAAGGAGAGAGGGACACGCCCTCACCTGGCTTGACCTGCAGTTTTCGCTGGACGATGCCGCTCCCAAGATCGGATATGCCGCTTTCGGAACCGCGTTATGCCGCTCCTGGAGTCTGGATATCCGGCTCCCCAGAACGGTAGGAATGAACCATGAGTACATGTCGCGGGAGTTCAGGGATCCTGGCTCGGGCTAGGGTGTGCATGTACTCATAGTTCATGTAGCCCGAAGACCGGAGAGACGGTATGGCGCGCTCTGCGCAGCAACCGGGGGAGAGCGGTGCCCACGGCCGGGAACCGCATACGCGCTTCGGCTACATCGGCGGCTACAGCACGATCGACAACGAACGCCTGGAAGCGCTGGCAGCCGTCCCCAAAGAGGAGGGAGGGTTGACCGACCGCGAGTTCCGCATCTTCATGTGGTTCGTCGGCGCCACGCCCTGCCCGGGGGAGCCGGTCATGAAGACCACCGCGCACATCGGCCAACGGACGGGGACATCGCCGGACGCCCTGGGCCGCATCGTCCGCAAGCTGGTCAGCCGGCGGCTCCTCTTCTTCGCGGATAAGTTCGGCCGCCAGCGGTTCTACAAGGTCAGCCCGTATTTCGCGAGCCAGCTGACCTCAGTGGAGCAGCGCGAGGCGATCCGGGCCTACAACCCGCCGGACATTCCCGGGCTTCGGGAACTGCAGCGGCCCAGGTTCGTAAAGGGGGACCAGTGACGACCAACGGTGACCCGGTAGCGCGCGAAGTCCTGCGGCGCACCAAGGGGCTCAAGCCCAATCAGCGGCTGATCATGCAGCTCTACGCCGTCATGCCCAAGGAGTTCACCGGCGCCGTCAAACAGACCGCCACCAGCTTGGCCGGTGAGCTCGGGATGACACCGACCCTGTTCAGCCGGGTGCGAGGCCAACTTGCCAAGGAAGGCTGGCTCGAAGAAGTCGACCGGATCTCCAACAGCCCCATCTTCCGCCTGGGGGAGAAGGCCACCGGCGAACGCACCGTCATCCCGCTGCGCTCGGCCTGACCCGATCCGGCTGCCCGCCCGACAGGGCTGGCAGCGACGGAAGCGACTGAAGAAGCCGCCACCTCGAACCGTCCGTCCCCTCAGCAGGATCGGGACGGGCGGACCGGATGCGCCTGTCAGGCGGGAAGCCGCTCATCTGGCTGCCCGCCTGGTGGGAAGATCACGCCTCGACGCTCGAACTCGCTGGCTGCGGCCGCGCGGCACCGTGCAACGTGGACCTGGCCGGAAGGCCCCTGTCCATGACCGGCGCCGGGCCCAGCCACGAGGAGACCGTCATTTCCGCCATACGCAAGACCCTGACCGCCACCGCCGTCGCCACCGCGGTCCTGACGGGTGCCGTCGCATGCGGCACGGCGGAGAACCTGTCCGCCGGCCAGAAACTCGACCGGGCCTTCGACAAGCTCGGCCAGGAGCACTCGGCTTCCTTCGAGCTGGACCTGGACGCCGACGCCACGACGCTCAAGGCCCTGGACAAGGGAGCCGCGCGCGGCGACGAGATGCCCGACCAGGTTGCCAAGCTGCTCGCCGACGCCAGGATCTCTCTCTCCGTGCAGTCCAAGAAGCCCCTGGACGAGTCCGGTGAGAAGGACATCACCGGGATGACGGTGAAGGTCAGCAGTACGGACGCCGACCTGATCGAGTACCGGATCGTCGGCGACTACGCCTACCTGCACGCCAACGCGAGCGCGCTGGCCGCGCAGACCGACAACCCCCTTCCCGCCGCCGAGGACCTGCCCCAGAGCGCGACCGCGTTCAAGCACCTCCTCAACGGCAAATGGATCAAGGTCCCCGCGAAGGACCTCAACAGCGGCGTCACCGGCCCTCAGACGCCGCAGGCCACGCCGGACGCCGACACCCAGAGCAAGCTCAGCAAGGCGCTGCGAGGCGTCATCACCCGCCAGGTCGAACTGAAGAACGCGGGCGAGAAGGACGGTGCCGACCACATCACCGCCACGGCCTCCGTGCGGACGCTGCTCAGCGAACTCCTGAAGGAAGTCCGCCCGTTCACCAAGGACCTCCCGCCGGGCGCCACACTGCCCAGCGACAACGACCTCAAGAAGGTGCCGGACCAGAAGGTGACCGCCGACTTCGCCCTGAAGAACGGCAAGCTGAGCGAAATATCTCTGGATCTCGCCAAGCTCACGCAGAACGCGAAGGTCACCAAGCTCGCCCTCGTACTGCGGGTAGCCAAGGCCGAACCCACCACCGCCCCGGCCGGAGCCGTCGAGGTGCCGATGGCCGAACTGGTCCAGGGATTCACCGACGCCCCCGCGCCCGACGGCCAGACCCCCGCACTCTGACGCTCCGGCCGGTGGAGCGCGGAGGCCCCCTCCGGCGCTCCACCGCCGGCAGATCGGCCGACTGCCGCCCGCGACGTCGCGTGACCGAAGGCAGCCACCACCAGCGTTGTCCGGCAGCACTCCGCCGGACCTGAAGGAAAGCCCTCGTGATCCATCACACTCCCGAAGCCGTGCGGTCCGAGATGCAGGAACGGCTGCGGGTGGCCCGCAGAC
>NZ_DATMVN010000733.1:0-24183 GCF_035563135.1 Streptomyces sp.
TGTGATGTCCGGCACCTTCGGGGCAGGCTTGATCGTAGGCAGCTACGCCATCGGTGGGGCGGCCCGTGGACGAACATGGCGGAAACACACATCAACACTGCGTATCCGCGGGGTGAACCCGATGTGCGCGGAGGCAGTACCCGCGAGTATCGTCCTCACCTGCATATACCCTCGCGAATGCCCGCCCCGGCCGCCCCGGCCACGACACCGGAGGAAGCGTTGTCCCGACTCACGGTCATCAAGGCAGTGCTCGGACCGATCCTGCGCCTGCTCTTCCGGCCGCAGGTGGAGGGTGTCGAGAACATCCCGGGCGACGGCCCGGTGATCCTGGCGGGCAACCATCTGACGTTCATCGACTCGATGATCATGCCGATCTGCTGCGACCGGCCGGTGTTCTACATCGGCAAGGACGAGTACGTCACCGGCAAGGGCTTCAAGGGCCGGCTGATGGCCTGGTTCTTCACGGGCTGCGGGATGATCCCGGTCGACCGGGACGGCGGCCGCGGCGGTGTCGCGGCGCTGATGACGGGCCGCCGGGTGCTGGAGGAGGGCAATGCCTTCGCCATCTACCCCGAGGGCACCCGCTCCCCCGACGGCCGGCTCTACCGGGGCCGCACCGGCATCGCGCGGCTGACCCTGATGACCGGTGCGCCGGTCGTGCCGTTCGCGATGATCGGCACGGACAAGCTGCAGCCCGGCGGCGCGGGTCTGCCCCGGCCGGGCAAGGTCACGGTCCGCTTCGGTGAGCCGATGGAGTTCTCGCGCTACGAGGGCATGGACCGCGACCGCTACGTCCTGCGGGCGGTGACCGACTCCGTGATGGCCGAGGTGATGCGGCTGTCCGGCCAGGAGTACGTCGACATGTACGCCACGAAGGCCAAGGCCGCCTGAGCCGGACGGGTGGCATCCGGTACCCGGCGCGGCTGCCGGGCCGTCCGCCCGCCGGGCGTCCGGGCGCTCACTCGTCCGGGATGATGCCGTCCTCCAGCTTCTGGCCCCGCAGCAGGAACCACGCGGCGGTGGCCGTCGCGAGCAGGACCACGGCGCCCACCGCCGCCGACACCCGCAGCCCGTTGACGAAGGCCTCCTGGGCTGCGGCGACGAGTTCGCTCCCCTGGTGCGCCGGGAGGTGCTCCGCCGTCTCCACGGCTCCGCCGAGCGACTCGTGGGCGGCTGACGCGTCGGCGGCCGGGATGCCCCGGGGAGTCCCGAAGCCCTGGTAGACACCCGTGACGATGGACCCGAGCAGCGCGATACCGAGGGCGGCGCCCAGCTCGTACGCCGTCTCGGACACCGCGGACGCGGAGCCGGCCTGTTCCTTGGGGACGCTGGAGAGGATCACGTCGGACGTGACGGTGAACGCGAATCCCGCTCCGACGCCCACCACCAGGAGCAGGACGCCGATCAGGGGGTAGCCGGTCTCCTTGTGGATCACCGTGACCAAGGCGAGCGACACGCCGATGGCGCCGAGCCCTCCGGCGACCACCGAGCGCACGGAGTAACGCCGTGCGACTCTCCCCGCCAGCAGCCCTGCGGTCACCGCGCCGACCGCGGCGGGCAGTTCGGCGAGCCCGGCCTCGAGCGGCCCGCGCCCCTGGACCAGTTGCAGGAACTGGGAGAGGAAGAAGACGATCCCGGAGAGGCCGAGGATGGTCAGCAGGTCCGCCAGGACCGCCCCGGAGAACCCCCGGTGGTGGAAGAGGCGCATGTCCAGCAGCGGGGCCGGGAGCTTGAGCTGACGGCGCACGAACCAGGCGAGTGCCAGTACGCCGCCTGCGGCCACCAGGGCGATCCCCCAGCTCAGGCCGTGCGCGGCGAGTTCCTTGACGGCGAACACGATGCCGATCATGCCGACCAGGGAGAGCCCCACACTGAGCAGGTCCCAGGGGCCCGGCGCCGGATTCCTGGATTCGGGGATCATCCTGATGCCCACGGCGACGAGGACGGCCATCACGGGCAGGTTGATCAGGAAGACCGACCCCCACCAGAAGTGCTCCAGCAGGAGCCCGCCCACGACCGGTCCGACGGCGGCACCCGCCGCTGCCATGGCGCCCCAGATACCGACGGCGAGGCTGCGTTCGCGCGGGTCGTGGAAGAGATTGCGGATCAGGGCGAGCGTGGACGGCATCAGAGTGGCGCCCGCGACACCGAGCAGCGCCCTGGCCAGGATCATCATCTCGGGGCTCGACGCGTAGGCGTTGAGCACGGAGACCGCGCCGAAGGCCGTGGCGCCGGTCAGCAGCAGCTTCTTCCGGCCGATGCGGTCGCCGAGGCTGCCCATGGAGACCAGGAGCCCGGCGATCACGAAGGAGTAGACGTCGCCGATCCACAGCAACTGGGTACCGGTCGGTTCGAGGTCCTCGCTGAGGAACGGGGTGGCCAGGCCGAGGACGGTGGCGTCGACGGCGACCAGCAGCACGGCCAGGACCAGGACGGTGAGGGCGATCCACCGGCCCGGGTGGTGCGGATCACCGGTGACGCCGGCCTTCGAAGAGGTGCTGCTCATTTCTCCACGCTCCGGCGTGCTCCGCCCAGGAGCAACTCGACGATCATGTAGGGGAAGTCCTGCGCGGCGACCCGGCCGGCCTGCACCGACCACGCGCAGCTCCCGATCAGGCCGTACAGGGCCTCGGTCAGCCAGGCCGGGGTGAGGTCGATGCGGAACTCACCGCGCTCCTGGCCGCGGCGGAAGAAGGCCGAGACCCGGGCGTCGAGGCGGTTCCAGCCCTCGTTGACGTCGTCGCCCTCGAAGAGCTGGTTCTCGGTGACGAGGAAGGACAGCAGTCCCGCGCTGGGCTGGAGGGCCGTGATCAGCCGCCGAAGCCCGTCCTCGGCGCTGCCCTCGTCGAGTCCTGCCGCGTCCAGCGCGGCTTCGAACTCCTGGATACCGAGGTCTTCCAGCGCTCCCACCAGGGCGTCCCGCCCGGCGAAGTGCCGGTGCAGGGTGGCGCGGCCGATCCCCGCGGCCCGGGCGACCTCGTCCATGGTCGCGGTGGATTTCCGGGTCAGCAGTGCGGCGGCGCTGCGCAGCACCTGCTCACGATCGAGAGTCATGAGACAACAATAGATCAAATGAGACACCGACGTCCCACTCCGCTCCGGTGCCTGCCACAGCCGCGGCCCGCCCGTCGCCCGGGGCGCCCTGTTCCCTGCCGGCAGGCCGCCGCGCGGGACCCCGGGGCACCCCGTGGAGGCCGGACGGTCCAGAGGGCACCATGGCGGCATGAAGCCGCTGCTGTTGATCGACATCGACGGGCCGCTCAATCCGTACGCGGCGCTGTCCCGCCGCACCCCTCCGGAGGGGTATCAGGTCCACCGGATGCGGCCGACGGGGTGGAGGACGGGAACGCCGCTGCCGGTGCTGCTCGCTCCCCGGCACGGCGAGGAGCTGCTGGCTCTCGCCGCCCGGTACGAACTCGTCTGGGCGACCACCTGGAAGGACGAGGCCAACGAGTGGATCGGCCCGCGTCTCGGGCTGCCCCCGCTGCCGTACATCGACTGGCCCGCCATGCACGCCGTCACGGCCGGCGGCACGTACTGGAAGACGCGTCATGTCGTCGACTACGCGGACGGAAGGCCGTTCGCCTGGGTCGACGACGAGATCTCCGGATCCGACACCGCCTGGGTCGCCGCGCACCACCCGGGGCGGGCCCTGCTGCGGAGGATCGATCCCTGGGTCGGGCTGGTGCGGGAGGACTTCGACGCGCTCGCCGACTGGGCGTGAGCCACGGGTCTCCGCCCGGTGCGGGCCCGGCGCCCGGGCCCGCCGCCCCGGTCCGCTCAGCTCCAGGGCAGTGAGGCCCGGTGACGCCAGTACGCCTCCGGCTCCTCCACCAGGGCCGCCAGCCGGTCCAGCCGGTCCGGGTCCAGGTCGAGCAGGGGCGCGTGCAGATTGGCCGCCAGCTGGGTGACGGTGACCGCGCCGGAGAGGACGACTCCGGCCCACGGCTGACGGAGCACGAACGCCAGGGCGACGGCATCCGCGTCCAGCCCGGCTTCCGCACCGGTCTCCCGGAGGACGGCGGGCGCCTCCGTGCCGGCGAGCCGGCCGTTGGCCATGGCCTCCTTGACGATCACGGTGAGTCCCGCGTCGTGGGCCTCGGCGAGTGCCGCTCCGGCGGAGGTCTCCAAGGCGTTGTAGGTGGCCTGGACGGTACGGAAGAGGGGTTCGCCGTCCACGGTCACGGTGAGGGCCGCCCGGATGGCGTCGGCCTGACCGGGACCGCTCGCGGAGAAGCCGACCGTGGTACCCCCGGCGGACAGCTCGGCGAGCCGCGCGTGCAGGCCCTTGTCGCTCAGCGCCGGACTGTCGGCGGTCACCGAGTGGATCTGGTACAGGTCGAGCCGCTCGCCGAGCAGCCCGGCCGTCTCGGCGTGCTGGCGCTCGAAGGTGGCGAGTCCGTGGTCCTTCACCTCGTGCACCTCGGCGTCGGCCCGCCAGTCGGCGGTGTAGGTGTAGCCCCACTTGCTGCCGATGACCACGTCCGTCACATCGGGCCGGGCGGTCAGCCACTCGGCGAGGAACTCCTCGGCGCGGCCGTAGGAGCGTGCGGCGTCGAAATAGCGCACGCCCTGGGCGTAGGCCGCGTCCAGGAGTTCGTGGGCACGGGCGCGCAGCGCGTCCACCCCGCGGTCGCCGGGCAGATCGCGGTCGCGGTGCGGAGTGAGGTAGCCGGGCCTGCCGACGGCGGCCAGACCGAGCCCGATGCGGTGGGTCGGGGTGGTAGCTCGGTTCAGGCGGGCGAAGGGCATCGCGGGCTCCTCTGGGTCGGTTCCGAACGCCTTCCCGTCAACGTAGCCCGCGATGCCTGCGGATCAGCCGCGTGCGGCCGCCCAGGCGTGCTGCGTCACCAGGTCGGCCTTCACCTCGGCCAGCTGGACGGCGACGGCCGAGGGAGCCGTCCCGCCGCGCCCGCTGCGGGAGGCCAGCGCGCCGGGCACGTTCAGGACGGTGCGCACCTCCGGGGTGAGGTGCTCGGAGATCTTCGCGAACTGCTCGTCCGTCAGCTCGTCGAGCTCGATGCCCTGCTGTTCGCACACCTTCACGCACTCACCCGCGACCTCGTGCGCCACCCGGAAGGGGACGCCCTGCTTGACCAGCCACTCGGCGATGTCCGTGGCGAGCGAGAAGCCGGCCGGGGCCAGCTCCTCCATGCGCTCCCGGTTGACGGTGAGCGTGGCCATCATGCCGGTGAAGGCGGGGAGCAGGACCTCCAGCTGGTCGCAGGAGTCGAAGACCGGCTCCTTGTCCTCCTGGAGGTCGCGGTTGTAGGCGAGCGGGAGGGCCTTCAGCGTCGCCATCAGTCCGGTCAGGTTGCCGATGAGGCGGCCGGACTTGCCGCGGGCCAGCTCGGCGATGTCCGGGTTCTTCTTCTGCGGCATGATCGAGGAACCGGTGGAGAAGGCGTCATGGAGGGTGACGAAGGAGAACTCCTTCGTGTTCCAGATGATGATCTCCTCGGCGATGCGGGAGAGGTTGACGCCGATCATCGCGGTGATGAAGGCGAATTCGGCGACGAAGTCACGGGACGCGGTGCCGTCGATGGAGTTGGCGGCGGAGCCGCGCTCGAAGCCGAGGTCCGCGGCGACGGCCTCCGGGTCGAGCCCGAGGGACGATCCGGCCAGCGCCCCGGAGCCGTAGGGGGAGACCGCGGTCCGCTCGTCCCACTGCCGCAGCCGCTCGGCGTCCCGGGACAGGGACTGCACGTGCGCCAGGACGTGGTGGGCGAAGAGGACCGGCTGGGCGTGCTGGAGGTGCGTGCGGCCGGGCATCGCCACGCCCGGGTGCGCCTCGGCCAGGCCCACCAGCGCGTCCTGGAGGCCGGCGACCAGTCCGCCGATGATCCGGGCGTGGTCACGCAGATACATGCGGAAGAGCGTGGCGACCTGGTCGTTGCGGGACCGGCCGGCCCGCAGCTTCCCGCCGAGGTCCGGACCGAGGCGCTCCAGGAGTCCGCGTTCGAGGGCGGTGTGGACGTCCTCGTCGGCGATGGTTCCGGTGAACGACCCGTCCGCGACGGCGGCTTCGAGCGAGTCCAGGCCCTCGATCATGCGGGACAGCTCGTCGTCGGTGAGCAGTCCCGCCTTGTTGAGCACGCGCGCGTGGGCCCGGGAGCCCGCGATGTCGTACGGCGCGAGCCGCCAGTCGAAGTGGACGGAGGCGGACAGCTTGGCCAGCGCCTCGGCCGGGCCGTCGGCGAAACGGCCGCCCCACAGGCGTACGTCGCTGTTACCGGTGCCGTTGCTCACTGCGGTGCTCCTCGGGAGTGCAAGGGGTCTGCGTCCGCCTCACGGCGCGACCACGAATAGCATAACTATGCGTCCCATCGTATGCATTGTCAAAGCTGCCGGCCGGACCAGAGGGAGCGAGGGCCACTCCTCACGCGAGGAGCGGCCGGACCGGAAAACATTCAGCCCCGTACAGCCGTTCGGGCAACAATCACGTACATGGGAAAAACATACGAACGCATCGAAGGCCGGCTCCGGACGTTCATCGAGGAGCAGCACCTCTTCTTCACCGCGACCGCGCCCCTGGACGGCGACGGCACCGTCAACCTGTCCCCCAAGGGCGTGAGCGGGTCCTTCGCCGTCATCGACGAACGGACCGTGGCCTACCTCGACTTCGCCGGCAGCACCGCGGAGACCGTCGCCCATCTCCGCGAGAACGGGCGCATCACGCTGATGTGGTGCGCCTTCCAGGGCCCGCCGAACATCGTCCGTGTGCACGGCCGCGGGGAGCCGGTCTTCCGTGACGATCCGCGCTTCACCGGGCTGCTCGCCCATTTCCCCGGCGTCGACCCGTCCCCCCACGGGCTGCGCGCCGTCATCGTGGTGACGGCCGAGCTGATCCGGGACAGCTGCGGTTACGCGGTGCCGTTCATGTCGTACGACGAGGACCGCTCCCTGCACGCCGACCGCTTCCGGCGTGAGGACGACGAGAGCCTCAGCAGGTACTTCGAGAAGAAGCCCGACATCGCCACCAGCATCGACGGCCTGCCGGGCCTCCCCCTGCCGCTGCCCGCGATGCCCGCGGCGGCCGAGGGGTGAGGCTCTGGGCCGTACGGAGCAGGCGCGGTGGGGGCGGGCCGCCGCGCCCCGTACGGTCCGGAGCATGCGCAGATTCCTGGTGACCGCGTCGGTCCTGCTGGCACTGACCGGTTCGCTCGCGGCGCGGCCCGCCGGGCCGCCGCCCCTTCCGGAACGGCTGGCCGACACGGGCGGCGGTACGCAGCTGATCACCGCCGAGGCCCCCGCCGCAGACTCCACGACGGGCACGGTCACCTGGTGGGACCGGCGCGGGGGCGGCTGGGTGGCCGCGGGGTCGGCGCCTGCCCGCTTCGGGGCGAACGGGCTGGCCGAGGGCGCCACCCGCACCCAGGGCACGGACACCACACCCACCGGGCTGTACGGCCTGCCGTACGCCTTCGGGATCGAGGCCGCCCCGCCCGGGACCCGCTATCCCTACCGCCGGGTCGGCGACAACGCGTGGTGGTGCCAGGACAACGCGTCCCGTGCCTACAACCGCTGGGTGGAACCGCGCCCCGCCGACTGCCGCGCGGCCGAGGCCGAACACCTCGTCACCTACACCACCCAGTACGCCCGTGCACTCGTCATCGGCTTCAACTACCACCGGCCGGTACGGGGCAGGGGCGCCGGGATCTTCCTCCACGTCGACGGGAAGGGCGCGACCGCCGGCTGTGTGTCCGTGCCCGCACCCGCCATGACCCGGATCCTGTCCTGGGCCGATCCGGCCCGCCGGCCGCACATCGCGGTCGGAACGGCGTCCGGTCCGACCGCGATCACCCGCTACTGAGGCTCACGGTCGTTCTGTGCCAGCCGCAGCAGGTGATCGGCCAGTGCCTGGCCGCCGTTCGGGTCACGGCTGATCAGCATCAGCGTGTCGTCCCCCGCGATCGTGCCGAGGACCGCCCGGAGCTCGGCCTGGTCGATGGCCGAGGCGAGGAACTGCGCGGCCCCCGGCGGCGTACGCAGCACCACGAGGTTGGCCGAGGCCTCGGCGGAGATGAGCAGTTCGGCCGAGAGCCGGCGCATCCGCTCCTCCTTGGCCGATCCCCCGAGCGGGGCCTGCGGGGTACGGAAACCGCCCTCGCTCGGCACCGCGTAGATCAGCTCGCCACCGGTGTTGCGGATCTTCACCGCGCCGAGCTCGTCCAGGTCACGGGAGAGCGTCGCCTGGGTGACGCTCAGCCCGTCGTCGGACAGGAGCCTGGCCAGCTGGCTCTGCGAGCGCACCGGCCTGCGGTTCAGGATGTCCACGATCCTGCGGTGGCGTGCCGTGCGGGTCTGTGGCACCGACGGCCCGCCGTGGTCGGTTTCCTGCGCCTCGGTCATCGTCGTCGCCTCATTCTCCGGATCGTCACTCCCCGGATCGTCCGTCCCCGTAAGCCGTGTCGAGAGCTCCCGGCAGAATCCGCAGGAACGCGTCCACCTCGGCGTCACCGATGATCAGCGGCGGCATGAGCCGTACGACGTCGGGGGCGGGCGCGTTCACCAGGAGTCCGGCTCCCTGGGCCGCCTGCTGCACCTTCGGTGCGAGGGGCCCGGTGAGCACGATACCCAGCAGCAGCCCCGAGCCGCGGACGTGGGAGACCAACGGGTGCCCGAGGCCCTCGACACCGTCCCTGATCTTCTCGCCGAGCCGCTTCACCTCGTCCAGGGCGCCGTCGGCCGCCAGGGTGTCCAGCACGGCGAGTCCGGCCGCGCAGGCGACGGGGTTGCCGCCGAACGTCGTACCGTGCTGTCCGGGCTTCAGCAGGTCGGCAGCGGCGCCGAAGGCGACGGTGGCACCGATGGGCAGTCCGCCGCCGAGCCCCTTGGCCAGGGTGACCACGTCGGGCTCGACGCCCTGGTGGGCCTGGTGTTCGAACCAGTGGCCGCAACGGCCGATCCCGGTCTGCACCTCGTCCAGGACGAGCAGCGTGCCGGTGGCCCGGGTGATCTCCCTGGCCGCCTCCAGATAGCCCCTGGGCGGCACGACGACGCCGTTCTCACCCTGGATCGGCTCGATGATCAGCAGAGCCGTGCCGGTCGTCACCGCGGCGCGGAGCGCCTCGGCGTCGCCGTACGGGACGTGCGTGACGTCGCCGGGCAGCGGGAGGAACGGACCGCGCTTGCCGGGCTGGCCGGTCAGCGCGAGGCTGCCCATGGTCCGGCCGTGGAAGCCTCCGTCGGTGGCGACCATGTGCGTCCGCCCGGTCAGCCGGCCGATCTTGAAGACCGCCTCGTTCGCCTCGGCGCCCGAGTTGCAGAAGAAGACCCTGCCCGTGCGGCCGAAGAGCGTCAGGAGCCGTTCGGCGAGCGCGACGGGCGGCTCGGCGGTGTAGAGGTTGGAGACATGGCCGAGGGAGGCGATCTGCGTGGAGACGGCCCGGACCACCGCGGGGTGGGCGTGGCCGAGCGCGTTGACCGCGATGCCGCCGACGAAGTCGAGGTACTCGCTCCCGTCCGCGTCCCACACACGGGCACCCGCGCCGCGCACCAGGGGCAGCTGCGGGGTGCCGTAGTTGTCCATCAGCGCGCCCTTCCAGCGCTGCGCGAACTCCGCGTTGCTCATGACTCCCCCTCTGTTGCGGTCTGCGCGACGGCAGCCCTGTCCGGCACGACCATCGTGCCGACTCCCTCGTCGGTGAAGATCTCCAGCAGGATCGAGTGCTGGACCCGGCCGTCGATGACACGGGCCGTCTCGACACCGTTGCGCACGGCGTGGAGGCAGCCCTGCATCTTGGGCACCATGCCGCTGGAGAGGGAGGGCAGCAGCTTCTCCAGCTCGGTGGCGGTGAGGCGGCTGATGACGTCGTCGCTGTTCGGCCAGTCCTCGTAGAGGCCCTCGACGTCGGTGAGGACCATCAGGGTCTCGGCGTCCAGCGCGGCGGCGAGTGCGGCGGCCGCGGTGTCGGCGTTGACGTTGTAGACGTGGTTGTCCTCGGCGGACCGCGCGATGGAGGAGATGACCGGGATCCGGCCGTCGTCCAGCAGCGCCTGGATCGCTCCGGTGTCGATGGCGGTGATCTCGCCGACCCGGCCGATGTCGACGGCTTCGCCGTCGATCACGGGACGGTGCTGGGTGGCGGTGATCGTGTGGGCGTCCTCACCGGTCATGCCGACGGCCAGCGGGCCGTGCTGGTTGAGCAGCCCGACGAGTTCCCGCTGCACCTGCCCTGCCAGCACCATGCGTACGACGTCCATGGCCTCGGGCGTGGTGACGCGCAGCCCGGCCTTGAATTCGCTGACCAGGCCCTGCTTGTCGAGCTGGGCGCTGATCTGCGGGCCCCCGCCGTGCACGACGACGGGCTTGAGGCCGGCGTGCCGCAGGAAGACGACGTCCTGGGCGAAGGCGGCCTTCAGCTCCTCGTCGATCATGGCGTTGCCGCCGAACTTGATGACGACGGTCCTGCCGTGGTGCCGGGTGAGCCAGGGCAGCGCCTCGATGAGGATCTGCGCCTTGGGCAGCGCGGTGTGCTTCCTCGCGGCGCTCATGAGCTGTACGCGCTGTTCTCGTGGACGTACTCGGCGGTCAGGTCGTTGGCCCAGATGACGGCGGACTCGTGTCCCGCCGCGAGGTCCGCGGTGATCCTGACCTCCCGGTAGCGCATGTCGACCAGGTCGCGGTCCTCGCCCACGCTGCCGTTCCTGCACACCTGGACGTCGTTGATGGCGACGTTCAGCCGGTCGGGTTCGAAGACGGCCCTCGTGGTGCCGATCGCGGAGAGGACCCGGCCCCAGTTGGGGTCCTCGCCGTGGATGGCGCACTTGAGGAGGTTGTTGCGGGCGATGCTCCGGCCGACCTCGACGGCGTCGTCCTCGGTCGCCGCGTTGATCACCTCGATGCGGATGTCCTTGGAGGCGCCCTCGGCGTCCCCGATCAGCTGCCGGGCGAGGTCGGCGCAGACGCTCTGCACGGCCTGGTCGAACTCGGCCTGCGCGGGGGTGATCCCGCTCGCCCCGGAGGCGAGCAGCAGCACGGTGTCGTTGGTCGACATGCAGCCGTCGGAGTCGACCCGGTCGAAGGTGGTGCGGGTGGCCGCGCGCAGCGCGGCGTCGAGTGCGGGCGCCTCCACGTCGGCGTCGGTGGTGAGGACGACCAGCATGGTGGCGAGACCGGGGGCGAGCATGCCCGCGCCCTTGGCCATGCCGCCGACGGTCCAGCCCTCGCCGTCCGCGACGGCGGTCTTGTGGACCGTGTCCGTGGTCTTGATCGCGATGGCGGCCTTCTCGCCGCCGTGCGGGGTCAGTTGGGCGACCGCCTTGTCGATGCCCGGGAGGAGCTTGTCCATGGGCAGCAGCAGGCCGATCAGTCCGGTGGAAGCGACGGCGACCGTCCCGGCACCGTGCCCGCCCGTCCCGTCGTACCCGGCGCTGTTCAGGGAGGCGGCGGCCCTCTCGGCGGTGGCGTGGGTGTCCTGGAAGCCCTGGGGGCCCGTACAGGCGTTGGCACCCCCGGAGTTGAGGACGACGGCGGTCACCTCGCCACCCTTGAGGACCTGTTCCGACCAGAGGACGGGTGCGGCCTTGACGCGGTTGGAGGTGAAGACGCCCGCGGCGGCGCATCGCGGTCCCTGGTTGACCACGACGGCCAGATCCGGGTTGCCGCTCTCCTTGATCCCGGCGGCGATGCCCGCCGCCGTGAACCCCTTGGCTGCCGTGACACTCACTGCATCTCCTCGTTCGCTTCTCCGCCCACGCAGCGCAGTGGCGCGGCTTTCGTCGTCCCCCGCAGCCCGGGGGCTGCGTGTGCGTCGCTCACGGTGCGACTCCGACCGTGGAAAGACCTGTGTCCTCGGGCAGCCCGAGGGCGATGTTCATGCTCTGCAGGGCGCCCCCGGCGGTGCCCTTGGCGAGGTTGTCGATGGCGCTGATCACGATGATCCGGCCGGCCGCCTCATCGTGGGCGACCTGGATCTGCACGGCGTTGGACCCGTACACGGCCGCGGTGGCGGGCCACTGCCCCTCGGGCAGCAGGTCGACGAACGGCTCGTCGGCGAAGGCCTTCTCGTACACCGCGCGGAGCGAGCCGGCGTTCACTCCCGGCTTCGCCTTCGCGCTGCACGTGGCGAGGATCCCGCGGGGCATGGGCGCCAGGGTCGGTGTGAAGGACACGGAGACGGGTTCACCGGCCGCGGCGCCGAGGTTCTGCATCATCTCGGGGGTGTGCCGATGGGACCCTCCGACGCCGTAGGGCGACATGTTGCCCATCACCTCGGAGCCGAGCAGGTGCGGCTTGACCGCCTTGCCCGCCCCGGAGGTGCCGGACGCCGCGACGACGACGGCCTCGGGCTCGGCGATACCGGCCGCGTACGCCGGGAAGAGCGCGAGGGAGACGGCCGTCGGGTAGGCCTCGCCGCGCTCGCCGTCCACGAACCGGGCCGCAGCTTCGACGAGGACGTCGTCGCGATGACGTCGGCGGCCGGCGCGACCCGGTACGCCGAACTGGCCGTCGCCGAACGGCAGTCCTGGACGATGGCGGGCATCTGCCAGACCGGCGACATCCTCGGCATGATCGACGGGGACGTGGCCGTCATCGGGGAGGACGTCCCCGGCACGGCCCGCACGGTCCTGGACCGGATGCTGTCGGCAGGCGGAGAACTCGTCACCCTCGTCCTGGGCCAGGACGTGCCCGACGCCCTGGCCGACGAACTGGGCGAACACATCCGCGAGGGCTACCTCGCCGTCGACACGGTCGTCTACCGGGGCGGCCACCAGGCGGCCCCCCTGCTGATCGGCGTCGAGTGACGCGTCGCGCGGGGCGGCGCGCGAAGACATCTGTCAGTGGCGTGGTGTGCAATGGACCGCGTGTCCGCTTTCGACGAACCCCTCAAGAAGCTGCTCGGCGGAGCCACCGCGAAGGTGATGGCCGAACACCTCGACCTGCACACGGTCGGGGACCTGCTGCACCACTACCCGCGGCGCTACGAGGAGCGGGGCCGGCTCACCGCGCTCACCGAGCTGCCGCTGGACGAGCACGTGACGGTGGTCGCACAGGTCGCCGACGCACGGATCATGATGTTCAACAACGGCCGCGGCAAGCGGCTGGAGGTCACCCTCACCGACGGGAGCGGCAGACTCCAGCTGGTCTTCTTCGGACACGGCGTCCACAAGCCCCACAAGGAGCTCCTCCCCGGCCGGCGGGCGATGTTCGCGGGCAAGGTCTCGGTCTTCAACAGGAAGATGCAGCTGGCGCACCCCACGTACCAGCTCCTCGACGCGAAGGACATGGACGAGCCGGCTGACGTGACCGAGGCCGTCGACGCCTTCGCGGGGCAGCTGCTGCCGATCTATCCGGCCTGCAAGCAGCTCGACTCCTGGCGGATCGCCAAGGCCGTCGACACGGTCCTGCCCAGCGCGCAGGAGGCGGTGGACCCGCTCCCCCCGGCGCTGCGCGAGGGGCGTGGATTCATCCCCCTCCCCGAGGCGCTGCTCAGGATCCACCGCCCGCACACCAAGGCGGACGTCGCGGCCGCGCGGGACCGGCTGCGCTGGGACGAGGCCTTCGTCCTCCAGGTCGCGCTCGCCCGCCGGCGCTACGCCGACACCCAACTCCCGGCAGTGGCACGCAGACCCGTCCCCGGTGGACTGCTCGACGCCTTCGACGCCACCCTCCCCTTCACCCTCACCGAGGGCCAGCAGAAGGTCACCGGGGAGATCTTCGACGCCCTGGCGACGGAACACCCCATGCACCGGCTGCTCCAGGGGGAGGTCGGGTCCGGCAAGACACTGGTCGCCCTGCGGGCCATGCTCCGGGTCGTCGACGCGGGCGGCCAGGCGGCGATGCTCGCGCCCACCGAGGTGCTGGCCCAGCAGCACCACCGGTCGGTCACCGAGATGATGGGCGGCCTCGCCGAAGGCGGCATGCTCGGCGGCTCCGCCCTGGGCACGAAGGTCGTCCTGCTCACCGGCTCCATGGGCGCGGCGGCCCGCAGGCAGGCACTGCTCGACCTGGTCACGGGCGAGGCCGGGATCGTCATCGGCACCCATGCGCTGATCGAGGACAAGGTCCGTTTCCACGACCTCGGTCTCGTCGTCGTCGACGAACAGCACCGCTTCGGCGTGGAACAGCGCGACGCGCTGCGCTCCAAGGGGAAGCAGCCGCCCCACCTGCTGGTCATGACGGCCACACCCATTCCCCGTACGGTCGCCATGACCGTCTTCGGGGACCTGGAGACCTCCGTGCTCGACCAGCTCCCCGCCGGCCGCTCCCCGATCGCCAGCCATGTCGTCCCCGCCAAGGACAAACCCCACTTCCTCAGCCGCGCCTGGGAACGCGTCCGTGAGGAGGTGGAGAACGGCCACCAGGCCTACGTCGTCTGCCCCCGCATCGGTGACGACGCCGACGAGGCAGCGCAGAAGAAGGGGAAAGCGGGGAAGAAGCCAGCGGCCCCCGAGGAGGAGGGGAAGCGGCCGCCGCTCGCCGTGCTGGACATCGCCGAGCAGCTCGCCGAGGGCCCGCTCGCCGGGCTGCGCGTCGAGGTCCTCCACGGCAGGATGCCGCCCGACGACAAGGACGACATCATGCGCCGGTTCGCCGCCGGCCAGGCCGACGTCCTGGTCGCCACCACCGTCATCGAGGTCGGGGTGAACGTCCCCAACGCCACCGCGATGGTGATCATGGACGCGGACCGCTTCGGTGTCTCCCAGCTGCACCAGCTGCGCGGCCGCGTGGGACGTGGCAGCGCCCCCGGCCTCTGCCTGCTGGTCAGCGAGGCCCACGAGGCCAGTACCGCGCGGGCCAGGCTCTCCGCGGTCGCCGCCACCCTCGACGGCTTCGAGCTCTCCCGCATCGACCTCGAACAGCGGCGTGAGGGTGATGTCCTGGGCCAGGCGCAGTCCGGGGTCCGCTCCTCCCTGAGGGTGCTCAGCGTCATCGACGACGAGGAGGTCATCGCGGCGGCCCGCGAGGAGGCCGTCCGTGTCGTCGCGGACGATCCCGGACTGGAGCGGCTGCCGGAGCTGCGCACCGCCCTGGACGCGCTGCTCGACAAGGACCGGGAGGAGTACCTCGACAAGGGGTGACCGGGCGGATCCCCGGCGACGCCATATCGTGGGGAGCACGGCGCACGTTCCGTCCTGTGCGCCGCCCGCGACCCGAGGAACAGACCCATGACCCGCGTGATCGCCGGCTCGGCCGGCGGACGCCGCCTGGCCGTCCCGCCCGGCACCGGTACCCGCCCCACCTCCGACCGTGCGCGCGAGGGCATGTTCTCCACCTGGGAAGCGCTCCTGGGCACGCTCGACGGCATCCGCGTCGCCGACCTGTACGCGGGTTCCGGCGCGGTGGGTCTGGAGGCACTCTCGCGCGGAGCGGCCCACGCGCTGCTCGTGGAGGCCGACGCCAGGGCCGCGCGCACCGTGCGCGACAACATCCGCACCCTCGGTCTGCCCGGTGCCGAATTCCGTGCGGGCAAAGCCGAGCAGATCGTGACCGGACCGGCACCCTCCGAGCCGTACGACGTGGTTTTCCTCGATCCGCCGTACGCCGTCACCGACGACGATCTTCGGGAGATCCTGCTCACACTCCGTGCTCAGGGGTGGCTCACGGGCGATGCTCTCGTCACGGTGGAACGGAGCACCAGAGGCGGGGAATTCAACTGGCCCGACGGATTCGGGCCGCAACGGTCCCGCCGCTACGGCGAGGCCACGTTTTGGTACGGTCGCGCCGCCTCTACGTGCGAAGACGCACGATGACCGCACCGGAGAGCGAGGGAATCACAGTGCGCCGCGCCGTCTGTCCGGGGTCGTTCGACCCCATCACCAACGGGCATCTCGACATCATCGGACGAGCTTCGAAGCTGTACGACGTCGTCCACGTCGCAGTGATGATCAACCAGTCCAAGAAGGGCCTGTTCACCATCGACGAGCGGATCGAGATGATCCGCGAGGTCACCGCGGATTTCGGCAACGTGGAGGTCGAGTCCTTCCACGGACTGCTGGTCGACTTCTGCAAACAGCGTGACATCCCGGCGATCGTGAAGGGTCTGAGGGCCGTCAGCGACTTCGACTACGAGCTGCAGATGGCCCAGATGAACAACGGCCTCTCGGGGGTCGAGACACTCTTCGTACCGACGAACCCGACCTACAGCTTCCTGTCGTCCTCCCTGGTCAAGGAGGTAGCCACCTGGGGCGGCGACGTGGCGCACCTCTTGCCGCCGTCGGTCCACGACGCCCTCGTGGAGCGCCTCGGCCGGCAGTGAGGTGCTGACCGCACGTCACCCGGTGTCGGACGGGAGGCGACTGGCCTTACAGTCGTCCCGTCCGTCTCCAACAGCAGCAGAGAGTGGCGAGCACACGGTGGACGTGCAGAAGAAGCTCGACGAGATCGTCGAAACGGTCGGGAACGCCCGCTCCATGCCCATGTCGGCGTCCTGCGTGGTCAACCGGGCCGAACTGCTCGCGATGCTGGAGGAGGTGCGCGAGGCCCTTCCCGGTTCGCTCGCGCATGCCGAAGAGCTCATCGGCGGCCGTGAGCAGCTCGTCGAGCAGGCCAGGCAGGAGGCCGAGCGGATCATCGAGGCCGCTCACGCGGAGCGCGGCTCGCTGGTCTCCGGCACCGAGATCGCCCAGAGGTCCCAGGCCGAGGCGGACCGGATCCTGTCCGAGGCCCGCAGGGAGGCCGACGAGGTCCGCGCCGAGGCCGACGAGTACGTCGACAGCAAGCTCGCCAACTTCGAGGTCGTCCTCACCAAGACCATCGGCTCCGTCGACCGCGGCCGCGAGAAGCTCCTGGGCCGCGGCGAAGGCGTCGACGAGCAGGGTTACGAAGACCCCGACTTCGCCGAGGCGCCGGAGCGCAGCGCCGACCCCGAGACGCTCCGCCGGCGCGCCGACGACTACGTGGACACCAAGCTCGGCGCCTTCGAGGCCGTGCTCGCCAAGACCCTGGAAGCCGTCGGCCGGGGCCGTCAGAAGCTGCACGGCCGGGTCGCCACCGACGACCTCGGCGCGCACATGGCCGCCCAGGACGCCGCGGGCGGTCACCTGCACACCAGCGACGAGGACCACTGGGCCGGCCTCGCCGCCCCCGAGCCGCAGCAGAGCCCCCGGCCCTCCTACCCGGAGCCGGACCACGCGCCGGCCGCCGGCTACCAGGACCCCGCGCGGACCGGCTTCCCGGCCCAGGGCGGGCACGAGCCGCAGTACGCGCAGACGTACGGCTACCAGGACCAGCAGCAGGCGCAGAACGGCTACGGCTACCAGCAGCAGCCCGACCCCTACGCCGCCTACCAGCAGCAGGCGTACGACCCCGACCAGCAGCAGGAGTACGGCTGGCCGCAGCAGGCCCAGGCCGCCCCCGCGCAGCAGGGCGAGAGCGCGCTCGACGAGACCAGCCTCTTCGACACCAGCATGATCGACCTGGAACAGCTGCGCCGCTACGAACAGGGCCGCTGAGCGGAGCGGTCGGTACCGGATTGGGAGCTGGGCGGTACGTCCAGTATCCTGGCTCTTCGGTCGCGTGTATGTCCGCGATCCCGGCTGCCCTCTTCCTCCGGACAGGGGCGGCCCTCCCGAAGCAGCACCACGCACATGATTTCGAAAGCAGGAAAAGCCCTGAACGGCCACCTCGACCACCGAAACCCTCTCGTGTTCGATACGCGCGAGCTGGGCCGGCGTCCCGGTGCCATGAAGCGGCTGACCCGCTCGGTGGAAGCACCCGGCTCGCCGGTCCTCGGTATCGACGGGGTCATCGGCGTACCGGAGAACGCGCCGGTGGCGCTGGACCTCCGCCTCGAATCGGTCATGGAAGGGGTGCTTGTCACAGGCACCGCCCGTGCGACGGCCGAGGGGGAGTGCGTAAGGTGTCTGGAGCCGCTGGCCCTTGAGGTCGAAGCGGACTTCCAGGAGATGTTCTCGTACCCTGACGCCGATGACCGGAACCGCAGCAGGACCGCGGACCCGGTCGACGACGCCGAGGACGACGAGGACAGGTTCTTCCTCGAGGACGACTCGTTCGACCTCGAGCCTGTGCTGCGTGACGCGGTGGTGCTCGCACTGCCGCTGCAGCCGGTGTGCAAGGAGACCTGTGCCGGGCTGTGTTCCGAATGCGGAATCAGGCTGGACGAGAATCCGGATCACCACCACGATGCCGTCGACATCCGTTGGGCGGCACTGCAAGGACTCGCCGAGACCGTTCAGGACGGCGAGAAGGACAACATGGGCGGCGCCGAACCGGGCGTCGACGAGAAGCAGGAGAAGTAGCCGTGGCTGTTCCGAAGCGGAAGATGTCGCGCAGCAACACGCGCCACCGCCGGTCGCAGTGGAAGGCTGCGGTCCCCACCCTGGTTTCGTGCGAGCGTTGCCAGGAGCCGAAGCTCCAGCACATTGCGTGCCCGAGCTGCGGCACCTACAACAAGCGCCAGGTCCTCGAGGTCTGAGCGGCTGGTGAGAGGCCCGATGTCTGAGTTGTCCAGCGCCAAGAAGCAGGCAGACAACGTCAACACAGCCTCGTCCCACACGCTTCTGGAAGGGCGGCTCGGGTATCACCTCGAGTCCGCCCTTCTGGTGCGTGCGCTGACCCACCGCTCGTACGCATACGAGAACGGCGGTCTGCCCACCAACGAGCGGCTCGAATTCCTCGGGGATTCGGTGCTCGGTCTGGTGGTCACGGACACGCTGTACCGCACCCACCCCGACCTGCCCGAAGGCCAGCTGGCCAAGTTGCGGGCCGCGGTGGTCAACTCGCGTGCACTTGCGGAAGTGGGCCGCGGCCTCGAACTCGGCTCCTTCATCCGGCTCGGCCGTGGTGAAGAGGGCACGGGTGGCCGGGACAAGGCTTCCATCCTCGCCGACACCCTTGAAGCGGTGATCGGCGCCGTCTATCTCGACCAGGGCCTCAGCGCGGCCTCGGAGCTGGTGCACCGGCTCTTCGACCCGCTGATCGACAGGTCCTCCAGCCTCGGAGCCGGCCTGGACTGGAAGACCAGTCTCCAGGAGCTCACCGCGAGCGAGAGCCTCGGAGTCCCCGAGTACCTCGTCACGGAGACCGGCCCGGATCACGAGAAGACCTTTACTGCTGCTGCTCGCGTCGGTGGTGTCTCGTACGGCACCGGCACCGGCCGTAGCAAGAAGGAAGCGGAGCAGCAGGCGGCGGAGTCCGCCTGGCGCGAGATCAGCGCCGCCGCGGAAGCACGGGAGACTGCGGCCGAGGCCGCAGCCGACGGAGGGGTCGCCGACATCCCTGCCGTCCCGTCGCCGCACTCGGACGCGGCTCCGGCCTGAATCATCCGAGAACCCCTCGGTGCGTCCGCGCACCGGGGGGTTCTCGCTGTCCCGTCACGGCTGTCACGCCCGTCACGTTCCTCGAAGGAGTACCCGCCGTGCCCGAACTGCCCGAGGTCGAAGTCGTGCGCAGGGGTCTGGAGCGCTGGACCGCCGGGCGCACCGTCAAGGACGTCGAGGTCCTGCACCCGCGTGCGGTCCGCCGGCACCTCACGGGAGGCGACGACTTCGCGGCCCGGCTCCGGGGCCTGCGCTTCGGCACGGCGATGCGCCGCGGCAAGTACCTCTGGATCCCTCTCGACGAGGCGGAGTGCTCGCTCCTGGGCCATCTCGGCATGAGCGGTCAGCTGCTCGTACAGCCCGAGGAGGCCGCCGACGAGAAGCACCTGCGCATCAGGATCCGCTTCGACGACACACTCGGAACCGAGCTGCGCTTCGTCGACCAGCGCACCTTCGGCGGGCTGTCGCTGCACGGGAACACCCCCGACGGCCTGCCCGACGTCATCGCGCACATCGCGCGCGACCCCCTCGACCCGGCCTTCGACGACACCGCCTTCCACCTGGCGCTGCGCCTGCGCCGTACGACGGTCAAGCGCGCCCTGCTCGATCAGTCACTGATCAGCGGCGTGGGCAACATCTACGCCGATGAGGCGCTCTGGCGCAGCCGGCTCCACTACGAGCGGCCGACCGCGACCCTGACCCGTCCCAGGACGGCGGAGCTGCTCGGCCATGTCCGGGACGTGATGAGGGAAGCCCTCGACCAGGGCGGCACCAGCTTCGACAGCCTGTACGTCAATGTGAACGGGGAGTCCGGATACTTCGACCGGTCGCTGGACGCCTACGGGCGCGAGGGCGAACCCTGCCACCGCTGCGGGACGCCGATGCGCCGGCGGCCCTGGATGAACCGCTCCAGCTACTTCTGCCCGCGCTGCCAGCGCCCGCCGCGGATCTCCTGACGTCCCGGTCCAGGCCTGACGTTCCGGTCCAGGCCTGGCGTGCCGGCCCAGGCCTGGCGTGCCGCGCCGTGCCGGGTTCGGGGCCGCGACGGCTTCGGGCATCCGGACCTCGACGGGCCGCACGAGGCTCATCAGCTGCTCCGCGGCCTCACGGCCGAGTGCGTCGCCGTACGGACGGGACAGGGCGGTCGGCGGAACGCTCAGAAGCCGAAGTCCTGCGTCCACCAGGGGCCGCCGGAGCCGAGGTGCACGCCCACCCCGAGGGTCTTGTAATCGCAGTTGAGAATGTTCGCACGGTGGCCGTCGCTGTTCATCCAGGCGTCCATCACGGCCTGCGCGTCGGCCTGGCCCCGGGCGATGTTCTCGCCGCCCAGACCCTGCACGCCGGCTGCGGCGGCACGGTCCCAGGGGGTCGCCCCGTCGGGGTCGGTGTGGCCGAAGAAACCGCGGGCCGCCATGTCCTCGCTGAAGTCCTGGGCGAGCGCGGTCAGTGAGGCGCTGGTGGTGACCGGGCTGCAGCCGACCGCCGCGCGTTCCTGGTTGACCAGGGAGAGGACGGCGGCCTGAGCGGAGGCGGCGGACGGGCTCGCCGGGGCGGCGGGCCCGCTGCTCGGGGTGGCCGATGAGGGCTTCGGGGCGGTCGGGGAGGGCTTCGGGGCGGCCGGCGTCCTGGTCGCGGGGCTGGACGACATGGTCTTCTTCGGCTGCGCAGCCGGCTTCTTCGTCCGCTCCGGCGTCTTCGCTGCCGACTCCGGCGTCTTCGTCACCGGCTTCGACGTGGTGGCGGACGGCTTCTTGTCCGGCTTCTCGCTCGGGGTGGCGGAAGGGGACTTCGAGGGTGCGGCGGAGCGCCCGGCACCCCTGCTCGCCTCGGCCGACGCCGAGGCGCGACCGGTCGGCTCGGCGGACGACCTCCCCTGGGTCAGCAGATCAGGAACGCCACCCGCGTGCACCTGCCCGGTATTCCCGCTGACGCTGTAGCTGTCGCCGCCGGGCAGCAAGCCGGACGCGACAGCGACCGCTCCGACGGCCACGGCGGCGGACACGCCGAGAAGTCCGGCTCGCACGGGTATGCCCGCTCGCTTCTTCGGGCGTGCACTCCGGTGCCCGTCCTCCGTGGCCGCCGCGTGCTGCTCAGCGGCGGGGGCCGCGCCTGCGCGTCGATGCCGTCCCATGCGCTGTGCCTTCCTCGTGCTCCGGGCGTCGTTCCGACGTCACCGAATTCAAGATCAAACTCACCCGTTCGGGTGAGGCTATTGCGAGGGGACCTTACGCCATGGCGGATCGGGGGCGGCGAGCTCGCCGAGCGATCGGCCGGTTAGCGTTCGGGCATGAACGAAGACGCACGACTCGTCGTATGGGTGCGCGGCCGAGTACAGCAAGTAGGTTTTCGCTGGTTCACCAGGGCAAATGCTTTGGAGATCGGAAGCCTCACCGGCTTCGCGCTCAATCTCGACGACGGCCGGGTGCAGGTGGTGGCGGAAGGGCCGCGTGAGAATTGCCACCGACTGCTCGACTGGCTCGGTTCCGACGACACGCCCGGCCGCGTGGACGGTGTCACTGAGATCTGGGACACGCCTCGGGGCGGCTATGAGGGATTCGCGATCCGTTGATCACGACGGGAAAGAGGGGCGCATCCGCTGTGTGCGCAAAGGGCGGTGTCCGGCGGCCGGGAAGGACCACGAGGGCCGCGCACCCGAAATGACCTGCGCAAGAAGCCGGCGGCCCGACATGGTTGCCAAGAAGCGGGCGTCGTGCCAGGCTGCGGAATTGACGAAGATCTCCACGCCCCCCGGGACCCGCAGGAGAGCCGCGCCGTATGATCGTCGAGCCGCGCGCCCCCGGGACACCCGGCCCCGTGGCGTGTGATCGTGTTGACCGTCAAACTTTTTGGTGAGACGCTGAAAACCCCGCGCACCTTAGCTGTTCGGCAGAGCTGGAGACAGCAGAACAGCAGTGAACAGAGAGCACTGTCGAGCACCGCGGGTGCGATTCCCTCACGACCCACACCGCATCGGTCGGTCACACAGTGTGGAGGACCTTTCATCATGGCAAAGGCGCTTCTCGGTTACGTCGGCGGTTCCGACCCGCGACTCCTCGCCGAGATGCGACGGCTTCAAAAGCGCGTCCAGGACCTGGAATCCGAGCTCGTACGGATCCAGGACGAGAACGACGCGCTCAACGCCGCCGCTCAGCACCAGGAGTCGCTGCTCGACAGCATCGACATCGACGTTCCCCAGGCGGAGCCCGCGCTGACCTGACCCCCAGGCCTTGCCGGGGCCGGTCGGGCCGTATGCCAGCCGCTCGGGATCAACCATCGAAGTCTTCGTCACGGATCGTCGTCCCGGAACACCGAGGACTGCCGGGGATCCGGTCCGTCCGCGATCCGTCACGCAAGGCTGTGCGCGGATGACTGCACAGCAGCACCGTGCAGGTTTTACAAGGGACGCTTCGGCGTCCCTTCTTTCTTGCCCTCCGCCCCGCCCCCGGCTTACCGCTCTTCGCCTACCGTCTGATGTGCCCTGCACCTTCATCGGCGAAACCGGGAGTGAAAGGTAGAGTCCGGCGGCGTGCACCTCAAGGCCTTGACCCTCCGTGGTTTCAAATCGTTCGCCTCCGCCACGACCCTGCGCTTCGAGCCGGGGATCACCTGCGTCGTCGGTCCCAATGGATCGGGCAAATCCAATGTGGTGGACGCGCTCTCCTGGGTCATGGGTGAGCAAGGGGCCAAATCCCTGCGCGGCGGGAAGATGGAAGACGTGATCTTCGCCGGCACCACGGGAAGACCGCCTCTGGGCCGTGCGGAAGTGTCGCTGACGATCGACAATTCCGATGGCGCGCTGCCCATCGAGTACGCCGAGGTGACGATCACCCGGATCATGTTCCGCAACGGCGGCAGTGAATACCAGATCAACGGCAGCACCTGCCGGCTGCTCGACATCCAGGAACTCCTCTCGGACTCCGGTATCGGCCGCGAGATGCATGTCATCGTCGGCCAGGGCCGGCTGGACTCGGTCCTGCACGCCGATCCGACGGGGCGCCGCGCCTTCATCGAAGAGGCGGCCGGTGTGCTCAAGCACCGTAAGCGTAAGGAGAAGGCGCTGCGGAAGCTGGAGGCGATGGGCGCCAACCTCGCCCGCGTCCAGGACCTCACCGACGAACTGCGGCGCCAGCTCAAACCGCTGGGCCGGCAGGCAGCCGTGGCCCGCCGGGCCGCCGTCATCCAGGCCGACCTGCGGGACGCCCGGCTGCGGCTCCTCGCTGACGACCTGGTGCGGCTGCGGGAAGCGCTGCGCGACGAGATCGCGGACGAGGCCGCCCTCAGACAGCGCAGGGAAGCGGCGGAGGCCGAACTCAAGGCGGCGCTCGTCCGTGAGGCGGACCTGGAGGACGAGGTGCGCCGGCTGGCGCCGCGGCTGCAACGGGCACAGCAGACCTGGTACGGACTCTCGCAACTGGCCGAACGGGTACGGGGCACGATCTCGCTCGCCGAGGCCCGGGTGAAGAGCGCCGCGGCCGCGCCGGAGGAGGAGCGGCGCGGGCGCGACCCGGAGGACATGGAGCGTGAGGCCGCACGGATCCGCGAGCAGGAGGCGGAGCTGGAGGCGGCACTCGAAGCGGCGGAGCACGCCCTGGAGGACACCACCGCACACCGGAGCGAACTGGAGCGGGAGCTGGCCTCCGAGGAGCGCAGGCTCCGGGACGCGGCCCGGGCCATCGCCGACCGGCGCGAAGGACTCGCCCGGCTCACCGGGCAGGTCAACGCCGCCCGCAGCCGGGCGGGTTCGGCACAGGCCGAGATCGACCGGCTGGCCGCGTCGAGGGACGAGGCGCAGGAGCGGGCCGTCGCCGCCCAGGAGGAGTACGAGCAGCTCAAGGCCGAGGTCGAAGGCCTGGACGCGGATGACGCGGAGCTGGCGGAACAGCACGAGGGTGCGAAGCGGGAGCTCACCGGGGCGGAGGCCGCCCTGAACGCGGCGCGCGAGGCGGTCACCGGGGC
>NZ_DATMVN010000734.1:0-9462 GCF_035563135.1 Streptomyces sp.
ACGCCGGGACGCCGCCGGGCGCGGCCCGAGGACCGCCCCGAATGGCCCTGCGCGCACGCGGCGGAGTCACGCTGCGCCAATTCATCGATACTCAAACATTTCTGCGAATAACGTCACCGGTGAATAGCGGGCCGGGCCAAAGCGATTCCCCGCAGCGCCGGTAATGGATACCGGACTGAGACAAAGTCCACATCACATCGTCATCACAAAGACGCGGGATCGGCCGGATCACACACTCACTCGCTGTAACGTCCATTGCGTGCGTACCGACATCTTTGCCCGTCTGGACCGGGAGCCGGAACCGCCGAAGATAGAGATCCCGCGGATGAGCCGTCACCGCATCGCTCTCTTCGGCGGGACTTTGGCGTTCTATCTCGCCATCGTCGTCGCCGTGCTCGTCTCGTCCTGGCTGGTGGCTCTCGACTGGAAGGTCATGCTGTTCCGGCCCTATCAGCAGTGGCCGGAACTCCACGCCTTCCTCGACTACTACGTCGTGCTGGGCCAGCGTGGCCCCACAGCCGTGATGGTCGCCTCCTGGCTCGGCTGGCGCTCCTGGCGCCAGCACACGCTGCGACCGCTGCTCACCCTGGGCGTCTCCCTGCTGCTGCTCAACCTCTCGGTGGGCGCGGTCAAGCTCGGTCTCGGGCGGCTCGGCCCGCACTACGCCACTCAGATCGGCTCGGCGGAGCTCTACGCCGGCGGCGATATATTCCCTTCGGGTCACACCGCCAATGCCGTCGTGACCTGGGGAATCCTTGCCTACCTGGCCACCACGCCACGCGCCAGGCGCTACCTCTCGGCCCTGTCGGCGTTCGTCTCCCTGGGTGTGGGCCTCACCACCGTCTACATCGGTACCCACTGGCTCAGCGACGTCCTGCTGGGCTGGGCGGCCGGCCTGCTGATCCTGCTGGCCCTGCCCTGGTTCGAGCCGCTGATCACACGGACCGAGATCCTGATCCTCTCGGTGCGCGAACAGTGGCGGGACCGCCGCAGACAGCGGAGATCCGTCCCGGCCGCCCCCATGGCGCCGGAGCCGGTCCTGCTGCCGCAGGCGCTGGGCGGAGGGGCGGCGGCCGAGGGCGGCCAGGGGCCGTCGAGCCGGGGCCCGGCCCCCGGGGCGGGGGGAACCTCCGGTCACCCGGGTGCGGCCGCCAGGGCGCGGGCGCACCAGGCACATCCCGTACGTCCGGAGCGGATGCCGCTGACCCCGGGCGGCTCACGCCGTCCTTCGCACACGGACCGCTCACCGCGGGGCAGCACGGGCCCGTCCCGCCCGGTGACGGGCGGACCGGTCGGACCCTGACCCAGCCGCCCCTGACCTGCGGGGACAGTACGCGTCCCCGTCCACCGCGCACAGCCGAAGGCCCCGACCGGAGTGTCGGGGCCTTCGCGCGCCGGGGCGGGGTTCAGCCGACCCAGCAGCGGGTCACGGTCGCGGCGTCCACCTCGAAGTTGATGCGTCCGCCGCGGAACTCCATGGTGATCACGGAGCCCGGCGGGAGGGCCCGGACCGTGCTCCACCCCCGCGCTCTGGCCTGCTGTTCGGCGGTCTCGGCGTCGAGGCCCACATAGGACTCGGGGATGTCGTCCGGCTGGGCGGGAGGGGTCGGTACAGATGCCATGCCTCTCACCGTAGGCCGCCCGGCGCCGCGGCGGTAGCGGTGGCGGACACCGGTCCCGGCGCGTCCCCGTGCACCCCGGCGGTCACGCTTGTGTCACAGGATCCCCACAGGCGTTTACGCCCGACCACTTCACCCGATCGGTCGGCCCGGCAGTGCACAACCCGAATTTCCGCCCTCCACGGAAAGCCGTCCAAGAGCTGCCGGGAGAGAATTACCGGTTGCCGGACACCGGGCGCGGCCTCGCTTTCCGGTATTTCCGGAATGGAGAATATACGAGTTCGCCATCTGGAATTCACTCGCCCTTACGCGGTCCTTACTCCGCCCGCCCGGCCGGGTTCCCGGCCGAAGAGCCCATGGGCCGCCGCATCATCCGGAATGCAACGGTCCGGGATGCGGCGGCCGACGGGCGGGCCGGGCCCCCGGCTCAGTCCCGCCCCCGGCGGATCACCTCCGCGGCCTTGTAACGCAGCGCGTACGCCCCGTCCAGCACGCTGCCCCTGGAACTCTGGACCGCGTTGCGCAGCGGCCCCTGCGACCTCCTTCCCCCGCCTCGCGCGGCCAGCTCGGTGAAGAGCTTCTCGTGCCGCTGTGCGATCGGCGCCGGATCGAACCGCGCGGCGGAGACCCGCGCGGCACGGCCCATCCGGTGCCGCAGGGCGTCGTCGTCGATCAGGCCGAGCAGGGCCTTCGCGAACGCGCCGGTGTCCCCCGGCGGCACCAGCCGCCCGTCCGTGCCGTCGTCGATGATCTCGGCGGGCCCGTGGGGGCAGTCGGTCGCCACGACCGGCACACCGCAGCGCATCGCCTCCACGATGGTCATGCCGAACGACTCCCGCTCGGACGTGACGGCGGCGATGGAGCTCTTGGGCCACTCCGCCTCCATCGGGTCGACCGAACCCATGAGGAGGACCCGCTCCCGGAGCCCGAGTTCGTCGACGAGCCCGCGCAGGGGCTGCTGCTCGTTGCCGGACGCGTCGCCGGCGCCGTAGATCCGCAGCCGCCACTCCGGGCGCACCGCCGCGACCTCGGCGAAGGCCCGGATCAGTACGTCGTAGCGCTTGACCCGGTGCAGCCGCCCGGCCGCCACGATCCACTTCGCGTCGCAGTCGGCGGGCGGGCCGGCGGGCTCGGGCACGCTGTTGGGGATGGCCTCGATCCGTACGCCGGGCAGCCGCAGCCTGGTGCGGTAGTCCCGGGCGTCGGCCTCGGTCACGGTCGTGACGGCGTCGAGCAGTCCGTACCGGTGGCTTATCTCCCGGCGCAGCCGGTAGCCGTGGCTCTCCAGGGTGAGGTGCTCCTGGCCCACGCGGACCGGGCCGCGCCGTGCCTGCCGGCTGATGTGCACGTTGAGGCCGGGGCGCGTACCGACGACGACATCGGCCTCCAGGGAACCCAGATGGGACGCGATACGGCTGTCCGTGAGCCTGCTGTACTGCCCGTGCCTGGTGTCGCCGCGCGGGAACACCGCTGCGGGCCTGGCGTGTTCGGCGGCCTCGCCCTCGTATCCGGGGCTCGACCTGCGCAGATCGACGAGGTGGCGCATCCGGACGCCGTCGGGTGCGCCCAGCTTCGGGTCGTCGCGGTGCCGGAAGACGGAGACGATCTCGACGTCGTGCTGCTCCGCCAAGGTCCTGGCGAGCGTGAAAGTGGTACGGATCGTTCCCCCGATGCCGTACGCGTTGTGGAGCAGGAATGAAATGTGCATTACGTAGTCGTTTCCCCTGTTCGACTGGTCTGCAACGGACCTTACGTGGCGTCAGAAGTGGGCACAGCATTCGCACACGAGTCGCACAGACCCGTGACGTTTCGAACGGAGGACTGCGGATCCGGGGCCTTCACACGGAATGCCCGGCTCCGAATCAGCCGTGCGCTCTTCCGGTTCATCGGTCCGCCGACGGGGATGCTTAATCTCCCGATTCGCGCGTGACTCCCGCCCCGGGTCTTCCGTTGTCTCTTCATGAGCCGGGAACCGCCCGGCCCACGCACCGAGTTCGAGGAGCCACCCGTGCCGCGCATGCTCGACGTCAGCGAGGACGTACGCGCCGAGATCGGCGATGCCGAAGCCGACCGGCTGCTCGTCGGCGACAGTGCCCCAGGCAGTTACGACTGCACCTCGTGCCGCACCCCCGGCGACTCCGACCAGGAGCGCACCAGCACGGTGCTGTTCGTCGGCGACGAGACCGCCGTGCTCGCCTTCGCCCACGCGACCTGCATCCCCTCGCAGGTCGTCCAGGTCGCGGAGGACCAGCTCCAGGGCGCCGTGCGGTCCATCACCGGCAGCGAGCCACAGAATTCGGAGGGCCTCATGCCCGAACAGGCCGTCCTCGGCATCACCAGCGGTCTCGTCCTGATCGAGGACGACCTCCACCCGGCCCTGGTCGTCGAGCCCACCGGGCCGATCGCCCGGCCCGGCACCGACGGCAGCGGCGGCGACCAGTTCCTCCAGCTCCTGCTGGAGCAGGGCTTCCTGCCCACGCCCCACCTGAACCGGCTGCCGGGCGTCCTCCCCGGCTGGTCGGTCCTCCTCGCCAGGGGCGAGCTGCACGCCGTGCTGCAGCCCGGCGCCGGCGGCGGCAGCCCGGTCGCCTGGTGGCAGGCCCACCAGCCGCTCCAGGTCACGGAGGGCTGGCGGACGGCCGCCAACAAGTCACAGAGCGTCCTGGTCTTCGCCGCGCCCGCCGGCTCCATCGGCCAGCAGCCGCGCGAGGACCTGCTCCGTGACGCGCTGGACAAGGCCGCGGCCAACGGCCTCCTGGTCGCCGCGGCGATGCCGCTCGCCGGGACCTGACCGTGTCCGTGCCACCCGTCCCTGCCCGCCGAACAGCGTTTTCTCCGTCCCGCCCGCATCCCACGGGCGGTGAGGTCGTTGGCACCTACGTGCACTCATACGACCCTCCTCGCCGGCAGCAGGCCCCGATTCCGGCCATGCGCCCGTCACAGGACCCCTCGGGCGGCAGGTCCCCCACTCCGATCTACGACGCGCTGTACAGCGAGTACAGGCGGTCGTTCAGGGCACTGCCCGGGGACCGTACCGGTGAGGAGAATCTCGGCTTCAGAGCGTTCGGCATCGGGACGTTCGGCAGCCGTGCTCCCCTGGGCGGCCGTGCGGCGGCGAACGCCCAGGGCAGCCACAGCGCGGCCAGTGGCAACCCCGGTTCCTGGCAGCGGGTCGGACGGCACGCCGGCCGCGCCCGGCCCGCCGCACTGCCGCCCGGGTCCACGGAGGCGTGAGGAGTACGGCGAAGCCCCGGCCCCCACGCTCGTGGGGGCCGGGGCTTCGCCGTACTCATCGGTTCACTTCTTGCGGCCGCGCTTCTCGCGCACCCGCACCGAGATGTGCAGCGGCGTGCCCTCGAAGCCGAACTCCTCACGCAGACGGCGCTCGACGAAGCGGCGGTAGCCGTGCTCCAGGAAGCCGGACGCGAAGAGCACGAACCGCGGCGGCTTGGTGCCCGCCTGGGTGCCGAAGAGGATGCGGGGCTGCTTGCCGCCGCGCACCGGGTGCGGGTGGGAGGCGACGATCTCGCCGAGGAAGGCGTTCAGCCGGCCGGTGGGGACGCGGGTCTCCCAGCCCTCGATCGCGGTCTCGATCGCGGGGACCAGCTTCTCCATGTGCCGGCCGGTGACGGCCGAGACGTTGACGCGCGGGGCCCAGGCCACCTGGGCGAGCTCCGTCTCGATCTCGCGCTCCAGGTAGTAGCGGCGCTCCTCGTCGAGCGTGTCCCACTTGTTGAAGGCGAGCACGACAGCGCGGCCCGCTTCCACCGCCATGGTGACGATGCGCTGGTCCTGCACGCTGATCGACTCGCCGGCGTCGATCAGGATGACGGCGACCTCGGCCTTCTCGACGGCGGCCGCCGTACGCAGCGAGGCGTAGTAGTCGGCGCCCTCCTGGAGGTGGACCTTGCGCCGGATGCCCGCCGTGTCGATGAACTTCCAGGTGGTGCCGCCGAGCTGGATCAGCTCGTCGACCGGGTCGCGGGTGGTGCCCGCGAGGGGGTTGACGACCACCCGGTCCTCGCCGGCGACCTTGTTCAGCAGGGAGGACTTGCCGACGTTGGGCCGGCCGATGAGCGCGATGCGGCGCGGGCCGCCGAGCGCACTGCCGAACCTCTGGGCCGGGGCCTCGGGCAGGGCCTCCAGGACGGCGTCCAGCATGTCGCCGGTGCCGCGGCCGTGCAGGGAGGAGACCGGGTGCGGCTCGCCGAGGCCGAGCGACCAGAGCGCGGTGGCGTCGGCCTCGCCGCTCTGCCCGTCGACCTTGTTGGCGCACAGGACCACGGGCTTGCCGGCCCGGCGCAGCAGCTTGACGACGGCCTCGTCGGTGTCGGTGGCGCCGACGGTGGCGTCGACCACGAAGACGACCGCGTCGGCCGTCTCGATGGCGTACTCGGCCTGGGCGGCGACGGACGCGTCGAGGCCCAGGACGTCCTGCTCCCAGCCGCCGGTGTCGACGACCTTGAAGCGGCGCCCGGCCCACTCGGCCTCGTAGCTGACGCGGTCACGGGTGACACCGGGCTTGTCCTGGACGACGGCCTCACGGCGGCCGATGATCCGGTTCACCAGGGTCGACTTGCCGACGTTCGGGCGTCCGACGACGGCGAGCACGGGGAGGGGGCCGTGACCGGCCTCACCGATCGCGCCCTCGACCTCCTCGAGGTCGAACCCCTCCTGCGCGGCGAGCTCCATGAACTCCGCGTACTCGGCATCGCCAAGTGCTCCGTGCTCGTGGTCCGAGCCGCCGGAGTGAATCTGGTCGTTCATGAAGTCCGTTCCTCTTTGCATCATCATCGATGGGCCACGGTCGCGCGGCCCACTACTCAAGTCTTCACCGGGCGCCCGGTGAGGCGCCTGGAGTTCTCCAGGTGAGCGGTCAGCCTGCCCTGGATGCGCAGCGTCGCCTCGTCCAGCGCCTTCCTGGTCCGCCGCCCGCTGCCGTCACCGGCCTGGAAGGCGTCGCCGAAGACGACGTCGACCCGGCTGCGCAGCGGAGGCAGCCCTGGTATCAACCGTCCACGGCGCTCCGAACTTCCCAGTACCGCGACGGGAACGACCGGCGCTCCGCCACGCACCGCGAAGTACGCGAGCCCCGCACGCAGGGAGGCGAAGTCGCCCTCGCCCCTGGTGCCCTCGGGGAAGATCCCGAGGACCCCGCCGTCGTCCAGCACGCCGAGTGCCTGCGTGATGGCGTTGCGGTCGACGGTCGTGCGGTCCACCTTCAGCTGCCCGATTCCGCGCAGGAACGGGTCGAGGGGGCCGACGAACGCCTCCTTCTTGATCAGGAAGTGGACGGGCCGGGGCGCGGTGCCCATCAGCATCGGCCCGTCGAGATTGTGCGCGTGGTTCACCGCGAGTATGACGGGTCCCGCGGTGGGGACCCGCCACGCGCCGAGCACCCGGGGTCTGAACAGCCCGTACATGAGCCCGATGCCGATCCCGCGCCCGACGGCCGCTCCGCGCGGCGTCGGCGCGGCGGTGGCTTCGGTCACTTCGCGGCCTGCTTCTCCCCGACGAGGGTGACGACGCACTCGATGACCTGCGCGAGGGTCAGTTCGGTGGTGTCCACCTCGACGGCGTCACCGGCCTTGGCCAGCGGTGAGGTCTTGCGGCCGGAGTCGGCGGCGTCCCGCTTGATCAGCGCCTCCCTGGTGGCGGCGAGGTCGGAGCCCTTGAGCTCACCGCTGCGGCGGGCGGCGCGCGCCTCCGGGGACGCGGTGAGGAAGATCTTGATGTCGGCGTCGGGCAGCACCGTGGTGCCGATGTCACGGCCCTCGACGACGATGCCCCGCTCCGCCTGCCTGGCGATCGAGCGCTGCAGCTCGGTGATGAGGGTGCGCACCTCGGGCACGGCGCTGACGGCGCTGACCTTGGAGGTGACCTCCTGGGTGCGGATCGGGCCCGAGGCGTCCTCACCGTCGACGGTGATCGTCGGGGCGGACGGGTCCGTGCCGGAGACGAGGACCGGCTTGCCGGCTGCCATGGCGATCTCGGCCGGGTTCTGCACGTCGATGCCGTTGTTCAGCATCCACCACGTGATCGCCCGGTACTGCGCGCCGGTGTCCAGGTAGCTGAGGCCGAGCTGGGCGGCGACAGCCTTGGAGGTGCTCGACTTGCCTGTGCCGGAGGGGCCGTCGATGGCGACGATCACTGCGGCCGGGGCGGTCCGGGCGGCGGCGCTTGCGGTTTCCACGGTGGTGGACACCTTCCTGGTACACGGGGCGGGCGGAGCGTGGCCACGGAACGGCCTCCCCCAAGGTTACCGAGTGCGCGAAGCGGCCTCGTACCGTGCCTCCGGGGCCGCCCGGACCCGCTACGGGCGGATCGACCAGCCGCGCTCGCCGAGGGCCGCGCCCAGTGCGGGTGCGGCGCTCGGCTCGACCATCAGCTGGACCAGTCCGGCCTGCTGGCCGGTGGCGTGCTCGATGCGGACGTCCTCGATGTTGACGCCGGCCCGCCCCGCGTCGGCGAAGATCGCCGCCAGCTCGCCCGGCCGGTCGCTGATGAGCACGGCGACGATCTCGTACGAGGCCGGGGCGGCCCCGTGCTTGCCGGGGACCCTGACGCGGCCCGCGTTGCCACGGCGCAGGACGTCCTCGATGCCCTCGGTGCCGGTGCGGCGCTCGTCCTCGTCGGCGGACTGCAGGCCGCGCAGCGCCCGGACCGTCCCGTCGAGGTCCGCGGCGACGCCCGCCAGCACGTCGGCGACCGGGCCGGGGTTGGCGGAGAGGATCTCCACCCACATCCGGGGCTCGGAGGCCGCGATGCGGGTGACGTCCCTGATCCCCTGGCCGCACAGGCGTACGGCGGTCTCGTCGGCCTCCTCCAGACGGGCGGCGACCATCGAGGAGATCAGCTGCGGGGTGTGGGAGACCAGGGCGACGGCGCGGTCGTGGGCGTCGGCGTCCATGACGACGGGGACGGCCCGGCAGAGCGCGACCAGTTCCAGGGCGAGGTTGAGGACCTCGGTGTCGGTCTCCCCGGTCGGCGTGAGGACCCAGGGGCGGCCCTCGAAGAGGTCGCCGGTGGCCGCCAGCGGCCCGGAACGCTCCTTGCCGGCCATGGGATGCGTGCCGATGTACGGCGTGAGGTCGGCCCCGAGCGCCTCCAGCTCGCGGCGCGGGCCGCCCTTGATGCTGGCGACGTCGAGGTAGGCGCGTGCGACCCCGTCACGCATGGCCGTGGCGAGCACGGAGGCGGTGTGGGCGGGCGGTACGGCGATGATCGCCAGGTCGACGGGGCCCTCGGGCGCCTCGTCCGTACCGGCGCCCAGGGCGGCCGCGGTCCGCGCCGAGGACGGGTCGCGGTCGGCGAGGTGCACCCGGATGCCGCGTCCCGCGAGGGCGAGGGCGGCGGAGGTGCCGACCAGGCCCGTTCCGATGACGAGGGCTGTTCTCACTGGGCGATGTCCTTGCGGAGGGCGCCGGTGGCGCCGAGGTAGACGTGACTGATCTCGGACTTGGGGAGATACGTCTCCACATGCGCGAGGACGCGGACCACACGGGGCATGGCACCGGTGATGTCGAGCTCCTGGGCGCAGATCAGCGGTACGTCGACGATACCGAGGCCGCGGGCGGCGGCGGCCGGGAAATCGCTGTGCAGGTCCGGGGTTGCGGTGAACCAGACACTGATCAGGTCGTCGGCGACGAGCTGGTTGCGCTCCAGGACCGCGGTGAGGAGTTCGCTCACCCGCTCGTCCATGTGTCCGGCTTCGTCCCGCTCCAGCTGGACGGCTCCACGGACCGCTCGTACCGCCACGTCTCACCCCTCGTCGCCTCGTGCTGTGTGCTCTTCCAGCCTAGAGGTGCGGCGGCGGCGGCGGTCACGGTGCTCTGTCCGTGAG
>NZ_DATMVN010000735.1:0-31542 GCF_035563135.1 Streptomyces sp.
GTCGGCCCGATGATCGGGTTTGGGCGTCGGCCCCGATGATCGGGCTGGCCGGTTGGGGGGCGTGATCGGGGTGCCGAGTCGGGGGCAGTGAATCGTCGTCGGGGTGGACGCCCGTCGGGGTGCCCGATCGGGGGCGTGCGGTCGCGAGGTGGAGAGGCACCGCGGCTTCGCCCTCGATGAGCGCCTCCGTGAGCGCGTGCAGTCCGACGTGATCCCCGAGGCTCATTCCGTCTGGCGGCTGGATCGCCCCGTACCGGACGGCAGTGATGAGGGTGGTGCGGGCGCGCCACTCGGACCAGCGGGTGGCAGGGCCACGGCGCCGGCGCGGGTTGCGGCGGTTGGCCCGGCTTCCGGTGACACTGCCGTGCCGCCGGCGCTTGGCGTTGGCGATGTGCCGGGCGACCTTCGCGAGACGGAAGTCGCGGTCCAGGGCGCCGAGGTCGGCGGTGTGCGGAGCGGCCAGCCCGAGGCGCACGAGGAGCCGCCGCAGGGTGATGAGCGAGTGAACCTTCTCGACGCCGGTCGCACGCCGTTCGGGGGCGAGACCTCGCTCCCAGAGGAAGCCCGCGATGACGGGTGCTGCCAGACGTGCCAGCACCGCAACGAAGACTTCGCCCGCGCTCAGGCCGTTGTGGTCGGCGACGGCCACTTCGATCGAGGCGAGGATCGCGGAGACGGTGACCGCGACCCACATGGCGATCCCGTCGGCTCCGGAGGGTTCGCCGGCCAGGATGTTCGCCCGGGCCCGGATCCCGGAGATGATGATGGTGCCCTCGACCATTCCGACCGCGATGAGTGCGCCGAGGTTGACCCAGTCGGTAGGAACTCCGGCGAGTTTCACGCTGTTCTGGGCGATCGGCCACATTCCGAGGAGCGCGGCGAAGGTGGCGATGCTGGCAAAGATATAGGTGCCGATATCGGCTACTCGCCTCGCCCGGTGAACGCGAAGAGTCCTTTCTCGCTCTTCGCGTTTTCTGCGCTGGTCCTCGCTTTCGTCGAGGGGGCCAGGGGTGTTGGTCTTGTCGCGGGTGAGGACTTTGGAGATGCCGATGACCGCACCGAGTCCGAGGATGACGACCGCCACAAGAACCACGGGGGACGTGGCGAGGCTGGTCAGGTTGATGCCGGACACCGGCGTGCTCCTTTACTGGTGTGCGTGGGGTGTGCTCATGGGGCCGGAGCGGTGTCCGCCGCCGGGTCGGGGATCCAGGGGTGGGTCACCCGGTTCGGGCAGGGGCCCCAGTGCTGGCGGTGGTTGTCGAGGTCGCCGTGGTCTTCGGTGCAGTGGGCGTTCGTGCACGGCACGGCGACCACTCCGCGCCCTTCACAGTCGGGGCAGTGGGTGGCGAGGGCGGCGCGGTACATCTCCATGCGCAGCCGGCCGACCGAGGCCCACGCCGTCGCCTCCGGGAAGTCGCCGTTCGTGATGGAGTCGAGCGCGAGGGAGTGCGCTCGGCGAGCAAGGTCGAGCAGGCGGTCTGGAGTGTGTTCGCCGCCATGGGTGGTCATCGGTGTTCATCTCCTTGGGGCGGGGCCATCAAGGCCCCGCCCCTTGTCGGGTGTTCAGGTGCGCTTGCCTCGCCTGCTGGGCTCGTCGAGCTTGCGCAGGACGCCGATGCGGCTGGCGGCCTTGGAGGCTTCGCTGCGGACGGCAGCGGTTCGGGTGGTGGTGATGTTGGCGGAGGACCGTCGGGGGCCCGGGTTGAAGTACCGGTCCCAATCCATCAGCCGCGCCTCCAGCCACGGAGCCCACGACGGCCCGGGTCCGGCTCGCGGCGCCCGGTCTCCCGGCCGCGCTCGGACGCCTCCCAGCGGGCACCCGCGTCGGAGGCTGCCCTTGCGTTCCTCGGTGCCCGGCCGCGGAAGGTGCTGCCGCCGGAGGATCCGTGTCGGCCCGGGTTGGAGAAGCTGAAGTTCAGCGGAGCCATCACGCGCCCCTTCCGTTGAGGCGGCCGGTCTGCCGCTCCGCCGCTTCGGCGGCCTGGCGCGCCTCGTCAGCGCGCCGCTTCTGCTCCGCGTACGTCATCGGCGGCCACCGCCCTTCACGCGGAAGGCGCAGGTCTCGCCGAGGACGCAGGCGGCGCAGACCTTGGCGGCCGCCATCTTGTCGGCGGACTTCGGAGTGCCGCTCCCGCCGAGCCGCTCGAACAAGTCGACCCTGCTGGCGCAGGCCGCGCGTCCTGCGTCGGAACGCGGGACCGTGCGGACGGCCTTGAGGGTGCGACGGCTCAGAGTCGTGATCGGATCGGCGGCCATCAGGCGCCACCGAGGCCCAGGCCGAGACCGATGCGGTCCCTTCGGCGGCTGAACTCGGCCCGGCGGATCTCAGCGGCGCGGCGCTGCTCGGCACGGGTGAGGAGCCTGGGTTTCTCGTCGTCGGGGTGGGCCGGGTGTTCGAAGGCGGCATACCGGTCGCCTTCGGTGGCCGTAGAGTGCTGCATGTTCCGTGCTCCTCGCTGACTGAGGTGTGCGGACGGTCCCCGGGGTCTGCTCCCGGGGGTGGAGGGCCCTTCGTCCAGCGCTGCAATCGCTGGGTGCGGAGGGCCCTTTGTGTGCCCTGAGCGGGCGCAGCTCCCGCACATCCGTGGTGGCATGCGCGGGACTGAATCCGTTCAGTTCAGCGGCCCGCCCATGAGCGGGCCGTTCGTATGCACTCTGTGCAGTTCTGAAGCAACGTGGCTCTGAGGCCCGGCAGTTGATCTCTGCCGTCATGGAACGTAGCGCAGAAACTAACGACGTCGCAATACGACATCGTTAGTTTCTAACGCTGTCGTGAGATTTGCAGGGTGACGCGATACGCTGCGACGATGCGCGCCATGACAATGGAGCCGCCGACGATGCCCACCTACGAGCGGGAGCTCGCCGTCGGCCGCCTACGCGGAGAGTGGGGAGATGTTCTGGCGCTGTCCTGCAACGACACCCTCACCGGCCCCAGACCTCAGCTCGTCACCCGCCACAACAGGCCCGCCGCGGTGATCGTTTCGACCGGCTGGTACGGACAAGCGCGCAACGCTCTGGGCGCTGCGCCGGAGGTCCAGCTCTTCAGCTCGGACAACGCTCGGACCGAACTGACGCGCATCCTCACGGACGTGGCAGAGCACGGCCATCACATCGTGATCAAGGTGGACCGGTACGAGGTCGTTGCCTTCGTGCCCGTCTCCTGGCATCAGCTCGCCGTGCAAGCACTCGCCCACACGAGCACCACCTCCGAGGACTGATACGCCGGCTGCCGCCCGGCCCCCGAGCCGCCAGGCGGAGCACCAGCGCACAGCAGCTTCCGGGGGCGCCTTCGCCAGTCCGGGTCCGCCTCCTCGAAAACGCCGCGACCGGCCGACGGCGCGGTGGAAGATGTCCGGTGGCAGCAGCCACTTCCCGGGCTGCGCCGCGTGGAGGGGGAACGGACCATGCCACTGGACCTGAGCCGCGTAGGAACCGGGCGCAGCGAACCGCTGCTGCGGCCCCGGGACATCTACGCCGCACTGCCTCGCCGGCCGTGGCCTTACCTGCGGCATGAGCAGGGCGAGGTACTGGAGAAGTGGTTCGGGCGACGCGAACGCCGCGACGTGGTGATCAAGCAGAACACCGGCGGCGGGAAGACGGCGGTCGGGCTGCTGATCGCGCGCAGCACCCTCAACGAGGGAGTGGGAGCCGCGGTCTACCTCGCACCGGACCGCTATCTCGCCGCGCAGGTCCGGGCAGAGGCCGAGTCGATGGGGCTGGCCGTCACCGACCGCGTCGACGACCTGGCGTTCCGGGCCGGGCAGTCCATCTTGGTGACCACCTTCCAGAAGCTGGTCAACGGGCAGTCCGTGTTCGGCGTGGTCGGTGACAGCCGGGAGAAGCTGGACGTCGGCATCGTCATCGTCGACGACGCGCACGCTGCACTCACCACGACGGAGGCGCAGTTCCGTCTCACCGTGCCCGCCGGCCATGCCGCATACGAGGCGCTGAGTGCTCTGTTCGCATCCGAGCTCCAGGCGCAGTCCCCCAAGGGCTGGGCGGACATCCGGGCGCACGACCACACCGCCTCGGTGCCCGTGCCGTTCTGGTCGTGGATCGGCCAGCAGCAACGGATCATGGACATCCTCCACCCCCACGCCGGGGAGGAGGGCTTCAAGTTCACCTGGCCGCTGATCGCGGACGTGCTGCACCTGTGCTCGGCGACCGTGACCAGCCAGGAGATCCAGATCAGTCCCCCGTGTCCGCCGATCGCGATGATCCCCGCGTTCGCGGGAGCGCGCCGGCGCGTCTACCTCACGGCCACGCTCGCGGACGACAGCGTGCTCGTCACCGACCTCGACGCCGCACCGAACGACGTGCAGCAGCCGGTGACGCCGGGCAGCGCGGCGGACCTCGGCGACCGGATGATTCTCGCGCCCGTCGCCCTGAACCCTCAGCTCGACGAGGAAGCCGTCCGCCAGCTGGCCCGGCAGTTCGCCGACGGTGACCGGGACGGCGACGGAACGGCCGAAGCGCAACCGGTCAACGTGGTGGTCCTGGTCCCCAGCACCCGGGCGGCCGCGCCGTGGCGGTCGTACGCGGACGTGGTCGTACACGCCGGAGAGCTGCCGAGCACCGTGCGCGCTCTCAAGGACGGGCGGGTCGGACTCGTCGTCATGGTGAACAAGTACGACGGCGTCGACCTCCCACGGGAGGCCTGCGAACTGCTGATCCTCGACGGCGTACCGCGCCCGATGGACCCGACCGAACGCCGGGAGGCCGCGCTCCTGTCGGGCAGCCCCACCCTGCTGGCCCGGCAGATCCAGCGCATCGAGCAGGGCATGGGACGCGGAGTACGCGACAGCGAGGACCACTGCGCTGTACTGCTCCTGGGCAGCCAACTCGCCGTCGCTCTGCACGACCCGAAGCAGCGGGCCCTGTTCTCACCGGCGACCCGCGCCCAGATCGACCTGAGCAGCAGCCTCGCCGAGCAGCTCACCGGCAAGGGGCTGGACGGAATCCGGGAAGCGATCGGCCTGTGCCTGAGCCGGGACCCGCAGTGGCGGGCACTGAGCCGTGAAGCACTCGCTGCCGTCCACTACGCCCCCACCGGAACCGTCCGGGACGAAGCCATCGGCGTACGCGAGGCGTTCAACCTCGCGGCGACCGGCCGCTACATCGACGCGAGTGACCGGCTGCAGAAGGCCATCGGCATGGTCAGCGACCGCGCGGTACGAGGCTGGCTGATCGAACAGCGTGCCGCGTACCTGCACCACGTCGAACCCGCGGCCGCGCAGAAGCTGCTCTCCAAGGCCCTGGACGACAACCCGTTCGTCCTCCGCCCCACCGGCGGAGTCACCCCCGCCCAGCTCCGCCCCGCGGCTGTTCAGGCGGAGGCAGCGGCAGCGTTCCTGTCCGAGACGTACGCCGACGGCACCGCGCTGCTCCTAGGCGTGCAGGCGCTGCTTGAGGAAGTGGTGTGGGGAGACCCGGAGCGTTCTGACGACGCCGAGCGCGCGTGGGAAGCCCTGGGGCGCCATCTGGGATTCGCCAGCTCCCGCCCGGAGAAGATGTACGACACCGGGCCGGACAACCTGTGGGTACTCGGCGGCGGCCGGCACGCGGTGATCGAGCTGAAGACGGGTTGTGTCGCCGAGACGATCGACAAGCACGACCTGGACCAGCTGGGCGGCAGCGTCCGCTGGGACAAGCAGGCGTACCCCGAGGTCACCCAGCAGCTCCCCGTGATCGTCCACCCCAGTCGCACGCCGCACTTCCAGGCGATCACCGTCGAAGGGATGCGGGTCGTCACCCTGGAGCGGTGGGAAGCGTTGGCGACCGCGGTGCGCAGCTGGGCAGAGGCGCTCACGCACGGCCAGCACCGCTGGGGTAACCCGCACGCTGTTGCCGAGCAGTTGGCCCACCACAAGCTGACCGCTGGGGCCCTGTTCTCGACGTTCGCTCAGGCGCCTGGCGCCGCAACTTCCTGAGGGCTCGCCGGGTCGCGGGCCCGCCGCGCGGCCGCGTAGGACCGCGCGGCGGGCGGACACGAGGGGCTTCGGTGCTCCGGGAGGAACGCCACGCCGGGCAGGTCAACGGTTCTCACCTGCTGGGGCCGGGGTTCCACCCGACGTCCGGCTCCGTGGTGCTGCCCAGTACCGCGGTGAGGTGGCTGATGCTGGTGAACGCGACACCCGGGTCGGCGGTGAAGGCGGCCGGGTCGATGTTGCGGGTGACGAAGATCGGGACGAGCTTCCAGTCCTGTGGAGTGTCCACTCCGCATGCCCGCGCTGCTGCCTCCGTATGGGCGGAGAGGACCTGGGCCTTCGCCAGGAGTTTCTTGCGGTAGCGGACGAACCGGTCGAGATGCTGGGCGACGCTGTGGCTGCTGATCGCCCTGTGAGGGTTCTTCGCCTCGACCACCCAGAGCCGTCCCCGGGCCGGATCGGCGACCAGCAGGTCAATCTCACCCGGCAGTCCGGGGATGCCGGCGCGTGCTGCCGGTCCGACATCGAAGCGGGGCCGATGCGGCAGGCCGGCACGCGCTGCCGCATCGGCCAGGTCCGTCTCGAGCTGGTTGTTCTGCTGCTGGCGGTAACGGTCCAGAAGGTCGGCCACCTTCGGCGGTGTGTCGGGCCGGGGCAGTCGGCTGTCGCTCAAGGAAGCGGCGTAGAGCTGCTGAGCGGTGTGGACGAGCCAGGGCGCGATCAGGATGCCGTTGGCATGAGCGATCAGAGGGTGGGTCGTGGGCCGGATTCGCCGTTCGACCTCGGCGTAGGCATGTGCGTGCGTCGCGGTGGCGTTGCCGCTGTGGAGGAGGAGCTGGTCGACGGCGGCCAGGATTTGGCCTTCTGGCAACTGGGACCAGGCGGCGGCCTCGCGGGCTATGTCCTCCCTGCTGGTCGCGGCAATGCCGTCAGCCTCGACGGGCCAGTCAGAGGCGGTGGCGAGGACGGCGGCCAGGGCGTCGAGCCCGCAGCCCCACTGCGTGGTCAGCTCCCGGTCGGCGCGGGCGAGGGTGCTGCTGGCCGGCGGATTGAGACTCGTAAACTCGGTCGGAGTGCGAAGGGCGCGCCGGGCCGCGAACAGCTCCTGCGCGGTGATGGGTTGCGGGTCGGAGGACCGGGCGCGGGCGAGCCACGCCTGTTCCTGTGCCTGGCGGAAGGCGAGCGTGTCAAAGCCGAGGTGCCCAGCCTCGGTGGCCTCAGCCGGGTTCATCTTGGCCGCGGTGGTGGGGATCTCGAAGGTGAAGACGCCTGTGGTGTCGACAGTGAGCTTTACGGAGTGCAGTTTCCGGCTTGCTGGGACGGCCACCAGCGCGGTGCGCAGGAGAAGCTCGGTGAAGGCGACGAGATCAGCGACGGCGATGAGGTCGGCAGCCTGATCGCCTGCGGGCGGTGTGGCGAGGGCCTGTTGAAGGAGGGCCTGGAGGGCGGTGGTGATTGCGGCGCCATCGGTCTCCCGGCGGCGCGCCTCCTCTTCCCAGGTGCTCCCCTCAGCGCGGACGATTCCAGGAATGGCCTCCTGCTGGCCGCGGCTCCGTGCGGAGAGGGCAGCGTTGAGGTGTCGGGTCAGGGTCGGGACCAAGGCCGGACGGTAGGCACGGAGATGTCCGTCGAGTGCGCCCTCCAGGGCATGCAACAGCTGCTCGGCCGGGCCTCCCCGGCGCAACGCTTCGGCCCCGGTGAACGTGCCTGCCGGTACACCTGCGTCCCGCACGGCTTCAGCGGCCATGCGCAGTGCCCGAGCTCGGACATGCGGTGTGCTCGGCAGGTAGTGGGCCGGCGCGGCAGGTGGAGCGAACGGGTCGTTGCCGTACCAGGTGATCACCGGGACGGCAATGTCCCAAGCTGTGCTGAACGCGTCGGCTGCCAGACCACTGTCAGCGCCGTGGGAGGTGCGGATCCGGCTGATGGTCTGGTGCAGGATCCGGCCGAGGATGTGGTGACCGTCCTCGGCGAACCGCTCCAGAAGGGCGGGGTCGAGCACCAGGTCGATTCGGGCGGCCTGTTCGTCCACGCCGACTCTTACAGCCAGCGCGTCGGCTGGGACGTCCGTGGGGCGGCCCGCAGGCGGATCGTGAGGGGCGATGGTCTCGGTGAGGTGCAAGGTAACGGGTCGACGTTCAGGCAAGGTGAAGTGGCGTGTGAGGTCGGCGTGGCCGGCGAGGGTGCCGCGGATCCCGTCGGCGAGGCCCGTGAACGCGGTCTCGTCAAGCAGCGCACCTGGCTCGGGATTGATGGTGGTGACGATGATCAGCGGCGGGTGACTGCTGACGCAGACTCGCACCCTTCGACCTGGAGGGTTCTGTGCCAGGTCGGCCCACCGTCCTTCGCCCTGCTGCGCCACCATCAGGCGAGAGCCCTCCCAGTCGACCGCCTGTGGGAGCCCGGCCGAGTCCAGGAGTGTGTCCGTCGTGGCCCACAGCGCAGCGCGCTCCCACGACACGTCCCGGCCGTACGGTTCCACCAGGGCCACGCCCTCTTGTGACGGGCCAGGAGGCAGGAGAGTCGCCTGGGCGTGCCAAGTACTCCAGGCGTCCAGCACGTCGTAGTACGCGACGGCGTCCGCCCCAGGGTGCTGGGTGAGCTCCAGGACCCACAACGCAACCAGGGCCAGGTCGCCGCTGGCCGCAGCGAAGATCTCGGTGAGCTCCTCCACGTGGACGTAGACCGTGTCGGTGACCACCTCCCGGCCAAGGAAGCGGGGCCCCGCATAGACGACCAGCCGGCCCGTCCCGGACGGTGCCCTCAAGAGCTCGGCGCGCGCCTTCTCTACGAGTACCGCCAGATCGTCAGCGAGGCTGGCGACGACGGCGATCTCCAGGCGGTGCGACGGTGAGCTGATCCGGCATACCTCGTCAGGCTGGGTGGGTGCCTCCCGAAGGCCGAGGAGTCGTGCGACGCGTGTGACGGCGCGAAGGCGCAGGAACGACTGGGCATCATCCGGAATCGGGTGCCCCTGCAGCAGATCACCTGCTGCCGCGGCCGCAGCCTCCAGGGCAGTCGAGGCAGGAACCGGTTCTGCACGGCCGTCCACGCTCCTCACAAGCAGAGTCGGACCGAGCAGGGGGAGACCGGGTGCGTAGGCGAGAGGCAGCTCGGTGATGTCGCGGGTCAGGTAGGCGAGCGCAGCTGATGTCCGGTCCGGCTCCTTCATGGGGTCAGCTCCGGTCACATGGTCGGTCCCGATCTCGCCCGCAGCGGTCACCTCGGCGGCCGTGACCTCGCACGTGATCTGCTCGGGTACCAATTCGAGGTCAGTCGCCGGAGGCCACGTCGGCGACAGGTGCCTGACGGTGTGGTCAGTGTGACGCAGCGAGAGTTCAAGGACGTCCTGGATACCGAATCCGCGCACGCCCACCAAGTGCCCATCCGCGGCATCGGCGGTGTCACGGAGTGCCCGTAGAACCATGAGCGGATGGTCGAGCTCGCCAGGGTGAATCAGGTAGGACCTCTCCCCAAGCGTGAACCTCACCGCATCCGCCGGGTCGTTGGGTATCCAGCCGGTGGTGATGCCGCGCGCGGGGCCCGCTCGCAGAGCGGCATGGAGAACGCCAGGGAAGTCACCAGCGCCCGCCTGCTGCTCTTCCGCAGCGGGGCTGGTCAAGGCCCGGGTCCAAGCGAACAGCAGATGCTCATGCAGTCGGGCGCATCCCGGCGAGTCCAACGCGGCACGCAGCAGCGTCAGCACCGAGTCACGGGAGTACTGCCCCAGAGCCTGGTCCAGGAGCTGGGCGTCCTCGTGTGGCATCGATCGCCCTTCTCTCCGTAAGAGTTCGGGCCTCAGCCTGCCAGGCGGGCGGCGCCCTCGCCGGACTCTCTCTGCAGATCGCTCCCGCGCACACGGCCAGGGCAACTACAGAGGCTCGCCGCCCTGCCGGGACGGGCGGCAGCAGACGGCTGCAACTTCGTCCACCGGCTTCGTCTGCGCAGGGGCTCAAACGAGCCTGGGGGGCGGGGGCGGCCGCCTGGGCCCCTGTATGAGCCCGTCTGACCCTATGCAAAAGAGCAGGTCAGAGGGTTTTCCCCATCCTCACAGTGGCTGAAGGGGCTGAACTTCCAGGTTATGAAGGAACTTGCGGGCAGGCGTATGCGCGCCCGCGCGCAAGTGCTGAAGGGTCTGGTGTACGGACATAGATGCGCGCGCGGGCGCGCGCAGACATACATGCCCGCGCGCGCGTACGTGAGATGCTCCGGAGCGTGATAACTGGGAAGTTCAGCCCCTTCAGCCACTGATAGAGGAGTTAGAGGCAGTTTGACCTGCACAAATGCCAAGTTGCTCAAGGGCTGCGCTTAGACCCTGAGGGGCTAAAGGACAGCCCCTGCCTTACACAGAGGGCCCTGGTTGGTCGCGGACGGACTCCTCGAGGGCGCCAAACAGCTTCATGGAACGAGCTTCCAGTCAGTCGCTGCGTACCACAGCGCCCAGCCGCATGCGGCCGCCGGCGCATGCCGGAAGTCGAGCCCCTACGATCCCTCGCAAATCAACCAATAGAGCAATAAAAGGCGCATTGTAGGCGGTAACTTCGATCTGAGGCCTGCCGGTTGGGTTCAGACGCCTCGCAGCTCTTGGTACCGACAGGGGCGGAAGGGGCTGAACATGAGGCATTGCGCAAACTTCTAGCGCGCGCGTCCCAAAGCCTTGCCCACGCTGCGCTAGGCTCGCGGCAGCAGACGTGAGACTTCAGCCCCTATAGCCCCTGCCCGTTCCATCGAAGCAGCCCTGACCTGCGTATTCACCGATGACACGTGCGATGCCTACAGACCCTCAGCAAGGATCAGCAAGAATGTCCTGTCCTCCAGATTCCTCTGTGGTACCGCCAGGGCCGTCTCCGGTGGATACGGCGATCTGGTGCGCACAGAGGGGCTGGCCAGTACATCCACTGGTCCCTGGACGCAAGATCCCGGCTGCCAACTGCTCCCACTGTCGCGAGAAGCAAGATCACGCTCCCGCAGACTGTCCGTGCCTCCAAGCCGGCCGATGGTGCCACGGCTTTCACGCTGCTACGACCGACCTCGACCGCATCCGAGCATGGTGGGGCGCCCAACCTCGCTTCGGGGTAGCAGTGTCGTGCGGCCCGGCAAACGTAGTAGTACTCGACGTGGACGCGCACGCGAGCAAGCAACCGCAACGTGACCGACTTCTCCCAGGTATCCCCATTCATCCGTCAATTGACCTGACGGGCCTGGGGAACGGGTTCCACACGCTCGCACTGCTGGCCGCTTACCGTCGACAGCAGGACCCCTGCCATGACGACACGACCCTCCGGGTGGAGACGGCGTCTGGAGGCATGCACATCTGGTACTCGCTGCCGAAAGACCTGAGGCTGAGGTCCTCCCGGGGAGCGGACGCTACGACGGCATTGGCCTGGCAGGTGGACGTGCGCGCGGATAAGGGTTATGTCGTAGCACCCTTCACATGTACATCGAAGGGCACCTACAGGCCGTTGGGCGCAGTTCGGGTTCCAGCACCGCTCCCTCAGTGGCTGGCGAAAGAGCTGATTCGGACCGGTCACGGTATAGCCTCCTCGCCAGCTACCTCGAGCCAGACGATTCGCCCTCTGATTCGTCGGACCGAAGGACCCGTTGACGGGCTCAGAAGGCTGCTTGAGGACATCGAAGCTTGTGCTGCAGCAGACGAGGGGACCGGTTTCACCGGAAAACTCAACAAGGCCGCTTTCACCGCCGGAGGTCTAGTAGCGGCCGGCCGCCTCTCAAGGACCGAAGCAGTCGATCGTCTGACGTACGCCGCGGAAGCAGCTCGACCCCAGCAGCGGGTCAAGATCGCCCGGATCATCAGCGACGGACTCACGGCGGGGGCCATGCGCCCGCTTCATCTCGAAGGACGCTCATGAGTACCCCCAGCGACCGCACTCAGGTTGGCTTCGATCCAGAAGCCGTCGCTCAGCAGATGCTTGACCTCGACACACCGGTCGTCGGAGCTGACCGGCCCAACTTGCCGGTGCAGAAAGCGAGCCTCGAAGTCAGCGGGCCCACCAGCCCTCCGCCGAGCCGGCGGTCGGCAGGGGTCCTTCCGCACGATCTCACTGACCGAGCAAATGCGGAACTGTTCGCCTCCATGTACAGCGGGAAGTTCCGCTACGTGGACGGCAACGGCTGGTACGTCTGGGAGGCTGGCCGATGGAAGCTGCGCGGTGGCGAGGGCGCTGCGATCTGGGCCGCTGGGGACATGGCCGCTCAGATGCCCACCGTCGACCCGACTGGTGTGTTCTCCCAGCAGGATGTGGTACGCCACCGCCGCTACTCATCGTCGACCAGCGGCATGAAGGCGATGCTGCACCAGGCGAAGGCATCACCTGCCCTGTCACTGGACGCCAGCCAGCTTGATGGCGACCCGTATACGCTCTGCACGCCGTCCGGCGTGGTCGACCTCAAGACAGGCGAGGTCCGGACAGCCGATCCGTTCCACGATTTCAACTCCCGCTGCACCCGGGTAGCCCCTCTTACGCAGATGGAAACCCCGCGCTTCTTCGCCTTCCTCGCCGATACTTTCGGTGACGATGCTGACGGCAAGGAGATGATCGAGTACCTCCACATCCTGCTTGGGTACTCAATCACTGGCGACGTTGGCGCACAGGTCCTGCCCTTCTGCCACGGCGACGGCGCCAACGGCAAGAGTGTGCTCCTCGACCTGGTCGTGCAGATCCTCGGCGATTACGCACATGCGGCACCCCCTGGCTTCCTCATGGACCGTGGCGGCTACAACGAGCACTCGACGGAACTGACCGAGCTGTACGGTCGCCGCCTCGTGGTATGTAGCGAGTTGAAGGCCACGGACAAGTTCAACGAGGTGCGCATGAAACAACTCACCGGCGGCGAGCCGGTGACTGCACGCCGCATGAGGCAGGACTACTTCACCTTCGCGCCGACCCATCACCTCTGGCTCCTGGGCAACCACTATCCCGAGGTTGCCACGGGTGGTCACGCCTTCTGGCGTCGACTGCGACTGATCCCGTTCGAGCGCAAGGTCCCCGACGCCAAGAAGATCGACAACCTGGCCCGAATCCTGGTTGAAGAAGAAGGACCGGGGATCCTTGCGTGGCTCATCGAGGGAGCACGTCGCTTCCTCGCGACTCGAGCCCCTGGGGCCGATCGAGACAATCTTGACGGCCCCGAGAGGGTCCGTACGGCGACGGCAGGCTATGCGGCCACCGAAGACCACATCGGCCGGTTCCTCGGCGAGGCCACAGAGAAGCACCCGAGCGCGAAGGTGCTGCAATCTCAGCTCTACAAGCTCTACAAGCTCTGGTGCCAAGGAGAGGAAGAGAAGCCGGCCACTGGTCGTGCTTTCGCCGATCGAGTCCGGAAGGAGCTCGGGCTGAAGTCCGCAGAGGAGATGATCAAATCGAACGGTGTCCGGTTCTACCCGGGCCTGGCGCTGCGGACTGAGGACGAGTAGTCACGGAACTTTGTGGGGAAATGTGCGCTGGGGCAGTGAGCGGCCACTACGCGGTGCCGCCACACCCCACTAAACTAGAGGGGGACGGTGGACGCGGGCGTGAGGCTTGAGCAACCGACCCGAGGAAACCGAGAGCAGAAAGGGGTGCGGACACCATGAGCTCACTACTCACTGACACGGACGTCACCGGGGAGGCCACGATCGTGTGGCTGGAGGACATCACGACTTTGGAGTACGTGCGCCAGGCTGTCCACGGCACCCCCTACCGAGTTGGCAAGCCCCCCTTCGACGGCCTCGGACGCCTGGTGGGTTACGCGGAACTCGCTCCCAACGTGCAGCGAGATCCTGAGACGAGTTTGTTTCATCGGCGGGTCTTCTACCTCGTTCCCCACGACCGTGATTCTGCGCCTGGGGGCGACTATCGGACGGGGTCGCCCGGTGAGGCCGTTGACCCACTTACTGTGGCCGCCCGCCGGACGGGCGAGAAGACCAACCGCTCCCAGGGGCGGGCGATAACTCCCGCAGGGGCATAAGCCCTCCCCCCGCCCTTGGCGGACGTCACAGCGTGGGCCCGGCAACAATCCCCGTTGCCGGGCCCACGCTGTGTCTGACGAGCCCCTTTAGCCCTTCAAGCTGCGTCGGCATTGCCCCAGATCAGAGGGGGCTCCCAGCTCCAACAGGGGCTGAAGGGGCTGAACTTCGAGGTCTAGAGTCCTGGCGGCGCGCCGGGGTCGCCGCCACCGAATAGCCCGAAGCAGGCGGGACCCGAGACTTCAGCCCCTTCAGCCCCTCTGCGGTTAGTGGGGTTGGTGATCACGACGGACTTTGACCCCCACCCCCGAGCCCATGCTCGACGGTCTCCGAGCTGAGGGCTCCCCCTGACCTGCACCAGAGGACGACACGCTCACCCCATGCACGCTCGTTCACCACGTGCAGCATCGTTCAGGGGTGTAAGGTGATCAAAAAACACGAACGGCCCCCGATGCTGGCCGGCAGGGGACCGTTCGTTTCTGGTTGCGACTTCGAGAGTAACGCGGGATGCGGGGCTCTACCCCATGAAGCGGGTCACTCTCGAAAGGACAGGAGCACGTCGAGCAGTGACAGAACAGGACCAAACGGAAGAAATGGTGGTCGAACTGGGCAGGACAACTGACCGCTCAGGAGTCAGGCTTGCCACCATCCCCGAGTGGGTGCTCCAGAAGTGCCGCAGCGAAGCATGGCTCTACGGACACATGTCGCTGCTGGCAAAGGACGACGAGGTGAACATCCCTCTGACCCAGCTCGCAGCCCTCACTGGAGTCTCCACCCGAACCCTGCAGAAGAACATCGGCACCCTGCGCGAAGCAGGAGCCATCTCAGTCGAACCGCGCCACGATGACAACGGCAACCGACTGCCCAACCGGTACCTCCTCAACCGCACCCCTCCTACGGGGGTGAAGCTCCATGGCTAAGGAAACGGACCCGCCGAAGGACACGCAAGATCCTGCAGGGGGTGCCCCCGCGGAGGAGATCGCGGAAGATGGCCTCCCGAAGGATCTCGCAGGGGATGCCAGCTTCGAACGCGGCCGCCGGCGTCGGTACCCGTTCAGCCAGCTGCCCGACTGGGTCCTCTTCGCCGACATCCTCCCTGGCGCGAAGACGCTCTACTGGGCTCTCTTCGTGCACGTGAACCAGGAGCGCAAGGACAACTTCGGCGACACACGGGTCTGGCCCGGACAAGCCAAGCTCCTGTACATCTCCGGCATCAAGTCCAAGACCACACTGCGCAAGTACCTCAAGCAGCTCCGCGGCATCGGTGCCGCTGACTGGCGCACCGGACGCAACCCAAGGAACCCTCTGCGCACGCAGACGGTGTACGTGGTCCACGAAGAACCGGAAGCCGGCTACACAGGTGCCGCCTCGCTCGCAGAGCTCTACGACGCCTACAACGCTGCTGACGAGGACTGAACAGCACTGCAATCAGGGCCCCCGTCGTCATCGACGACGGGGGCCCTCGCGTTCCCTACTCCAGTGTGCTTGGCATCAGCACAGCTCAGCCCCAGGGGTCATTTTTTGACCCTCCAGCCTGAGCGCCTGGCCCGAGGGTCATTTTCTGACCCTCCGAGAGGTCAGATTCTGGTCCTCCGGAGGACCAACCACTGGCACTCCGAAGGGCCAGATTCTGACCTCCGCAGATGCCAGAATTTGGCGCCTAACCATACGAAGCCTTAACCAGACGAACTCTCAACCCAGACGAAGCTCAACCACACGTAGCCTCAACCTGACAAAGATTCGTCCGCTACGCGGGCTCATCAACTGCCGGGGGCTAACGCCGCCCCCGGCCACCCCGCGCCAGCGCCCTGGATGCGCTGGACCATCCACCGGTCATGGTTCTGCGCTTCGCGCACCACTCCAGGCCCTAGGGGGCCTTCCGTTGAACCATGCCCCCTGATACCTGAGGTTGCTCACCATCGTGATTGACGTCCTACCTGATGTAGTAACAGCAACCACAGGACGCGCGCGCGTGCGCGCGAGAGCAGCGCCAACAGACGAAATCCTCCGGTGCTTCAACCTGCCGCTCCCTGGGGTGTCCGCTTTCGAAGGCACGATCCGACCATGTCATCACCATCTCGTGGTCCGGTCGGGGTTCTGAAGCGCGTCCTGGTTGCTCTCGTAGCCGCAGGTGTCGTCATCGGCTTCTGGCGGTGGACAGGACAGGGCAGCGACGTCACGGATCCAGGTTGGCTGGACCGCACCACCGAGACGGTCACGGACTTCGGGGAGTCGATGAAGGACCTGATCAGTCAGCTCGGCGACCAGGTCGGGTGATGACGCGTCAACGGACCTTCGAAGGGATCTCCCAGTGGTGATACGTGTTGCACGGTGGCTGCTGACCGCCATGCTGACCATCGGCCTCGTATGCGGCGTCCTCAGATACGTGCGTGATGACGGAGCGGGCGGCATACGCGACCTCGTCACAGCGTTCGTGGGGGGCATCGCTGATGTCACCTACCGGTGGGTGCCCCCCACCGTCGAGTTCCTCGCCGACCTCGTGTCGGACCTCTTCGGACAGGCGGCCTGACAATGGTGATGGGACCTACCCACGCCCTGTCGGGCGTGGCCGTGTGGATGGCCGGTGCCGCAGGCCTGCAGATGTGCGGAGTCACCGTTCCAGGGGCTGAGGTCGCGGTGGGCGCGGCTGTCTCCGCAGGGGCGGCCCTGCTGCCAGACATTGACCACCCGTCGTCGACCGTCGCCAGGACGTTCGGGCCGGTCTCCACGGCGTTGTCGCACGGGGTCGACCGAGCCGCGACGGCGGTCTACAACCTGACCCGTACGGCCCGGGAAGCTCCGCGGACTGGCGGGCACCGCACCCTGACGCACACCGCTGTGTTCGCCGCGGCCGCCGGGGGCCTGGTTAGTACGGCGTGCGGACTGCTCGGCAAGCCGGCGGCGGTGACCGTGCTGTTCCTGATGCTCGGGTTGGCGATCCGGGGCCTGATGGGCCGCTGGGCAAGGCGACAGGGGTGGATGGTCACGACCCTGGTGACTGCGGCAGCGGCGGCAGGTGCAGTCTGGTGGCTGCCGTCCGGGCGGGGCTATCCGGTGCTGGGCCTGGCGGTCGCGGTCGGGTCGCTCACCCACTGCCTCGGCGACATGATCACCAAGCAGGGCTGCCCACTGGCCTGGCCGCTGGTGCACCGAGGCAAGAGGTGGTGGGAGTTCGCACCGCCGGCGGCGTTGCGGATACGCGCCGGAGGCAGCTTCGAGAAGGCCGTCCTCGTTCCCGTCCTGGCTGTCTTGACCGCGGCAAGCACCGCGTTCTCGATTCCGGAGGTGCAGGCTCTGATCCTGTCCGGATGACCCCGCCGCGGCGACTGGCCCGTCGGCCCGGCTGGCCAGCGCCCTCTCGCCGGTTGTTGCGGAAACTCACCGGTCACCGGCACAGCCGGTTTCGCCCGCGTGGACAGTCAGTGGTCAAATGGCCGCGACTTTGTGATCACCATTCCGTCGCCCGAGGTGCCGGCGGACCAGCTCGAGGAGAGGTACATGAACCGCTTCCCCACCCGCGCCGTGGCGGCCGCGGCCGTCGTCCTGCTCGCGGCCGGTTGCTCCAGCTCCGGGGACGACGGTAAGAGCACGCCCGGCAAGGACGGCAGCGCGACACCCTCACAGGCGCCGGGCCCGGGCCTTGAGATACGTCTCGGGAAGGACCTCGTCGCCCACCAGGGCGTCGCCGTCGCCGCGCTGGACCGAGAGACGCTGCAGATCCGCAAGCAGGTCACCGTTCCCGAGCCGGTCGCCCAGGGCCAGCTCGCCGGGACCGGCAGCCGCAGCCGCGTCTTCGACGGCTCCTTCCAGTACGCCCTGCTGGGCGAGAGTGGCATGAACGCCAGCGGGCCCGACGGAGCGCTCAAGGTCGCCGACCTCGCCGCGGCCGGCAGCGACAAGGCCGTCGTGACTCTGACCCGCGAGCAGCTGACCGCCGCCGGCGTGACCGGGGCGGTGTCCGGGGCCCAGTTCACCGGGGCGCCGAAGTCCCCCGAGCTCTGGTTCCAGACCACCGCTGCCGACAGCCCCACCGGTGAGACCTGGTCGAGCTCGACCGCCGACAAGTACAAGATCACGTCGCTGTGGTCCGTCAACATCAAGGACTGGCAGGCGGGCAAGCACACGGCGCGCAAGCACGAGGTCCCCGCTGAAGTGCAGGCGTACTGGAAGAGCCAGGAGTGCCAGACGGCGTTCTCCCGCAACCCCGGCGAGGAGGGCTTCACCCCGTGGAGCTGCTGGGCCGTCGACGGTGCGGGCGTCCCCGTCGCCAGCGGTCCGGCCGACGCCCGCACCGTCAACGGCACGGTGGACACCGGCTGGACGAACCCGGCCTCAGGCACAAGCAGTGAGAAGGTCACCTTCAGCTACGTCAAGGGAAGCGACGGCAAGCCGGCCCTCCCGCTGAGCGTCAGCGCCGGCGGCAACGGCGCCTCGACCCAGGACGGCATGTCCGGTCTGGTCGACAGCGGCTCCGCGGCCAAGAGCGAGCGGAAGATGTGGCGGTTCACCACTGCGGGGTCGCAGCTGAAGCTGGAGGAGCTGCCCAAGGCGCTCCCGGCGGCGGCGAGCAGCGATGAAGAGACCGAGCTGTGGGTCTTCCCCGACGGCCAGGCCGTGGCCAAGGTCGAGAACGGTGACACCGCCACCGGCTGGATCCTCACCGCAGACCAGCAGTGGAAGAAGATCGGGCCGTGGGCGGACGAGCTGCTGGACGCCGAGGTCCTCACGACCTCCTGAACCGATCGGCCACAGGGTCCCCGAAGACGCGTCTTCGGGGACCCTGTCCGCTTCCGTCCTTAGCGTCCCAGGCGGCTTCACCCCCGCAGCAGAAGGACGGCCCCGGCATGACCATTCCGCAGACCGCACGCATCTCACCGCGTTCGCGTCATCTACTCGTCACCGTCGGCGTGCTCGGTGCCGCTCTCGTCGCGCTGCAGCTGGCAGCAGCGAGCCCCACGGCAGGACTCGTCGTCTGTGCGGTGGGCGCCCTGGGCGGTTTCCTCCTGTGGCTCAGGGCGAACCGCACCGTCGCGACGGCCATGATGTCGACCTGCCTGACGATGATGTGGATCCCCGCTGTCATCAGCTGGGTCGGCGAGGCCGCTGGCGTCCCCGAGGCGATCGCCTCATGGGAAGTCGTACCGATGTGGGCCCTCACCCTCGCGGTGCCGGCCGGCGCCTGGCTGCCGACCCGGCATCGCGGCTCCCGCGCTGTGACCGTGCTGCTGTGCCACGCGGCGATCAGCGTCACCGCGTTGACCGCCGCGGTGTTTCCCGCCTCCTCACTGTCGACCGCAGCCGCGCTGACACTTCTGGTCGTCGTGATCCGTTCCGGCGTCCCAGCGGCCGTACGGGCACGGCTGCGCCGCGTCTGGTCCGCAGTCGCCGGGAGCCCGGGGCAGGTCCTCGACGGCGATGGGCGTCTGTGGCTCTCGGCGATGCAGTCCGGCCCCAAGGAGCGCCAGGTCTACGTCGGCCACGGAGGCGTGGTGGCAGTCGTGCACCAGATGCCGCCCGGTCGTGTCACCCTTACCCGCGTCGAGGATGAGCCCGGAGCCAAGGTGCAGGCCTACGCGCTCAACGGCTCCGCGGACGAACTCGCGGAGGTTCTGGGCCGGTTCGCCGCCGAGGACCAGGCGCTGGCCCGGGAGCTGAGCATCGACACGGCCGACGTCGTCACCCTGGTCACGGCGCCGCACGCCGGTCTTGCTGGCGAGTCCGTGTCCATCGACCTCGCTGGTCTGTGGGACAAGGCCGCTCACCGGTACGTCGACCGCCGGGTGACCCTGCTGGCCGCCGCGGAAGCGACAGGCCACCTCCAGCACCTCACGGTGAGGCGGCGCCGGCTGGCGACCACAGGCCAACGGGCCGCTGCCTTCCGGCACGGAGACCGGCGGCAGCGCGGCGTCGCAGCGACAGCCATGGCGATCCGCTGAAGCACTGGAGCCGGGACAAGGGAAAGGGGGCTTGGCCACGGGGTGATCCCGTGGCCGAGCCCCCTTTTCGTCTGCTTACGTGTTCCGCTCAGTCCTCGCGCGGGGCCGGAGGCCTCGGCGGCGTCTCGTCGACCGGCGGCCTGGGGCTCGTCGGCCGACGGGGAAGCTCACCCGACTCCGGGGCCGGGGCCGGAGCAGGCCGCGGTGAACGCCGGCGAGGGACGGGATCGGAGCGGTCCGGCCCGGAGATGGACACCGGCTCCGGCCCCGGACGGCTCGCACGCGCCCGGGGAGACGGCGCCCGGGTCGGCGGAGCCGCGGTCGCTGCTTCTCCACCGGAGCCTCCGCTCCCGTCCGGCCTGGACGGCGGCGCGGGCGTCCGGCCCCGCCCTCCGGCCGGACGGGAGACGTCGTCGCCCGCCCCTGCCCTGCTGTCGCTTCCGTCCGCCCGCTTGCTGGTCTTCGCCGTGGCATCCGGGTCGGCGCCGCGTGTGTCCGCCCGGGACCTGCCACCACTCGTTGCATCTGGACGACGCCCGGAAACAGGCTCTGGACGCCTTGTGTCCGTCGGGGAGTCCGTGGTGCTCGGCGAAGGGCGCCTGCCACCGGAGGTGCCGGGCCGGGACGGACCCGAACCGCCGCGTCCAGAAGTTGACTCGCTCGGTCCCTTCGGTCCCTGCGGCCGGCGTGTTCCTCGCGGGCTGGGCCTGCGGTCGCCGATGACCCGCCGGGCCGCGGACCGGGCCCGGGTCTTCGCGAAGCTCCCCGCACGGCTGGTGACATCGTCGTACGCGGCCTTCGCCTCGAAGGCCTGGTCAGCGCTCCGCTTGGCGCCCTTCCCCATCTTGATCGCGAAGTGCCACAAGCCGGCCGCCGTCAAGATGATCATCAGCACTTGGACGCCCAGGGAGGCGTTGCTGCCCAGGATCAGGGTGTAGATCGCCATCAGCAGGGTGAGCGCGACCCAGGCGATGGCCTTGAGGACGAAGGAGATGGTGAAGGCGTTCGCCCATTCCCTGGCTGCGAACGTCGCCGGCGGGAACGCTGCCACCGCGCCGACGATCGGCAGCACGATGATCAAGATGAGAATGAACCCCTCCCAGAACAGCTTGAACAGGGCGACGATGTCGATCGACGGTGCGAGGATCACGTTGGAGACACCGGAGGCGAGCGCGACCTGCATCCGGGACGACGGGTTGGCTCCCCGCCAGTCGTTGAACCGGCTCTTCCTGTCGTCCTTGGCCATCTGGTCGGCGACCTTCTCGAAGTAGTCGCTCTTCTTGCCCAGGGAGTCGAGGTTGTCCGCGCGTGTGTACGTCTGCGCCATCACCTGGGCCGTGCGGATGTCGGTGCACCGGTAACCGAGAGAGCAGTCGTCGGTGTCCCACCCGCCGCTCGCGTCGCCCTTCCAGCCGCTGTCGATGACGGTGTTGGCGTTCTGCCCGAACTGCCCTGCGGCCCACGGCGTGAACATCATCGCCTTGTACATGGTGCAGGAGCTGATGCGCTTGGCCCGGTTCGGGACGCCCTCGGCGAGCCAGCAGGGGTCGGCCGTCTTCGTGCCGGCGTTCTCCGGAAGCATGACCTCGGTCATCGCCGAGGAGAACCCGTTGATGGCCTTGTCGGCCTCAGACGTGACGGTCGTGTACCAGGACCCCTGAAGCAGCAGCGCGCTGATGAACAGGGACGCGACCATGCCGCCCAGGCCCTGCCACACCTTGGAGCGGCTCTTGGTCCGGCTGTGCACCACCACCCACGCGCCGCAGAGGATGATCATGACGGTGCCCAGCGGGGCCCACACGGTCGCGTACAGCTTCGCCACCAAGCTGTTGGCGGTGCCGTCCTTGCCCTGGTACAGGTCCTGGAACGGCGCCGTGTTCATGGCCAGGTCCTGGATCGCCAGGCTGAAGCTGCCCAGCGACTTGCTGAACTCGAAGACCGTCTGGGCCATCCAGTTGCCGGCGACGTCCATGATCGAGCAGGAGTCGTCACCGTCGACGTTCTTCTTGTACGTCGACCACAGCAGCCCCCGGCCGTTGGTCAGCTCGTAGAGGGTGTAGTTCCGGGCGACGGTCTTCTTGCTCATGTCGGCCGTCGGCTCGGGCCCGTACTCCGGCTGAGCCGACGGCAGCAGCACGGTGGACGCCGAGGCGTAGAACTCGGGCCCCCAGTTGCCCTTGCCCGGCACACCGATGCAGTCCAGCCCGAACGGTGCCGCCTGCGCCGTGGACATGGGCGTTCCGAGGACCACGGCCAGTACGGTCAGCACGGTGAAGACGCCCGCCCGTGCCGCCGCGCCTGTCCGGCGTACGCCGCGGGCCAGGAGTCCGCGGCGGCGGGGCGCGGGGAGACTACCGGCGGGGACGGCGAGGGGCGTCATGCCTGCCCGGGCGGAACCACGGCGGGGCTTCGGCGGTATCAGCCGAGCGGTGAGTGCGACGCTCATCAGGCCGCCACCTCCAGGTCGTTCATCTCGCTCTGGAACGACCAGTCCGCCACGTCGGCGGGCGGATCGACCGCCTGCCGGGCAGGCCTGGTCTTCGGGTTGGTGTCGGTGGCCCGCAGCAGCTCCGCGAAGACCAAGTCGATTTCGGTCGTGCCCACCCGGTTGTCGGCGTCGCGGTACATGCACACGCCGGTCTCCAGGTGCGGCTCCATCAGCGAGGCGATGACCCGCGGGTCGTCCGGGTCCCGCTTGAGCATCGGCGCGACCCGCCGGGCCTCCTCCACCGACTTCTGCAGGAACATGAAGGCGGAGTGGATCTGGTTCGTGCCACCCTCGCGGGACTCCGCGTCCTCGATCCGGATGAGGTCGGTCACCTGCTGGGTGATCAGGTAGACGACCATCGCGTACGACCGGCCCTGCTTCAGGGCGCGCTGCAGCAGCGACCGGCCCGCCGGGGTCGCGGTCACCACGTAGCTCTCGTCGACGAACAGGGCCTTGGGGCGGGTGGCCATCTTCCCCGTCACGGGGTGCTGCTCCAGCTTGACGTCCAGCATCTGGCTGGCCATCCGCATGACCATCTGCAGGATCGTCGACGCGAGCCGGTCCGGCGCCTGCCAGTTGTCCGGGTTGTCGTCCTGCGGGAGTTCCAGACCGCGCAGCGTGATCACCGTCCGGCGCCGGCGGACCGTCTCGAACGGCCGGGGCTCCTTGGCGAACGCCAGCCGTGCGTACGGCATCTTCCGCAGCGACCGCAGCACGGTGACGGCCAGCTCGAGCTCGGCGAGCTTGTCGGCCCGGCTCGCGGTGTCCTCCTGCGCGGCCGCGAGCTGCTCCTCGATGTTCTGCACGACCTCCCACGCGGTCGGCCGCGGTGTGGTCTCCGAGGCCTGCGTTGCACTCGCGCCCTGCGACATGGCGGCCTGCAGCCGCTGGTCGTACCGGTCGAGCACCGCTTCCATGGCGACGGTGACCGGCACCTGGATCCGCTGCCACATCTGCTGGCCGATGAACCCGGCGAACATCGTCTCCGCCACCAGCCGGCCGGCGTGGACGTCCGGGGTGATCGACCACGGGTCCAGCACACCGTCGTGGGACTTCAGCAGGTCGATGACCCGGGTCTCGGCCCAGAACTCCTCATTGACCGGCTGGAACTTCGAGTACGCCGTGCCGATGGTGCCCTCGGCCGCCTCCCGCTCGAAGTCGGGGTCGTTCACCTGCGCCCCGAAGGCGAGGTAGTAGCACATTTGCGCGAAGTCGACCTTGGGGTCGATCGCCACGCACTCGGTGCCCGACTCGGACTCCTGGAAGAACTTCAGCAGTCCCAGCGACGACTTGCCGCCGCCGGACGCACCGGCGCAGGCGACGCCGGCGCCCATGTTGCGGGCCGGGCCGACGTGCAGGCCGTAGTGGACCGGGAACCGGCCGGACCAGCCGATGAACGGGCCCTTCCATCCGAGGACGTGACCGCTGCGGTCCCGGCTCGTGCGGTCGCCGATGTTGACCCCGGCCGTGGGCAGGCCGATCCCGAACGTCTCCAGGGACTGGATGCGCTGGTACGGGGCGATCGGCAGCTTCGGGTCGTCGCCCGGCAGGGCTTCCTGCATCAGGCGCCACTGCAGCCGCTTGGCACGCAGCACCTCCACCCCGGCCTGCCGCTCCAGGTGCTTCTTCAGCTCGCTGGCCCGCCGGTTCAGTTCCTCCACCGTCGGCGCGGAGACCGTGAAGCGCATACGGCCCTCGAACCCGGGACGCGGGTTGTCCACGGCGATGTCGACCGCGTCCTTGGACACGGCGACCTGGTCGGTCAGCTGCTGGTCCGGTGTCCGGCCACCGGCGACCATGTCCTCGTACTCGTCCTTGAGGTTGTTGTGGATCTTGCTGATCTCCTTGGTGAACCGCTCGGCGGGCAGCAGCGTGCCGCGCCAGGAGACGTCCACCGGGAAGTCCAGCTCCCCCACCCGCCGCGCCCATGCCTGGTACTGCTGGAAGCGCACGTTCTCCGGCCACGACGCGACGACGAGCGTGGTCGTGTACGAGGTGAGCTGCTGCCCGGTTTCCTCGTCGACCTGCTCGATCTCGATGTGCGTCGGCCTCGAGTTGTCACCGCGGAAGTCGACGACCAGGTCGAACTGGCTGCGGCCCCAGGCCCGGGAGTGGATCAGCGGCTCCTTGGGGACCGGCAGGTGCCCGTAGAGCGGCTTGCGGATGTGGTAGACGAGATCGGCGCGCGAAAGCGGCTCACCGAGCCTGCCGAACGCCTGGTGGACGGAGGCCGCGACCGCCTGCCACCGCTCGATCGTGGACGGGGCCAGGTCCTCCTCCGCCACGCCGGTGACGAACTCTCCCGCTCGCGCGGTCAGCCCCGGCCGGGCCTCACCGCGGGCGCGCGGTGCCTCAGCAGCCGTCTCCCCCAGGTCCACCGCCGGGCCGTGAGCCAGCGACCCGAGCTTGATGAACAGCGCGACCTCACGCTCGGAGGCACCGAGCCGCTGCTGGTACTCCGCGATGCGCTCCACGTAGGCACGGAAGTTGGCCGTCGGCAGCCACGCCGCGTCGACGATCTTCGCGGTCTCGGCGGCCGCGTCGACCGGCTTCTCCACGATCTTCAGGTGCCACTCCACCGGCCGGCCGGACCGGCCGAGCGCGGCGAAGACCCGGCCGGGCTCTGTGGCCATGGCCGTGAGCTCCTCCGGTGACGCCAGCTCCTCCGGGTGGGTCGTCAGCCGGATCGCGGTCCACACGGAGTCCCCGTGGATGAACATCGTGTCGTCGGCGTACCGGTACGGCAGCCGCTGGGCGTCCTCACGCGTCTGCGTGCTGGTGCCGTTGGTGGGCTTCTTGTCCTTCTTCGCTTCGTCGGCGAGGTCGTCCTTCTTCGACGGCACGAGGAACCACGCGAGGGCCAGCACGGCCACGATCGCTACGAATCCGATGATGAGCGCCCCCATCAGGAGACCTCCTTTCGTGTACTGCGGGTGGAAGGTCCGCCGGGTGGGGACCAGAGAATGACCTGCCAGTGCAGGCGGTGCGGTTCCTCGGACCGGCCCAGGCCCTGGACCCGGCGCGGTTGCCGGAAGGCGTAGTCGAGCCGGACCACCAGCTCCGAGCCGGGCCGCAGTTGACTGCCGGGGATGGGCCGGGACCACATCCATCCGACGAGGATGGGAGGAGGCGCGAACAACGCGGCGGTCACCCACCACGCGTCACGCATCGGCGGGATCACGAGGCTGATCAGCCCGAGCAGAAGCCCCCAGCACAGGGCCACCAGCAAGGCCACGCCGCAGGCCTGCATGTTGATGCCTGGCATCCACTGCGGCAGCGGACCACCCAGTCGGAACATCCGCTTCGGGCGGTCTCTCATCCGCGTGTAGTCGTGGGCGACGATCCCGTCGCCGTCGTGCCAGTCCATGAAGCTCCTTGGTGTGGAGCTGCCCCCAGTCGGCTGCGCCTTGCTGGGGGCAGCCGCTACTTGAGCGTGTTGGTCGCGAGGCCCTGGATGATGGTGAGGATCACCGCGCCGCTGACGATGATCGCGACGCCGAGGCCGAGGACGCCGAGGTTCTGTATCGCCTCGCGCAGGCTCTGGCCACCCTTCATCGAGATGATGACCTTGATGCCGAGGACCACGATCATCAGACCGGCGAGTGCCAGACCGATCACCTTCACCTCGGTGCCGAGGTTGGTCAGCACACCGCCCACTGTTGGAGCGGCGAGCGTGTGCAGAGACGCCGGGCTGAGGGCCGCGACGGTTGAGAGGGCTTGAGACATGAGCGTTCACCTTGCGTGAGCTGCGGATTTCCGACGCTCACGTTGTAGATCGCAAAGCGGACACCCCCTCTGGACGCGGATTGCCGGCCCCGGCGGCCGTGCGAAAGCCCCGCCTCTCGACCGCCGGGACAGGCAGACAAGAGACGGGGCTCACCGGAGGCCGGTGCAGCCGCGGACGTCAGGAGGTGGGAGCCTTGCCCCCGGCCTCGTCCGGGACGCCGGCACGGATGTCCTTCACGAACCAGCCTTGATCCGTCAGCACGATCTGGACCCGGTACCGCTCGGTGACGTGGGCGCTCCCGGTCTTCCACTGCACACTCACCCGCGCCCAGGTGACATCGTCGACCTTCCACTTGTGGCCGTCCGTCGCCGACACCCCCTTGGGGAGCAGCACCTTGACATCGGACACCTTCGGGGAATCCAGCGCACCGCGAAGGCCCGCCCTGGCGGCGCTGCTCGCTCCCGGCGCGACGTAGCGCGTCAGCGTCGTGCCGTTCGAGGAGCCCCAGGAGGTGAAGAAGTCCGCGAACAGCTTGCCCTGGAGATCCCCCGAGAGCTCGGAGTCGACCTGCAGCGGGTCCTTCACCGCCGGCGCGGTGGCCTGGTCCGGTTGCGGCAGCGTGCCCACGTCACCCACGGCCCGCATGCCATTGCCCGACTTCAGGTCCTCCACCCACACCGGTACGGACAAGGTCCGCAGCGCCCCCGTGGTCAGCTGAACCTGAATGCCGATGTAGTAGCCGTGCTGCGGGTACTCGGCGATCGGCTCCATGTAGCCGGACCACACCGAGTACGCCACGACCTGGCTGCCCTTGCCGTCCCACCCGCACGTGGTGTCCACCCCGGAGGAGGACAGACGCGCGATGGCCTGGCGACGCTGCTCGGCTTGCTCGGGGTTCTGGTTCGCGCACAGCCGGGCGTAGCGGTCCGCGAAGGCGATCGCCCGTTCCACCGGGAACTGCGTCAGCCGGTACTGGGAGACCTGCTCGTCGGTGATGCCGGTCTCCACCGGAGCGGGGTGCCCGGCGTTGTACGCCATCACACCGACCGTGCCCAGCGCGAGGAGCGAGACCGTCACCATGGCCGTCATCCGGGCGGCCACGTGGGTTGCCCGGCCGCCGCTCAGGCGTCCGCCAGGCCGTGGAACATCGAACCGCTCCCCGGCGGCCGCGGGCGCGGCGGAGTCCTTCGACTTGCCCGGCTTGGCCTTCGCTGCGGCCTTGGCCTTCCGCTTCGCCTCCTTCTCCTGCCTCTTCTTCTCCTTAGCCGTCGGAGCCGACGCTGCCTGCGCGGGCGCCGCCGGACCCAGCGCAGGGCCCGGCATGTACTGAGGGGGCTGCCCCTGCGGTGGGGCCCCCTGGGCGAACAGCTCTTCGGCTGCGCGCACCGGGTTGTACCCGGCCGGTGCTGCCGGGGCAGGTGCCGGTGCCTGCTGGCCGGGCCAGGGTGCTTGTCCCGAGGCAGCGGGCCCACCCCACGGTCCGGGACCAGCCGGAGGCGACCCGCCGGACGGCATGGCCGGGCCCTGTTGCGGCGCCCAGGGGTCCTGCACCGGCGGGTGCTGATGGGGAGGAGTCGCCCCCTCGTACGGGGGCTGCGGATGGGTCACGTGATCTCCAAGTACAGAAAGCGGACAGGGTCGGTGTCGGGACGTAGACCCCCGGCGCGAGCGCGATGACTGCGACGAGCAGTGTCCGGGGCCGACCGGCCAACCCCGCTGAAGTGCGTCGGCCGGAGGCTCAGTCGAACTGCGACATGACGGAGCTCCAACCACCGTCGGCATCACCGTCCGAGTGGTCCGACCCGCTACTGACGGGGCCCGCCTGCCGGGCTGGCTGCCCCGGCACCTCAACGGCCGTACGACCGGGCGCTGGAGCGGGAGCAGCCGGAGCCGTGCCCCACCCGTTGGCCACGGAAGCCTGCTGGCCGGACACGGCGCTCCCCTGCATCACGGGAACTGCAGCCGGCGGCTTCACCAGCGCCACCGGCTCCTGCCCGGGACGCCCCCAGCTCCCGTCGGGCCTCCACTCCACAACCGGTGGCCGGACCGACGGCAGCGCGGCGACGTCGACCAGCACGGTGTGGACTGCCTCCCACCACCGGTTCGGGCCCTCCTCGACCGTGTGCACGGTCGCCAGCGTCGGGTGCTTCGTGATCCACACCATGTGGTGGTCGGGCAGGTCCTGGAAGACGGAAGCTGGCACCCGCGGCTCCCTGCGAGGATCCCGCTGGATCAGCCCGCCGCGCTTTGTGCGACGGCGGCCGTGACGGTCGAGCTGGTGCTGCATCCGGGCGTAGATCTTCGTGACCTGGCTCGTGAGACCGGACAGCACCTGGGCGTCCTCGGCCCCGTTGACCCGCAGGCACAGGAAGTTCCCGCACGTCTCCAGCACCCGCTTCGCCCACACTCCGGTGCCGTCCACGGCCACCAGGTCCGCCCACGACTGCGTCGACAGGATCGGCCGGACCATGGCGTCACGGGCCTTGTTGCACAGGCCGAGCACCGCATCGCCGGTCGCCGAACCGAACTCCTCGACCTGCATGTACAGCGGCCACTGCGGGGCCACGCCCGACGCGATGTCGCGCCGCAGCATGTCCGTGGTGTTCTGCATGTCCAGCAGCACCAGCGTTCCCAGCGTCCTGGCGAGCGAGCCGTACGTGGAGACGTTCAGGGAGAAGACGACGATGTCCCCCTCGTGCGCCGCACGCCGCAGGTCGATCGTCTGCTCCACCGGCCCCGGGCGTAGCCACTGCCCGGCCGCCGGACCGTTGCTGTACGTCGAGATCAGGCGCTGCGTATCCGCGACCGCAGACCGCGTCAGCTCATCACGTCGCCAGTTCGCCACCATCGTGGCAACCCGCTCACGCACCTCGTGCACCGCCCGGCGGGCCGCGACGTGCTGAGCCGGCGGTACCCGAGAGGCGACCGCGTCGATGTCGATCCCGTCCGCGACCTTCTGCAGGAACTCGATGTCGAGCAGGTCAACGAGGCACTCGAAGCCGCCCTTGCCCACGTTGTAGCCCGACCAGTCGGCGACCTGGTACGCCAGCTGCGTGTACTCGTACGCGCTGCGGAAGTAGACCGCAGCGTCCCCGTCGCGCCCCACCGAGTTCAGGAGCATGTCCGACTTCGACGTGGCGTTGCCGCGCACCAGCGGGTCGTAGAACGCCGGCGACGACGGAGCGCCAGGGGCGACCGGCGTGTACGGCGAGCCGTTCGGGTCGGCCAGATCGAAGTGGAGGAAGCGGCGCCCGTGGACCTGCGCGACCTCCGCGTAGTGCGCGGCCACGTCCCGGCCGCCCTTGAAGTCGACCACCACCCAGCCGGACCCGAGCCCGATGAGCTGCGCGCCGACCGAGTTGGTCACGGCTGTCTTACCCGAGCCGGGCACGCCCTGGACGAACGTCGGCCGGAGGAACCCATCGTGCTCGGCGACGACCGGCAGACCGGCCAGACCGGTACCGAAGCCGACCGTTCCCGGTATCTCCACCTGCCGGCCGAGGAAGTCACGACGCACCGTCGTCGCGTCCGTGTACGCGCCGGTCTGCATCCGGGCGGCGGTCTTGCCCGCCGCACGCCGCTCGGCCTTGCTGAGCTCCGCCACCGCGGGGACCTCGTCGAGTTCGAACTGCGGCTCGATCCCAGCCTGGAAGTCCGCCACCGCGATCCACACGGCCGCCGAAGCCAGTCCCACCGGGACCGACAGCGGCACCATCCAGCCCAGCGCAGCCGTCACGGACAGGTCGTGCGGCAGGCTCCACCCCACCGCGACCGCGATGTCCTGCCACAGTCCGACCACTGCCGCGACATGCCAGTCGACCGCGCCGGAAGCGGTTCCCTCCATTACCCACGCCACAACGAACAGCACGCCGGCGCAGACGGCAGCGGCCGCCAACAGGACTCGCCATGCCTGATTTCCCACCCGCACCGCGAGCCGTCCCACGACTGCGATCGGGATGGCTGGCGCGCACACCGCAAGCAGCGCCATCCCCCAAACCGCACCCAGCCACGCGGCTACGGACTCGTCCTCGGCCCGCCTCATCTCCGTCATCTGCTCCATGACATCCCCGTTCTCCGCCTTACTCGATCTGTCTTCGAGGCCGCGTTCATGGCCTTTGGCCCTGCCACCACGCCAGGAATCCGACGCCTCGCCCTTCCGTCTCCCAACGCGCCCGGAGTCGTTTCCACTGGAGGAAATCGACCCACCAGGTGTCCGGCACTTGCCGCAGATCGAGCTGGTACGCAACCCCGGCATCCTTCGGTTGGAAGTGCCGGACCAGGAACGGACTATCGGGTCGGTACTGGGGTGGCCCCGGAGGAAGAAGTCCGACCTGCTGGGCCACCCCGTCGGTCCACTCCCCCGTCCGCGGGTGTGCGTGCCCGTGTATCAGGGCCATCACCGGCTCCGTCGCGAGGTAGACCACCTGCCTGAACAGTCGGCGCGTGTCGCCGTACGCCCGCAGAATCTGGCGCAGATCAGTCGGTGTCTTAGGGGTGATCTCCACTTCGACCGCCACCAGTCCGGCCGGCGAAGCGACGATGAGATCCGGGTAGTGGACCTTGCCCTGCGCCCCTACCGGCGCGCACAGGAACCGCTCACGGCCTTGCGCATCGATCAGGGGCTCAACCTGGGCACTCAGTGCCCTCGCAGTCCGCTCGGACCGGCCACGGGAAGCCTCCGCGCGCCTCATCTCCCGTTCAGCAAGAACCTGTGCATGGCCCAGCTCGAAGGTGATTGCTGCGTCAGCGACGGCCAGCTGGTGAAGAAGGCGTCCGCCCGGCGTACCAGACGGTGCACGAAGGTCACTGCCCGACTCCCGGGTCCCGCGCGCTGTAGGCCAGAGGTACGTACCGCCCCACTGGAACGCCGAGGTCTGAATGAAGCCCGCGTCGCGCAGCAACATGATCCGACGGCGGGCAGTCTCCTCCACCCCCCTCCAGTACCGGCGGGCAGCTTGCCGACTTGTAAGCACACCCAGTCGGGTCGCCCCAGCGAGAAGCTGATCGTCTGCGGCGGTACGCCGCCACCCATCACCCCGCGCCCTGCCATGGCCACGGACTCCGCCCTCCGCAGCGGCCCTCCGATGCATCACGCCGTGACGCCATCTTGTTGCGGGCGGCACCTCATCGGGGAGTTGCACGATCTCCGGCGAGACTCTTTTCGGCACATCTACTCCTGCCATGCGCATGCGGTTCAGATGCGGCAGGTGTACCTGCGAAAGCGGACACAACTCGCCCAAGAGGTCCAACAGCTCCTGGTCGACAAAACTTGTCGGACATTCCGGACTCTCTCCAGGTTGCGGAGTCGCAAGTCGCCCGGCGGCTGGCCAGATTCTCTCCAAGTCAGGGGTAAGGGAAGGTGAGAGAAGCAGGGGACGGCCCTCCGGGCCTGGCGGGGTCGGCGCGGGACGCCGTGCGCCCTGACGGGCTCGGCTGGGATGCGGTGGTGCGCTGCGCGCTGGTTGCCGGGCCGCTCCGCGGCGGAGGCGACCGGCGGG
>NZ_DATMVN010000736.1:0-13870 GCF_035563135.1 Streptomyces sp.
GGATCGCGGTGGAGGTGAGGCCGTCCGGTGCGGGGGGCCGGCGCGGCGGAACGGTGGTCCGGGACCGGGTCCGCCTCCCCTGCCCGGCCGCTCCGCAGCCCGAGCCCCGCCGCCCCGACGAGCAGGGCGCCGAGCATCACGAAGGGCGCGCCCGTGCCCGCGACCCCGGCGATCAGCCCCGCCGAGGCGGGGGTCGCGACCTGGCCGAGCCGGTTGCCGGTCAGCCTGAGGGCGAGAGCGGTGGAGCGGGCCTGGGCGGGGGCCGCCTGCACGACGGTGGACATCGAGAGCGGCTGGCCGACTCCCAGGCAGAAGCCCAGCACCGCGAGCATCACGGCGAGTCCCCACACCGGGACGGGCAGGGCGACGGCCGCGCAGAGGAGGCCGCCGAGCAGACAGGTCGTGGAGAGCAGGGTGGTCCTGCCGACCGTGCGCAGCATCGGCGTCATGACGAGCCGGCAGGCGATGGTCGCAGCGGCGCGCAGGCTGAGCAGCAGGCCGACGGTGGCGGGTGCGACACCGCGGTGTTCGCCGACCACCGGCAGATAGGCGGTGAGGATGTCGGTGGCGCTGAGCACGGCGAGGCTGATGAAGATGCCGGCCGGGACCCCCCGGGTGCGCAGGATGCTGCCCACCGGCACCTTCCGGGCCGCCTGCCGGGACGGGCCGGCGGTCCCGCGGTGCTCGATGCGCCACAGTGAGGTGAGGGAGACCGCGGCGACGACCGCCGAGACGAGCAGGGCGAGGGCGCTCGTGCGGGCCATCTCGCCGTCCTGCCCGGAGATGAGGTGGCCGGCGGCGATCGGCCCGGCGAGCTGGCCGAGGGAGGCGCCGATGGTGAAGTGACCGAAATTGCGGTCCTGTTCGGCGGGGGCCGACTGCCGGGCGACGAGCGACTGTGCGCCGATCACGAAACAGAGGTGGCCGAGCCCCATGACCCCGCTCCACGCGGCCAGCTCCGGGAGGGAGCCCGAGGTGCCGCTGAGCGCGCAGCCGCCGCCGATCAGGAGGACCCCGACGGGCAGCAGCGGTGCGCAGCGGCCGTGATCGGTCCGCCGGCCCAGCGGTACGGCGGCGAAGAGCGGCAGGAGCGCGTACACACCGGCGATGACGCCGATCGCGCGCTCGTCGGCACCCAGCGAGAGGGCCCGGTAGGAGACGGCGGGCCGCGCCATCGACACCGCCCCCTGCGCGAAGGCGAAGGCGATGACGAGGCGCAGCAGCCAGCCCCTGCCGGGCCGTGGTTCCGGAGGCATCAGATGATCCCGAAGAGGATTCCGGCGCCGAGCACCACGAGCGAGGTGAGCACGGCCCACTTGACCGTGAACCGGGTGTGGTCGCCGAACTCGACCTTGGCCATGCCGACCAGGACGTAGACGGCGGGAACGAGCGGGGAGGACATGTGCAGCGGCTGTCCCGCGATGGAGGCGCGCGCGATCTCCAGGGGGGAGACGCCGTGGGCGGCGCCGGCCTCGGCAAGCACGGGCAGCACTCCGAAATAGAAGCCGTCGTTGGACATGAAGTAGGTGAGGGGGAGGCTCAGCAGACCGGTGACGACGGCCATGTGGGGGCCCATCGCGTCGGGGATCGTCCCGACGAGCCAGTCCGCCATGTGTTCGACCATACCGGTGCCGGTGAGTACGCCGGTGAAGACGGCGGCGGCGAAGACCATGCCGGAGACGTTGAGCACGTTGTCGGCGTGGGCCGCGATCCTGGCCCGCTGGTCGGGCATGTGGGGGAAGTTGACGGTGAGGGCGAGGGCCGCGCCGAGCAGGAAGAGCACCGGGATCGGCATGAGCTCCAGGATCATCGCGGCCAGCAGCGCGACGGTGAGGCCGGCGTTGAACCAGTAGAGCTTGGGACGGAGCGTGGACCTGTCGGGGTCGAGTCCCTTGAACTCCTCGTCCTCGTCGCCGTCCGCGGCACCGGAGCCGATGCCGGAACCGGTGCCGGAACCGGTGCCGGAACCGGTGCCGGTGCCAACGCCGGTGCCGCTGCCCCCGCTCTTCGGGGCCTTCGTGAGCCGGTCCCCGCCGCCCGCGCCGACGAGGACGGTCTCGGACTCGGTCACCAGTGCCTCGTCGAGCGTGAGCACGCCGAGCCGCTTGCGCTCACGGCGGCCCAGGACACAGGCGAGGAGGACGACGGCGAGGAGGCCGACGGCGAGGGCCGGGATCATGGGGACGAAGATGTCGGCCGCGTCGACCTTGAGCGCGGTGGCCGCGCGGGCGGTGGGGCCGCCCCAGGGCAGGGTGTTCATGACCCCGTTCGCGGTGGCGGCGACACCGGTCATCACGACCAGGCTCATCTTCAGCCGCTTGTAGAGCGGGTACATCGCCGAGACCGTGATCATGAAGGTGGTGGACCCGTCGCCGTCCAGCGAGACGATCGCGGCGAGAAGCGCCGTACCGACGACGATCCGCATCGGGTCGGCCTTGCAGAAGCGCAGGATGGCCCGGACGATCGGGTCGAAGAGACCCACGTCGATCATCACGCCGAAGTAGACGATGGCGAACATCAGCATCGCCGCGGTCGGCGCGAGGGTGCCGACCCCTTCGATGACGTAGTCACCGAGCTTCGCGCCCTGTCCGACGAGCACGCAGAACAGGGCGGGAATCAGGACCAGCGCCGCGATCGGCGACATCTTCTTCATCATGATCAGGACCAGGAAGGTCGCGATCATGGCAAAGCCGAGGATTGTCAACATATGGGCTACCTAACGTTCACCTTTGAACTTCACCGGTGCGGCGGTCCGGTTGACGTTAGGGGCCCTGGAGCAGCGTTAACAAGATGTCGGCGTGTGAGCAATACGAGCAAAACCCCAGGTCAGCGAGTTGGTGTGACGGAGACGGGCACAGCGTTGAGCACTGCGGTACCGGACAGCGGGTCCAGGAGGGTGCCGTCGAGGAGCTGGTTCACGTTGACACCGGGCTCGGCCCCGGCGACCGACATGCGGGTGCCCGGACGGCTGTGGCCCCATCCGTGCGGAAGGCTCACGACCCCGGTGCGCACCGCGTCGGTGATCTCGACAGGCGCCTCCACCTCGCCGCCCGCCCCGGCGATGCGGGCCGTGTCGCCTTCGGCGAGTCCGATCCGGGCCGCGTCGTCGGGGTGGATCTGCAGGGTGCAGACGTTCGAGCCGCCGCGCAGCGCGGTGACGTTGTGCATCCAGCTGTTGTTGGACCGCAGATGACGGCGGCCGACGAGGACGAGTCCGGCGGGCCGCGCGCCGAGTGACGCGCGGAGCCGGGGCAGGTCGGCGGCGATCGGCGCCGGGAACAGCTCGATGCGGCCGCTGCGGGTCCTGAGCACCTGCGGGATGCGTGGCTCCAGCGGGCCGAGGTCGATCCCGTGCGGGTGTTCCAGGAGCTGCTCCAGCGTGAGCGCGTAAGGGCCGAGGCGCAGCATCAGGTCGAGGCGGCGTTCGGCGCCGGTGAGTCCGTTCAGCTCCCCGGCGAGCGCTCCGGGGGCTCCTGCCTTGGCGAGCGTCGTGGTGATGACCAGGTCGTCGACGGCCTCGGGCGGCGCACCGTGGTTGCCTCCGACGGCGAGGACGAGCCGGGCGAGGATCTCGCTCTCATCCATCCTCCCCTCCTCCAGCGGCACGGCGGGACGGCTGTAGCGGACCTGGTTGCGCACGGCGAAGGAGTTGAACGCGAAGTCGAAGTGGGCGCTCTGCGAGGGCGGCGGCGGGGGCAGCACCACGTCCGCGTGGCGCGCGGTCTCGTTGAGGTACGGATCCACACTGATCATGAAGTCGAGGCCGTCGGCGAGTGCCCGGTCGAGGCGGTCCCCGTCGGGGGCGGAGAGCACCGGGTTGCCCGCGATGACGATCAGGGCCCGGATCCGGCCCTCCCCCGGTGTCTCGATCTCCTCGGCGAGTGCGGCGACGGGCAGTTCTCCCTTGGCCTCGGGGTGCCCGGAGACCCGGCTCGTCCAGCGGCCGAGGTCGAAGCCCTTCCCCGGCCCCGCGGCGCGCGGGGCGCGGGCGGTGGCGGAGAGCGGGAAGAGGGCGCCGCCGGGCCGGTCGAGGTTGCCGGTCAGGATGTTGAGTACGTCGACGAGCCAGCTGGCCAGGGTCCCGTGCTCGACGGTGCAGCTGCCGATGCGTCCGTAGACGGCGGCGGCGGGGGCGGCGGCCAGCTCGCGGGCGATGTCCCGGATGGTGTCCGCGCCGAGGTCGCAGGCCGCGGACACCGCCTCGGGGGTGAAGTCCGCGATGGCTCCGGCCAGTTCGTCGTATCCGTCCAGGTGCCCGGCGAGCGCGCCCGGGTCGGTGAGCTTCTCCTCGACGAGGACCTGGGTGAGCGCGGCGAGCAGCAGGGCGTCGGTGCCGGGCCTGATGGCGGCGTGCCGGTCGGCCAGGCGCGCCGTGCGGGTGCGGCGCGGGTCGATGACGGTGAGGGTGCCGCCGCGCCGGCGGAGCGCCTTGAGCTTGCCCGGGAAGTCGGGGGCGGTGCAGAGGCTGCCGTTGGACTCCAGCGGGTTGGCGCCGATCAGCAGCAGGTGTGCGGTGCGGTCGAGGTCCGGTACGGGGATGGCGTGGGCGTCGCCGAAGAGCAGTCCGCTGGAGACGTGCTTGGGCATCTGGTCCAGGGTGCTGGCGGTGAAGACGTTGCGGGTGCCGAGCGCGGACAGCAGCAGCGGCGGATAGAGCCCGCCCGCGATCGTGTGCACATTGGGGTTGCCGAGGAAGACCCCGACGGCCTGCTTGCCGTGTTCCTCGGTCAGCGCCGGGATCTTCGCGGCGATCGCGTCGAAGGCCTCGCTCCAGGTCGCCTCGCGCAGGACGCCGTCCGTGCGGACGAGGGGGGTGCGCAGCCGGTCGGGGTCGGCGTCGAGGCCTCCGAAGGAGGCGCCCTTGGGGCAGATGAAACCCTGGCTGAAGACGTCCTCGCGGTCACCCCGGGCACCGGTGACCGTGGTCCCCTCGATGGTGAGGGAGAGTCCGCAGGTGGCTTCGCAGAGCGGGCAGACGCGCAGAGCGGTACGGGATGCGTGGGACATGAGCCCTCCCCGGGGCGGCGGCAGCGGTGGCGCGCGGGCACGATCCGGTGTCCCGCGGCGCACTCGGCGGGCGCGGGCTCCCGGAGGACCGAGCATACCGACCGGTACGAATGCTGGCGAGATCCCGGAGCCGCCCCGTTCCCCGCGGCTCCCCGGCCCCGCGCGGCTATTCGAGGATCTGGGAGAGGTAGGCCCGGAGCAGGACCCGGGTCTCCGCTATCAGGTCCGGGTCGCCCGCAGGGTCGGCACGGAAGGCGAGCTGGAGCAGGGCGTCGGCGGCCTGCACGCAGACCAGGACCGTGCGGAGCAGCACGGCGTCGGAGGCGGCCCCGTCACGCCCCCGGCCGAGATGGCCGGAGACCAGCTCCGTCAGGCGCCCCGCCACGAGCAGGTTCGCATCCGCGTCGAGCGGACCGGCGGCGGGCACGGGAGGGCCGAAGTCGACGAGGGCGAAGCCGGGGACGGAGCGCTTCATCGCCAGGTACTCGTCGAGCACCGCGTCGATGGCCGCACGCCATTCCCGCTCCGGTATCGGTGCGAGCCTGGCGGCGACCCGCTGGGCGTAGACCTCCAGATTGCGCTCGGCCAGGGCGTCGACCAGCGCCCTCTTGTTGGGGAAGAAGCGGTAGACGGAACCGATGGGCACGCCGGCCCGGTCGGCCACCGCCCGGGTGGAGAGCTGTTCGTAGCCGGTCTCGTCGAGCAGCACGGCGCCGGCGTCGAGGATGCGGGCGAGGCGGTCGGCGCTGCGCTGCTGCACGGGGACGCGTCGGAGGTTCGTATGAGCACGGGGCACGGCTCCATGATGCCCGTATGCCGTTGACGGGCCACGTTTCGATTCCTACGGTGATGCATAGGATTCCTCGTCGGAGGAGTCCATGGGATTCCTCATCCACCGGGAGCACATGATGAGCGGCATCGAGCAGGCGAGGAAAGCGGCGGAGGATCTCGGTCACAGCTCCGGCTTCGGCAACGAGCACAGCTCGGAGGCCGTCCCGGGTGCCCTGCCGCACGGCCGCAATTCGCCCCAGCGCGCCCCCCTCGGGCTGTACGCGGAGCAGCTCAGCGGCTCGGCCTTCACCGAGCCCCGGGCCCGCAACCGCCGGTCCTGGCTCTACCGGATCCGGCCCTCCGCCGCCCACCCCGCCTTCGTCCGTACCGGCAACGGCGCCCTGCGCACCGCCCCCTTCACCGAGACCGTCCCCGACCCCAACCGGCTCCGCTGGGACCCGCTCCCCGACCCCGCGCCCGGCACCGACTTCCTGGACGGCCTGTGGACGCTGGGGGGCAACGGGGACGCCACGCGGCGCACCGGCATGGCCGTGCACCTGTACAGCGCGAACTCCTCCATGACGGACCGGGTGTTCAGCGACTCCGACGGCGAGCTCCTGATCGTCCCCGAGCGCGGCGGCCTGCTGCTCCGCACCGAGCTGGGCCTGCTGGCGGCCGGACCGGGCCAGGTCGCGCTGATCCCGCGGGGCATCCGCTTCCGTGTCGAGCTGCTGGATTCCGGCGCCCGGGGATACGTCTGCGAGAACTACGGCCAGCCCTTCGTCCTGCCCGACCTGGGTCCGATCGGTGCCAACGGCCTGGCGAACGCCCGTGACTTCCTGGCGCCGGTCGCGGCGTTCGAGGACCGCGAGGGCCCGGTCGAGGTGGTCAACAAATTCTGCGGGAACCTCTGGTCCGCGACCTACGGGCACTCGCCGCTCGACGTGGTCGCCTGGCACGGCAACCACACGCCGTACGTCTACGACCTGCGCCGCTTCAACGTCCTCGGCACGATCAGCTACGACCACCCGGACCCGTCGATCTTCACCGTGCTGACCTCACCGTCCGACACCCCGGGGCTCGCGGGCGTCGACTTCGTCGTCTTCGCCCCGCGCTGGCTGGTCGGCGAGGACACCTTCCGCCCGCCGTACTTCCACCGCAACGTGATGAGCGAGTACATGGGCCTGATCGAGGGCGCCTACGACGCCAAGGCGGGCGGCTTCGTGCCGGGTGGCGGCTCACTGCACAACATGATGTCGGCCCACGGGCCGGACCGTGAGACCTTCGACCGGGCGAGCTCGGCGGAGCTGGAACCGCAGAAGATCGACGACGGCCTGGCGTTCATGTTCGAGACCCGCTGGCCGGTCACGACGACCGCGCAGGCCGCGGGCGCGGACCATCTCCAGCGCGGGTACGACGACGTGTGGCAGGGTCTGAGCCGCAACTTCCGGCCGTGAGACCCCTCCGCCGGCCGCACCGCAGAGAGCTCAGGTGAATCCGATGGACCAGGTGAACGAGGCGGACCGGACGCCCGGGTTCGCCCCCGACTCCCTGGTGCTGAACCGGAAGCTGCCCCTGTGGTACCAGGTCTCTCAGTCCCTGCGCGCCTCCATACTGGGCCGCCCCCGGGACGCCTCGGCGCGGCTGCCCACCGAGGAGCAGCTCGCCGTGCACTACGGCGTCAGCGTCCTCACCATGCGCCAGGCCCTCAAGGAGCTGGAGAGCGAAGGGCTGATCAGCAGGCACCGGCGCCGCGGCACGTTCATCGAACCGCGCGCCCGGCGGGTGTCACCGGTCCGGCTGCTCGGCTCGATCGACACGATCGTCGCCCAGCAGTCGGGCGAGCGGACCACCGTGCTCGGCCACGGCCGGGTGCCGGTCCCCGGTGACCTCGCGGAGTTCTTCCCGGACTGCTCCGAAGTGGTCAGCTACCGGCGCCTGCGCAGCGACGACGGAACGGGCGAGCCGACCAACTGGGCGGAGAACGCGGTCCGCCCGGAGATCGCGGCCCGGCTCGACGTGGCCGATCTGGAGCGCTGGCCGATGACCAAGGTGCTGCGCGACGTGATCGGCGTACGGATCTCCCGGATCACGGACACCGTCGAGGCGCGCCTCGCCGACCCCAATACGGCCGAACTGCTCCAGGTCCCGCTGCTCAGCCCGATCCTGCACTGCACGGGCGTGACGTACGACGAGGACGGCACGGTGGTGGACGTGGCGCGCATCCGCTACCGGGGAGACCGCTTCTCCTTCTCCGTGACCGTCGACGCGCACTGACGGCGGGGCCGGGCGGCGGGCGGATCGTTACGATGCCGGGAGCGGCGGACGTGGCGACGGGGAGGACGACACGGTGGCAGCACGGGTGGCGGCCGGAGCCGGCGGGGGCGACGGGCTCCCGCTGCTGGACGACCTCATGCCCTGGTCGGTGCGGCCCCTGCGCACGGGGCGCCCCTGGGTGACGGCCCCCGACGCCGCCTCGCTCCGGGCCCGGTGGGACCTCCTGGTGCGGGCCGAGGGCGCCGAGCAGGAACGGCTGTTCCACCCCAGCCGCTCCCGTACGCCGCTGACTCCCGCCGCGGCGCTGCCGGGCAGGTCCACCGGGACGAGCGCCTTCGCCCGGGACCCGGGTCCGTATCCCGAGCCGGTCCGCATCCTGCACGGCCCCTTCGACGCGCAGTGGCTGATCCCCGACCACCGGCTCCTCGACGCGGCCCGCCCGGAGCTGTGGCGGGTCGCCGACGGACACCAGCTCTTCGCCGTCGAGCACGGATACGTGCCCCAGGACAGCGGTCCCGCCCTGTCCGCGACCGCGCTGCTGCCCGACGGGCACTCCCCCGCCGGCCGGCCCGGCCGGATACGGCCGCTCTACCGGCGGCCGGGTGGACGGGAGCCCAACCTCGCACCGGGTCTGGCCGCTGCGCTGACCGCCCGGTACGGGACGCGGGTCACCGCCGGGTCCGTCCTCGCCTGGGCCCTCGCCGCCGCCTCCCCCTCCCCCGCCGGGCCGCTCGTCCCGCTGCCCGCCGACGGCTCCGTGTGGGCACAGGGCGTGGAGCTCGGCCAGGAGCTGTTGCGGATCCAGCTGCGCGGTGCGCACGGCGGTGAGCGCCCACGCCTGCCCGGCGGCCGCCGCCCGTATGTGCGCGCCGCGGTCCCGCCCCGGCCGGGCCGGCTGCGCTACGACGCCGCCGAGGAGGCGGTCGTGCTCGACGAGGGGCGCATTGCGCCCGTTCCCGCCGGGGCCTGGGAGTTCCGGGTGAGCGGGGTGCGGGTGCTGGAGCTCTGGTTCGAGCGCCGTACTGCGGCGGCGGAGGGGCTGGCGGCGGTCGGACCGCGCGGCTGGCCGCAGGAGCGGACATCGGAGCTGCTGGAACTGATCACCGTTCTGGCGCTGCTCGCCGGACTGCGGACCCGGCAGCGGGCGCTGCGGAAGAGCCTGGAGCAGGCGGGGTCCCTGACCCGGGAGGGGCTGCGCGCGGCCGGGGTGCTGCCCGTGCCCGCGTCGGCCCGGCTTCCCGCATCCGTCCTGGATCACCAGGAGGAGGGCCCGGAGGGGCAGTTCGCGCTGCTGTGAGGCGAGGGGCCGTCACACGGCCGGCGACGCGGAAGAGCGGCCCGGTGGGTGAGCGGGGCGCCGACGGGTGCCGTACCGGCGCTGGGGAGCACACCGGCGCAACGCTGCCGGCCCCGGGGATGACGGACGGGCGGACAGCAGCACTGCGCCGGGGCGGAGTGATCGTGGCGCGGCCCTGAACGGAGGGCCGGACCGGTCGTGACAGCCGTCGGTCAGCGGCGGCTGCCGAAGAGCGAGCGCCGCAGTCGCCGCAGGGGGGCGAAGAGCGAGACACGCGCGCTCCTGCTCCTGCGGGTGTGCGCGGCGTCGCGCGAGGTGAGTTCGAGCATCAGCAGCGTCGCTTCCGCCGACTCGCGCTGCGGAACGGCGGGGCCGCCCAGCACTGCGAGATGGCGGTCGAGGCGCGAACTGGTCGCTCCGCTCCCACATGTGATGGCAGGCACACGCGGCCTGCTGCGCACCGTTATCTGTTCCATGTCACTCCCCACCCGTACGAGGGCACCCGGCCCGGGCAGGTTAACCCTATCGTCCCGCGGTCACACTCGTGTATCCCGGCCGCAGGATTGCACACCTGTATACGGGTGTTGACGTGCCGTTACCGGACCCTGCCGGTTCCCGGAAGGACCGGGCCGGCCTGGAGGGGATCCGCCCGTACCGCGTACCACTGCCGGGGAGACACCGGCGGGAGGAGGCGGCACGCGCGTCGGTGAACGCACCGGCGGGTGCGGGGGCGTACGCCGCGCGGGCGTCGCGGATCTCCCGTGACGCGCGGGAAGGGGACCCCGCGGGAGGGGCCCCTTCCCGGCGAACGGCCGGGCCGGTGCGCCGCACCGAAGCGGGTCGCTCAGACTTTCGGGCTGCGGTCAGGCTTTCGAGTCGAGGACGGGCAGATAGCCGCCGGACTGCCCGGCGGCGGTCGGGTGGTACGACTCACCGATGTTGAGCCAGTTCACGCTGTGCAGCCAGGCACTTCCCGAACAGATCTCGTGCCCGGTGAAGGCCGGGGTGACGTCGCCGAAGGTGAAGCCGTGATCGGCCGCACGCTTGGCGGTGGCGGCGTTGAGGTGGTCGGCGGCGCTGTTGATGGCGGAGCGCTCCTTCTCGCTCAGACCGGCGAGACAGCCGCCGCCGAGCTTGTAGAAGCGGGGGTAGCCGAGGACGACGACGTGGGCCGAGGGCGCTCTGGCGCTGATCGCCGCGTACACGGAATCCAGCCTGCCGGGCAGGGTCGAGTCGACGTAGGCGCGGGCCGTGGTGATCCGGTTCAGACAGGTGGCCTCGGACTGCAGGACACAGGTGGTCATGACATCGGCGAAGCCGGCGTCGTTGCCCCCGACGGAGATCGAGACGAGGTCGGTCGCGGAGCTGAGAGGGCCGAGCTGGCCGGCTGTGACATCCCCGGTCCTCGCCCCCGAGCACGCGGTGAAGGCGAACGAGGCGGGGTCGTTGGCCGCCTCCCAGAGGACGGGGTACGCACGGGTGCTGCGCTTGCAGGCACCGCTCGCACTGTCGTAGCTGCCGGCGCCGACACCCGACGAGTACGAGTCGCCCAGGGCGACGTAGTCGACGGCCTCGACCGCCGGTGCGGATTCCTGGGCCTGGGCGACGCCCGCACCGGTCAGAGCGAGGGCGGTGCCGAGCAGGAGAGAGGACGAGAACGCCACGAGTCCGGACATTTTCATGGGACCTCCTTGGGCAGGATCTCTGCCTGCTCCGTGGTAGCAGTACCGACGGGGATTCCGAAAGTGTGCATGCCAAAAATGCTCCGACGGGGCCGTCTTGACGTGGACTTGACAGGGCGTCACATTTACATCCGTCATCCGGCGCGCTGGAGGGAAAGCCACCCATGCGGATCATCGATCGCGGAGCGGAGACAGCCACCGAGGCCGTGCCGCCCGTCCTGGCGGACGGCGCGGACGGCGCGGACGGAGCGGCAGGAGCGGACCGCGACGGCGCCCGCCGGGACCGATTCACCACTACGCGCCCCCGGCACGCCCTTTCACCTCTTCGCAACACCGGCCGCCACCACCGCGCCCCATGCCCGCCTTCCGGGGCCGGAACGGCCCGGCCGCCTCACCGTTCCACCACCGGGCCGCCCCTCGTCACCCCTCCGGCGGCGGACACCGTCCGGGCGCCGGGCAGCAGGCCGGCGCGTAATTCCGCCCTGATCACCTCCGGGACGGAATTGATCGTTCCCCTGCCCGCACCACTTCCCGGGACCCGGCGCACGCCGAAGAATAATAAGCGTCAATTTCACAGTCGAATCTGACAGTTCCGTCAAAATCTGAAAAGAACAAGACGCCCTCACCTGCCTTGTCCTACAGTTCCAGTCGTCAATACCGTCGTAGATCAACCCGCAACGGTCCATCACTCGGGCGGCTCCAGGGGGAGGGCTCAGGCAGCCGCGGTGGACACCGGAGCGGGACGCGGTAGGGGGGTGCCGTGCCCGGCGGCCGTACTCAGCGGAGTCGGCAGCCGTGCGGCCAGTTGTTCGAGCTCATCCAGCCGGGCTCGGAGCGCCATGCCGCCATGGCCGGGGTGAGAACCCCCCTTTCGAACCGGACCTTCATCCGGACAGCCCGGGGCGGGCCGTCCACCGGACGAGAGGGAAAGACTCATGAGTTCAGTTCTGCCTTCCTCGATCAGACCTGCCACCGAAGAGACCGGAACCGCCCGAATACAGAGCCAATACCGACCGATCTCTTCCCATCTCGCGATAGCTCCGCCGGTAAGTGTCGTGATCCCCGCCATGAACGAGGCGGAGAATCTCCCTCATGTGTTCAGGACCCTGCCCGACTGGATTCACGAAGTCGTGCTCGTCGACGGGAATTCGACCGACGACACCGTGCGGGTGGCCCGTGAACTCCGGCCCGACGTCGTGGTCGTCAGACAGGTCGGCAAGGGTAAGGGGGACGCGCTGATCAGTGGGTTCGCCGCCTGTACCGGTGAGATCATCGTGATGGTCGACGCGGACGGCTCGGCGGACGGCGAGGAGATCGTCAGCTATGTCTCCGCCCTGGTGGGCGGGGCCGACTTCGCCAAGGGCTCCCGTTTCGCCAACGGCGGTGGCACGGACGACATGACGGCCTTCCGCAGGCTCGGCAACCGGGCGTTGTGCACAGCGGTCAACCGCAAGTTCAAAGCCCGCTACACCGATCTCTGCTACGGCTACAACGCCTTCTGGAAGCACTGCCTGGACAGGATCACCCTGGACTGCACCGGCTTCGAGATCGAGACCCTGATGAACATCCGGGTGGTCAAGGCCGGTCTCAGGGTCCAGGAGGTGCCCAGCCACGAGTACAACCGCATCCACGGGGTCAGCAATCTCAGCGCCGTGCGGGACGGCCTCCGGGTGCTGAGGGTGATCCTCAAGGAGAAGCGCGTGCGCCGCGGCGGACGCCGGGCGGCTGCCGTCCCCGCCGTCATCGGCCGGGGACAGGTGCTGTGAGGCTCCGCGACTTCTCCGTCGTCATCTGTGTCCACACCGAGGAGCGCCTGGAGGACATCCGGGAGGCCGTCGCCTCGGTCCGCGCGCAGACCCTGCCGGCGGAGGAGATCCTCCTGGTGGTGGACCACAATCCGGCGCTGCTGCGTCACCTGTCCGAGGAGTACACGGACCGTCCGGGGGTGCGGGTGCTCGCGAACGCGGGCCCCCGCGGTCTGTCGGCAGGCCGGAACACAGGGATCGCCGCCGCCCGTGGCGCGATAGTCGCCTTCCTCGACGACGACGCGGTGGCCGAGCCGGACTGGCTGCGCCACTTCGACGAGAACTACGCCGACCCGGCGGTGATGGCCGTCGGCGGCCGGACCCGGCCGTCGTGGGCCTCGGGCCGCAGACCTGTCTGGTTCCCCGAGGAGTTCGACTGGGTCGTCGGATGCACCTACCGGGGGCTGCCGCCCGGGCGGGTCCGGGTCCGCAACGTCCTCGGCGGCAACGCCTCGTTCCGGCGTACGGCGTTCGAGGCGGCGGGCGGCTTCGCCACCGGCATCGGGCGGGGCGGCGGCAGACGCCCGCTGGGCGGCGAGGAGACCGAGCTGTGCATCCGGCTGAGCCGGGCGCTCCCCCACGCCGTCCTGCTGATCGACGACCGCGCCGTGATCCACCACAAGGTCCCCGAAGCACGGGAGCGTTTCGGCTACTTCCGCACCCGTACGTACGCGGAGGGGCTCTCCAAGGCGCTGGTCACCCGGAGTGTCGGTGCGGCCAAAGGGCTGGAGTCCGAGCGCCGCTACACCACCCGGGTGCTCCCGGCCGGGGTACTGCGGGGCGTGCGGGACTTCCTCCTCGGCCGTCCCGGCGGGGCGGGCCGCGCCGGGGCCGTCGTGACGGGGGTACTGGCGGCGGCCGCCGGCTACGCGGTGGGGAGCGTACGGGTCCGGCGGGGCGGCGCGTCCTTCGCCGTACCGGCGAGGGGACCCGCCCCGGGCGCGCGTGCGGAGGAGGCGCGGTGAGCGGGGGCGGTCCGGCGGGCGGGAGGAGCCCGGTGGACGAGGGTGGCGCGGTGGACGGGGGCGGTG
>NZ_DATMVN010000737.1:0-48090 GCF_035563135.1 Streptomyces sp.
GCGACGCACAGGATGTAGAGGCCTGTCAGGAGCGCGATCGCGGTCGGCGTACCGAACTGCACCCGGGTGTACTGATGGGCGTATCGCGACAGCTCGCCGGCGAAGGCCGCGTGCACAGCGAAGATCACGGTGACGTGCAGAACATAGAAGGAGAAGGAGAGTTCGCCCAGCCAGACCACGGGGCGGCTGCTCATCACGGAAGTGCGTCCGGCCAGGTCGGAGCTGGCGACCGCGCCGATCAGCAGGGCCATGGGCAACGGGTAGAGCGCGGCGAACCCGAAGGGGGTCGGCAGGTGGTAGAGCAGGAGGTACACGGCCAGGTTCAGGGCGAAGGCCGGCAGCACGCGGATCCTGGGCCAGCGTCCGGTGGCGATAATCCTGGCGAGGAACATGCCGATCACGAAGTCCAGCGACCGGACCGGCGGGAAGAAGTACAGCAGCCACTGCTGGGGCCATGACCCGTCGGTGAACACCGTGCTCGGCGGGTAGCCGGACAGCAGCGGGTAACTGATGAGCGGGATCAGTACAGCGGTCACGGCCAAGGCACCCAGCCAGAGCCACAGCCGCCCGGGGTCGATCCTCCTGATGAGAGGCAACAGGACGGGGAAGAGGGCATAGCACAACAGCTCCACCGAGAGCGTCCAGGTCGGCCCGTTGAGCTGGTAGAAGATGAGGTCGGGGTCGGGGACCCAGTTCTGCACCAGGAAGAGGTTGGCGACCGCAGGGACGATACGTATGCGCTCACCGGCGGCCAGGAACATGACAAGTACGATGCCGGCGATCACCAGGTGACTCGGGCCGATGCGCATCAGCCGGCGCCGCCAGAAGCCGCGCGCGGTGTCGCGCGGCCCGGCCGTCCAGGTCAGGATGAATCCGCTGAGGACGAAGAAGAAGGAAACGGCCAGGTACCCCATGCGGCCGCCGCCGATGAGGGTGTTGTAACGCTCGACGGCCTGCGGATCGCTGAAAGCGCCCAGTGCCAGGCCGTGGGTGATGAACACGAACAGCACACCGATGGCTCGCATGCCTGTCAGCGACGGCAGCAGCGCCGGACGGGCCTCTTGGGTGGGACTCATGCGCAGCTTCTTTCCCTGAGGGGTGGGACCGTTGTGAGGGGAGCGATCCAGACGCCGAGCCGGGACGCCTGCTCGCGCGCAGCGTCACATTTCCTCTCCCGAGGACACCATGACGGGACGTACCTCGATGCCGAAACCGTCGATGCGTGCGTCGGGGATCTCCGCCGCCAGTTCCTCGGCGCGACCGCGGGAATCGCAGTCGACCATGTAGTAGCCGGCCGGGAAGGGCGAGGAATCGTGGACCGGACCGGTGGTCACGGTCACCACCCCCTCCCGCACGCGTACGACCGAGCTCTGCAGGGGATCGGCCAGCGAGTGGGTGGAGATCAGCTCTCCCGCTTCTCCGACGCTTTCCTGGAAGGTGCGGTGTCCTCGCGCCATTTCCTCGCGCTCCGTTTCCGCGAGCGCGTTCCAGGCGCCGCGGTTCATATGGATGATCAGCAAGTACTTCACACCTGCGCTCCTGACGGCCTCGGCTCCCGGTTCGTACACCTCTCACGTCGTTGTCGGAGCCGTCTCGCCGATCTCGACGCGTGCCGGGTATCTCATTTGGGCGCGCCGGAGCGCCGGGTGGAGATGAGGTCGTCGAGGGAAGCCACGGTCGGACAGTCGAAGAGGTCCTCCAGGTCGACGTCGGTGCGGAGCTGTCTGCGGAGCCTGCTGACGAGCCGCATCGCGTCCAGCGACTGCCCTCCGCAGGCGAAGAAGTCGTCGTCGTCTCCGACCTGGCGGCCCAGGATGCCGGCGAACACGCTCCGCAGGAGCTCGCGCTGTTCGTCCGCGGGCGACCGGGGCCCGGTGGGGCCCGGTTCGCTCGCGAGCAGCGCGTCCCGGTCGATCTTCCCGTTGGGCGTCAGCGGCAGCTCCCGGACCGTGATGATCCGGCCCGGCACCATGTAGTCGGGCAGCACCTCGCGCAGGGCCGCCTCCAGGGAGGCGGCCTCGGTGCCGGGTCCGGTGGCGACACAGGCGAGCAGAGCGGTGTCGCCGGAGGGGGTCGGGCGGGGCACCACCACGGCCGCGCTGACGTCCTTGTTGCTCAGCAGGGCCGCCTCCACCTCGGCCGGTTCCACCCGGAATCCGCGGATCTTGACCTGCCGGTCCATTCGCCCGAGCAGTTCCACGCCGCCGTCAGCGGTGCGGCGGGCCCGGTCTCCGCTCCGGTACAGACGCATTCCGCCGGCCAGCGACGGATCGCTGAAGAACCGTTCCTCGGTGAAGTCCGGGCGTCCGGCGTAGCCCAGCGCGAGCCGGGGCCCGCCCAGATGGAGCTCGCCCGGCGTGCCCGGGGCGCAGGGCCGCCGCTCGGCGTCCAGGACGAGGGCCACCACTGCGGCCATGGGCTGACCGGTCATCACCGTGGGGCCCGGGTCCTGTCCGTCGGCCAGCACCCGGGTCAGGGTGAACAGGGTCGTCTCGGTCGCCCCGTACGTCGCCCTGACGACGATGCCGGGGCAGGCGGCCTGAATCCGGCGCACGGCGGAGGGGGCCACGACATCGCCGCCCGTGAGCACCTCCCGTACCCCGGCGAGGCTCTCCGGTGCCTCCTCGGCCACCACGCGGAACAGTCCGGCCGCCAGGTGCAGGGCGGTGACCTCGTGCTCACGGATCAGGGCCGCCAGGCTGGCCGTGTCCAGGCCGCCGTGCGGGGCCAGAGCGATCCCCCAGCCGTTCAGCAGCGGCACCCACAGCTCGTAGAGATGCACGCTGAAGGCGAACGGAGCCACCATCAGGGTCCGCCGGTGCCGTCCGGTGGCCCAGCAGGGGTCCGCGGCGAAGTCGAGGACCCCGCTCTGCGTCACCTCGACGCCCTTGGGGGCGCCGGTGGAACCGGAGGTGTACACCACGCAGGCGACGGGGTCGGCGGTCCGCGGTGGGGGCGGCGGGGCGGCAGCCGGACCCGTGCCGTCCGCGGCCCCCGTCGTCATCACCCGGCCGGCGTGCAGCCGCCGGACATCCTCGGGACCGAACTCGTCGGTCAGCAGTACGACCGCTCCGGAGTCCTGCATGATACGGCGTACCCGGTCCGCCGGCTGGGTGTCGTGCAACGGCAGGTAGCGGGCACCGGCCCTGAGCACGGCGAGCGCTGCCACCACGAGATCGGCGGAACGTCTCATCAAAATCGCCACCGGCAGGCCGGGGCGGACCCCGGCGGCCGTCAGCCGGGCGGCCAGGGCGGCCGCGCGCCGGTCGAGTTCGCCGTAGGTGAGCCGGCCGCCGCTCCAGGACAGGGCGAGAGCCTGTGGCTGCACAGCGGCCAGGTCCGCGACCCGTCCCGCGATCGAGGTGTGGCTCCACACCGCGTGTTCCGTCACCGCGCAGCTCCTTGTGGTATCTCGGTGCGGGGCTGCCGCGGCTCACGGTGCTGACGGCCGCGCGTCCCCGCGGGGCCGAGCCACCACCGGGCGAGCCCCAGGTGGACGATCCACGGCAGCCAGCCGACCATCTCGAAGTAGGAGTTCAGCACCAGCGGTGACGAACCCTCCAGCATCAGGTAGAGCGGCCGGCTGTAGATGTTGGTCATCGCCAGCGCGAAGCTGTACGTCATCCACCGGCCGTGCAGTACGTAGTCACCACGTCTGGCTGCCCGGTACCCGGCGAGGGAGACCGCCAGCCAGAGCAGGGCGGTGATGTACAGCCCGGGTGCACCGGCCTGCACGCTGCCGTCACGGACGTTGCGGATCACCTGCAGCGCGACGGCCGTCACCGTGGCGGCTGTCACGGCCACCATGTAGAGGCGGCCGGTCCTGGCGTGCACCCGCGGGTGCTTCCGGCGCAGCCACGGCCATACCTGGAAGAAGGCGCAGATCATGGCTGTGCCGGAACCGAAGACGTGCACCAGCACGATGAAGTAGTGCGCGGGTATGCCGGCGACCAGCTGGACGGTGGCCGTGGCGGGGTCGAGTGTGACGTAGGGACGCCAGATGTAGGTCAGGAAGACCACATTGACGATGGCCAGCGGAATCATCCAGGGCCGGCGCCACCACGGCCGCCGCCGTTCGGGTACCGGCTCGGCCGCCGCCGGGGCGCCGGGCTGGCTGTCGCTCTTGTACACCATGGTGGCAGCTCCGGAGGGGTGGCTCAGTGCACCCGGTAGTTGGTCGGCCCATGGACGTTGTACTCGTCGAGGAGGCGCTGGGCCGCCTCGGTCGCCAGGGCGAACCGTGCGGCCGGGGCCGCCTTGTCCGCCAGTACGTCGTGCATGGCCTCGGTCATCAGGTCCTGGATCCGGGGGAGTTCGCCGACAACGGCCCCCAGGGACGCCCCGGAGGATCCGGAGGCGGCGAGCTGCTCGCCGGCCACGGCCCGGTGCGGATTGCGCTCGAACCAGCCCTCCTCCTCCAGCAGCCGGCGCCCGGCGACGGTGCTGGGCATGTAGCCGCTCACGCGGTGACGGTCGGCGGCGTTCTCCGGGGAGTTGAGGAACTGCATGAACGCCAGGGCGCCGTCCCGCACCTCCTCGTCGAGGCCGTGGCCGAGGTACAGCGAGTCACCACCGAGGATGTTGCCCCGGTAGGGAACTTCCGCGTTGTAGGGCAGCCGTCCCGCCCGGACGGTGAAGCCGCGCTCACGGCCGACCTGTACCAGGCGCTCGGAGTCGACGGACGAGGTGATCAGGAACGCGGTCCGTCCCTCGGCGAACGCCTGGAACGAGGCCACCCACGGCTGCAGATGGCTCTCGGGAACGTCCGTGCCGGGTCCGGTCATCCGTACGCCGGTGTACAGGTACTGACCCTCCTGATGGAGCCCGCGCCACCAGTCGACGTAGGCGAGCATCTCCTCGCTGTCCAGGGTCACGGTGCCGGGGGTGGCGCCGCGCCCGTTGTCGGCGTCGGTCAGCGTGCCGCCCTGGCAGGCCACCGCCTGCTGGAACATCCAGCCGTGGCAGGCCCAGGTGATCCCGTGTGCCGGGCCCCCGCGCGCGTGGGTGACGGCGCGGCACGCCTCGGTCACCTCCTGCCAGGTACGCGGCATCTGCTCCACACCGGCGGCGCGGAGCAGATCGGTGTTCGCGTAGAGGAGGGTCGTGGAGACCAGGGTGCTCAGCGAGCTGAACCCGTCGGGCAGGCGGAAGTACTCCCTGCCCGGGTCGACGATGTCCTCGGTGGTGACAGGGACGCCCAGGATCTCGTCACGGCCGGCGACGGCCGCGTCCACCGAGGTGAAGAGCGGGGCCCCGTCGGACCCGGTCATGTCGGCTGCGGCCCTGGTGCTGGTCGAGTAGTACTGAGCGATGGCCGGACGCTCGCCCCGGGCGGCTGCGCGCCCGATCTCGCCGGGAATCAGCACGTAGTCGTGGCGCGAGATCCTGACGTCGTACTCGGGGTGCGAGGCGTTGAATCTGCGCGCCGCCTCCACGGTCTGGTCGAGGAACCTCGGTGTCTTGTAATAGTGCAGCCAGGCGTCAATGACGGTCTTGCTGGAGGTGCCGCTCACGTCGGTGTCCCTTCCCGCTCAGACGTAGGTGGAGTTGAGGGGCAGGCCGCACAGGAGACGCCCGTAGAGCTCCAGGGCGGTGTCGGTGTTCATGGCGGCGTGCACGCTCAGAGCCTGGACGTCGCGCAGGATGCGCTGGATGGGCACCGTGCGGTGGATCGATGACGCGCCGCTGGCCGAGGCCAGCACCTCCACCGCCTCCTTGGCGCGCTGGGTGGCCGCACCCGTGAGGAGGCGCGCCTTCGCACGCTCCTCGGGGGTCCAGGGCTCGGCCGAGCCGTTCTTGGCGTCCACGAGGTCGGCGATGCGGTGGACGTGGAACAGGGCCTCGTCGGTCCGGACCACGGCCTGCGCCACCTGCCGGTGCGTCAGGGGGGCCTCACGCTGATCGGCGTAGTCGGTGTAGGTGATCGAGCGGCCGGGCAGCCGGTCGAAGAAGGCGTCGCCCGCCGCCTGGGCCAGACCCGCGGCGGTGGCAGCCACCGTCGCGCAGGCGGTCGGCATGATCGGCGAGTGCCAGGTCGGCCGGTCAGCGTTCGAGCCCAGGCCGCCCTGACCCGACATCAGCGCGCCGAGCGGGATGTACCAGCCGTCGGGGACGAACACCGCGTCGGCGGAGGTGGTGACGCTTCCGGATCCCCTCAGCCCGCTGGTGTCCCAGTCGTCGGTGATGTCCAGGTCGGACATCGCCAGCAGGGCCAGGACCGGCCGCGGCCCCTCGGGAGTGTGCAGGAGCACGGCGTTCGCGTTCCAGCTGGAGTGCCAGGCACCGGTGTTGAACCGCCAGGTCCCCGAGACCGAGATGCCTCCGTCGACCGGCGTGGCCATGGCGCTGGGGCTGAGTATGCCGCTGACCAGCGTGTCGCCGGAGGCGAAGACCTTCTCCTGCACGGCGTCGGGGAACAGGCCGACGGTCCAGCTGCTGATGGTCCAGACGCCCACCGTCCAGGACGCGGCGCCGCTGCCCCTGGCCAGCTCGGCAAGGACGTCCACCTGGTCACGCATCGGGGTCTCGAGGCCGCCGTAGCGCGCCGGGACCTTCATCCGGGGAAGTCCGGAGGCGATCAGCGCCGAGACGGTGTCCTCGTGCAGCCGACTGTTCTCCTCCTCCCAGGCGGTGTTCTCCCGCAGCACGGGAAGCAGCTGCGCTGCCTTCTGCACGGCGTCGTGGGTCGTCGTCGTAGGGTCCACCAGGTCTCCTTGCAAGGGCGTTGTCGGACAGCGGACCGTCCGGAGCGAGGTCGCGGGCGGTTGGGCCCGGACCGGGTGCGGGCTTCGGCCGGTGGTCGTGGGTCTGCCGCAGCCGGCTCCCGGGCGGCGCGGTCTCACGGTGTCAGCCCACCGGAAACGGCGGCATCTCGCGGATTGCGATTCGCGGGGACCTCAGCGCAGGCCGCGGTTGAAGGCCCGCAAGTCGCTTACGAAGGACTGCGGCTGTTCCAGCGCGGCGAAGTGGCCGCCCTGCTCGTACTCGGTCCACCGCGTCAGCGTGGGCAGCGCGCGCTCCGCCAGGGCGCGGACCGGGCGCACCACGTCCTTGGGGAAGTACGCCACCGCTGTGGGAGCCGGGTGGGTCCACGGGCCGGCCCAGGTGCGCAGGAAGTCCGTGGTCAGATGCGTGGACTCGTAGTAGAACTGGGCGCTGCTTCCGGCGGATCCGGTGAGCCAGTACAGCATGACGTTGGTCAGCATCCGGTCCCGGTCGATGGCGTCCTCGGGACTGCCCTCGGCCGCGCTCCACTCCCTGAACTTCTCGACTATCCAGGCGAGTTGACCGACAGGCGAGTCGGTGAGCCCGTAGGAGAGAGTGGTGGGGCGGGTCGACTGGAGCAGCCGCCAGCCGGCACCGTCCTGCTCGAAGTGCTGGGCGAATTCCAGCCGGGCCATCGCCTCGGCGTCCAGTTCGGGCGTGTCCGCCGCTGACAGGGGCGGCACGGTGACGAACATGGTGAGGTGGACCCCGCGTATCTCGTCGGGCCGCTCCTGGGCGAGCCGGAGCGACACGGGCATCCCCCAGTCGCCGCCCTGGACGAGATAGTCGCGGTAGCCCAGCCGGCCCATGAGGTCACCCCAGGCACGGGCGGTGCGCTCGACGTCCCAGCTGGCGCATGGGGACGGGCCGGAGAGGGGGTGGCCGGGCAGCGCGGGAATGATGACGTGGAAGGCATCGGCCGCGTCGCCGCCGTAGCGGACCGGATTGGTGAGCGGGCCGATGACGTCGAGGAACTCGACGAAGGAGCTGGGCCAGCCGTGGGTGAGCAGCAGCGGGGTGGCGTCCGGTTCCGGGGAGCGGACGTGCAGGAGGTGGAGCAGCGCCCCGTCGATCTCGGTCCGGAACTGCGGGAAGGCGTTGAGCTCCGCCTCGGCCTTGCGCCAGTCGTAGGTATGGCGCCAGTGGTGTACCAGGTCCTTGAGGTATCCGATCGGGACACCGCGTCGCCAGCCGTCGTCCGGCAGCCGTTCGGGCCACCGGGTCGTGTCGAGTCTGCGTTGCAGGTCATCCAGGTCGGCCTGGGGGAAGTCGATCCGGAAGGGTCGCATGAGCACCTCACGAAGTGGTGGGCGGGGGAGGGGTCAGGCCCGGGAGGGCGTGGCGGCAGGTGCCCGCTGGGACCGGCGTGCCGAGCGCAGGACACGCAGCAGGATGCGCGGACGCATCAGGGACTCCGGCGAGGCGACGAGTCCGGCGATGCGCATCAGTGCCTCCGTGACCGCAGAGTCGTGCACCGCGGCCCGCTGGGCCAGGGCGACGTACCGGTTGGCCATCCGGATGCGTGCGGTGCGGCGGCCGGAGACGCCGGCGTAGCCGAGGTCTGCGGTGGCGGCGAACTCCCAGGGGGCCCGGATCTCACGTGCGATGTCCAGGAAGTAGGCACGGGGCTCGGGCCGGCGGCCGCCTCTGGTGTGCTTTCGCAGGACCAGCGTCTGCAGGGCGGCCGACGTCATGCCTTGCGCGTATGCGGGGTTGAAGCTGCAGATGGCGTCACCGATGACCACCAGCCCCTCGGGGAAGCGGTCCAGACGGTCGTAGTCGCGGCGGACGCTGGCCCGGAAGTGGAACCGCACCGGGGCGTCGAGCGGCTCCGCGCCGCGGAGCGCCTCGTGGATCTCCGGGGTGGGCAGCGATCGGACGTACTCCTCGAAGCCCGCGGGGTCGGTGGGCGGGTGGTCGCCCATGATTCCGGTCAGTGACAGTTCCACACGGTTGTCCGCTCCCGGCAGCCGGTAGAAGAAGGCACCGCGCGGGTGGCTCGGAGTAGCGGCGGGGATGACGGCGATGTCACTGCCGAACGGGTCCGCGAGCAGGCGGTAGTGGCGGGTCGTGTACGCGAGGTCGACCCCGATGCGCTGCTCGGGAGGACGTGCGTATCCCAGTTCGGACAGCCACACGGGGGTGCGTGAGCCACGTCCGGTGGCGTCCACGACCAGGTCCGCCGTCAGTGTCTCCTCTACGGCGTCCGGGTCGCGCCGGCGCACCCGGACACCTGTCACCCGGTGCCCGGAGCTGTCGGTGACAGGCGCGAGGACGTCGTGTTCCTCCCGGAAGGTCACCTCGGGAAGGCCCCGTACCCGTTCGCGCAGATGATGTTCCAGCACGGGGCGGGTGGCGGGAACGGACGGCAGCCCCGTGCGGGCCGGGCGCAGCAGCCGTCCGTTGAAGTACCAGCGGATGGCGCCGCTGAAGTCGCCGGGCCGTACGCCGGCCTCGATCAGTTCATCGGTGAGCCCGGGAAACAGGGACTCCATGATCTGGTGCCCTCTCGCCACCAGGCCGTGGGCGTGGTTGCCCTGGGGGGCTCCGCGTCGCGGACCGAGAACCCCGGCGATGCGGTCACGCTCGACGATCACCACCCGGTCGTAGGACTCGGTGAGCACCCTGGCCGCCAGAAGGCCTGCGATGCTCCCGCCGAGAACCACAGCGCATGTGTCGGTGCTGGTGCCCATGGAGCCTCTCTTTTCGGGTTCCTGAGGTGTGACACCACCGCATGCTCGTGGCCCGGGAGCAGCCCGGCCATCTTTCAGAATGCGCTGCCTCACAGCACGTCAAAAGATGCCGGGCGATCGCGGAACCGCCAGCCTGATTCCGGTTCGGGGCAGGACCCGCGCGCCGTCCGCCCCCCGGGGACGGGACGGGCGGCGCCGGGTGCCCGGCCGCGTCACCCGGGCCGCCCGGGGCGGGGCGGAGCTCCGGCAGGTGACGGCTCCCGGCGATCGGGGGCGGCGGGCGAGGCCGACGGAGTCCTCGCGGCGCCGGCCTTTGGGACGCGGGAATCACGGCGGGAGTTCGTCAGGCCGCCCCGGTCGCGTCCGGGGCCGCTCGGTCAGCACGACAACGGCAGGAAGGCAGGCCATGCTGAGCAGGCGAAGGTTGATACAGACGGCGGCGGGAGCGGCCGGCGCCGCGGCGGTGTCGGCGTCACTGGCCCCGGCTGTCGCCACTGCCGGAGGCGGGAAGCCGGCCTGGGAGCGGTTACGCCGTCATCTCAGGGGCGAGCTGATCCGGCCCGGTGATCCCCGCTACGACCGGGTGCGGCAGGCAGCGACGGTGCAGTACGACCGCATCCGCCCGGCGGCGGTGGTCTGCGCGTCCACCGAGCGGGACGTGGCGACGGCGCTCCGGTTCGCGCAGGACCACGGAGTGCACCTGGTTCCACGGAGCGGCGGGCACAGCCAGGGCGGTTACTCAAGCACTACCGGCATCGTGCTCGACCTGCGTGGTCTGAACGGGCTGCGGGTGACGGGGCGCCGCACGGTCGTGGCCGGGGCAGGGGTCCAGCAGGTGGACGCGCTCGAGGCGCTGTCCCCGCAGGGGCTGTCCCTGGTGGGCGGCCGTTGCCCCAATGTGGCGCTCGGCGGTTTCCTGCAGGGCGGGGGCATCGGCTGGCAGTCGCGCCGGCACGGGCTCGGCAGCGACCAGCTGGAGCGGGTCCGTGTCGTGCTGGCCGACGGCCGCACGGTGACGGCCTCCGAGCACCAGCATCCGGACCTGTTCTGGGCGCTGCGCGGGGGAGGCGGCGGCAACTTCGGCGTGGTCACCGCGTACGAGACCCGGCCCAGCGCCCAGTCCCGTCTGGTGAACTACGCCCTGACCTGGCCCTGGGAGTCGGCGGCCGAGGTGGTCACGGCCTGGCAGGAGTGGATCGGCACCGCCCCCCGGGACCTGGGTTCCGGTCTCGCGCTGCTGCACCTCGACTCCTCCACGGGCGCACCCATCCTCCTGGTCAACGGTGCCTGGCTGGGGCGCGAGAAGGACCTGGGACGCCAGCTCTCCGCACTGACCTCGATGGTCGGGTCCCCGCCCACGACCAGCGAGGTCGAGGAGCGGTCGTTCGCCTCCGCGATGATGAGCTGGTACGAGTGCGAGGACCGCACCGTGGACCAGTGCCACCAGGTGGGCTACTCGCCTGAGGCAGAGCTGGCACGTCTGAACTGGTTCCACAACCGCAACCGCCTGCACGACCGGCCGCAGACACCCCGGCAGGTCGCCGCGATGCTGGACACCTTCAGCGAGCGGCCCCGCCCCGGGCAGTTCCGGCTGCTGGACTTCATCGCGCTGGGGGGCGCCGTGAACGACCACGCCCGCACCGACACCGCCTACGTGCACCGCACGGCCTCCTTCATGGCGGGCGTGTCGGGAGGGCTCAACGACGCCGGTTACACCAGCGAGGACGAACACGCCTGCCAGGCGTGGATGGCCCGAGGCTTCTCCACCATCGACACGAACTCGCTGCGGGAGAGCTACCAGAACTTCATCGACCCGGCGCTGAGTGACTGGCGCCCCGCCTACTACGGCGAGAACTACCGGCGACTGGTCCGGGCCAAGAAGGCGTACGACCCGCACCGCTTCTTCCGGTTCGCCCAGGCGATCGGCTGAACATCCGGCCCGTCCGGCAACCGTCCGGGACCGTCCACCACACGCATCGTCCCCGCAGAAGGGCAGGGCTCGTCATGTCGTTTGACGCCAGAGCAGCGACCGTTCCCGGAAGTCCACCTCCCGACCACAAGCGGCCTCCGGCCGGCGGCGGAGGCGGGCTCGTCCCGTGGCTCATCGCCCTGACGGTTCTCGTCGTCTTCAACCTGCTGTGGGCACTGCCCCGTTACATGTCCCTGGACTCGGCAGATTCGCGCGTCCCCCTCGACCCGTCGGCACCGTTCCAGTTCCCGGTGCTCGTCGTACACCTGGTCACCGGCAACGTGGCGCTGGTCACCGTGGTGCTCCAGCTCATGCCGCGACTGCGCCGTGAACACCCGCGGATCCACCGGGCCAGCGGCATGACCTACATGCTCGCCGGAGTGCTGCCCAGCTCGCTTCTGGCCCTGGTGCTGCTGCCTTACTCCAAGGCGCCGATGGGCCAGATGGGACTCTTCTGCATGGCGGTGCTGTGGATCGTCACCACCGTCATGGGCTACCGGATGCAGAAGCAGCACCGCTACATCGAACACCGCCGCTGGATGATCTACAGCTTCGCCCTGGCGATGGGCACCACCTGGGGACGGCTGCTGGCCTATCTCGTCACTCTCATGCCGGGTCTCCAGCTCGATCCGCTGACCAACCTCGAATTCGCCAACTGGCTGTGCTGGGTGGTCAATCTGATCATCGCCTGGTGGTGGGTGGACCAGCGGCCCCGGTCGCGGTCACTGCCGCAGCGGGCGGAGGCCGCGCGATGAGCGACCCGGCCGGCGGGAGCGGAGCGGAAGTCCGGTATCCGCTCACCCTGAACCAGCAGTTCGTCTGTCTCTTCGACCCGGAGGGCGAGCACGGACCGCTCGGCTCCTGGTACCACATCACCCATGCCTGGTGGCTCGACGGGAGCGTCGACCAGGCGGTGCTGGAACGATCCCTGGCCGACGTCGTGGAACGCCACGCGGCGTTGCGCACCGTCCTGGTAGCCGGGCCGGACGAGGCCGGTTACCTGCAGGAGGTGCGGCCCGCCTCCGCGCCGGAGCTCCTGCTGCGGGATCTCACGCACACCGCGGACGCCGCCCGCGAAAGCGCCGCCGAGGAGCTGCTGACCGAGCTGGAGGCCACACCGCTCGACGGGCGGCAGACCCCGCTGCTGCGTGCCGTCCTGGCCCGCTTCTCCCCGGACCGCTCACTGCTGGCACTGACCGTGCATCACACCGCGGCGGACGGCTGGTCGGTGCGGGCCTTGGTGCGCGACCTCTCGCAGTGTTACGCCGCACGGGCGGCGGGTCACGCACCGGAGCCGTACGACGCGGCCGCTTACGGCGACTTCGCCCTGTGGCAGCAGGGTGACGACGCCGGGAAGGACGTCGAGGAGGCCCTGCCGTACTGGCGTGAGACGCTCGCGGACACCCGGGTCACCGTCATGCCCACGGATCACCCGCGCTCACGGACCGACCGCCCGGACACCTCCGCCATCCACCGCTTCGCGCTGCCGGCGGACACGTCGGACCGGATCCGCGCGCTCGCCAACGAGGCCCGCTGCACGCACTTCATGGTGCTCTACGCCGCCTACGGGCTGCTGATGCGCGGACCGACGGGTACGACGGACGTGGTGGTTCCCACCTTCACGCCGGGCAGGTTCGGTGACGGCCGTTTCGACCGGACCGTCGGATCCTTCTTCAACTTTCTTCCGCTGCGCATCGATCATCTGGGTTGCCGCGACTTCCGTGATCTGCTGCGGCGCACCCGTACCGCGTGTGCGAGGGGATACACCAACGACATCCCCACCCTGCACATCTTCGGGGCCCTCCCCACCCTGATGGCCGACGCCGTCCTCGAGGACCGGGCGCCCTGCGTGTTCCAGGGGTTCTCCTTCCCCGAGCTACTCGACGGCGAGCGCGTCGGCCCGCTCGGTTACACCGAGCTGCGGGGCCGGACCAGGTCACAGCCGCTCGGCCCCGACGTACCCGACGGTGCGCTGTGGACCCTTGAGCTCGATCCGGCGGGGCCCATCACGGGCAGTGTCCAGTACCGCACCCGGCTCTTCGACGCGGCCACGGTGGAGTCCTGGACGGCGAGCTACACGGCGCTGCTCGACACGGTGACGGCCGCCCCCGACGGGCCGCTGCCCGTGGGGACCGTGCCGGCCGTCGAGGACGGCCGTGCGGCTCCGACTCCGGGGTGAGTGGATGCGGCAGTCGAGCCGGACGACGGAAAGGTCTGCCATGCACGAGGTGAATCCGGCGGCGCGCGCGACCCGGCGGGAGTGGCTGGGGCTGGCCGTGCTGATCCTGCCCACGCTGCTGATCAGCCTGGACATCGGCGCGCTCTACCTGGCGCTGCCCCAGCTCAGCGTCGACCTGGACACTACGAGCACCCAGCAGCTGTGGGTGTCGGACAGTTACGGATTCCTGCTTGCCGGATTCCTCGTCACGATGGGGACCGTGGGCGACCGTTACGGCCGGCGCCGCACGCTGCTGACCGGTGCCGCCGCGTTCGGCGTGCTGTCGCTCGCGGCGGCCTTCGCGCCCGACGCCTGGACACTGATCCTGGCGCGGGCGCTGCTCGGGGTGGCGGGCGCGACGCTGATGCCGTCGATCCTCGCGCTGATCAACTCCATGTTCGCCGACGCGACGCAGCGCGGAACCGCCATCGCGCTGTGGGCCACGGTCCAGTTCTCGGGGGCGGCCCTGGGACCGACGATCGGCGGTCTGCTGCTCGAACGGTACTGGTGGGGATCGGTGTTCCTCCTCGGCGTGCCGATCATGGCCGTACTGCTGGTGGTGGGGCCCCTCCTGCTGCCGGAGAGCCGCAACGACAAGGCGGGGCGGATCGAGCCGCTGAGCGTGGCGCTGTCCCTGGGCGCCGTGCTGTCGCTCGTCTACGGCTTCAAGGAGCTGCTGGTGGGCGACCCCCTGGGCGGGCCGGTCGTTCCCGGCGCAGCCCTGGTCGTCGGCACGCTGCTCGCCCTGCTCTTCGTACGGCGGCAGTCGAGGCTGGCGCAGCCGCTGCTGGACCTGGGGCTGTTCCGCTCCATCCGGGTGCGCACGGTGCTCGTGACGATGCTGCTCAGCGGTGTCGTGCTCTCGGGCACCGGCATGCTGGTCAGCCAGTACCTGCAGAGCGTGCTGGGCCATCCGCCCGCGCGGGCCGCGCTGCTGTACGCCCCGATGGGACTGGCCATGGCCCTGGGGGCGCTGCTGACGCCGCTCCTGGTGCGGTACGTGCGGCCCCGTCTCGCGGTGGCCGGCGGTCTCGCGCTCAGCAGCGCCGGCTTCCTGATGCTGACCCTGGCCGGCAGCAGCGGCAACGGGGCCGTGGCGGTGGCCGGCATCGCGGTCATGGCCCTGGGCGACGGCCCGCTGGTGGCGCTCGGCACCGGCATGGTGGTCGGTTCGGTGCCACCTGAGCGGGCCGGCTCGGCGGCTTCCTTCTCCGAGACCAGCCTGCATTTCGGCGGCACGCTCGGCATGGCCCTGCTCGGTACGGTCGCGGCGGTGGTCTACCGGTCACGGCTGGACGGCGCACAGCTGGACGGGGTGCCGCAGGATGTCCGCGCCGCCGCCGAGGAGACGGTGGCCGCGGCGGTGAAGGCGTCACAGAGCCTCCCGGACGGCGTCGGCGATCAGCTCGCGGACCGGGCCCGGGAGGCGTTCACCAGCGGCCTGCACACGGCCGGCTGGATCGGGGCCGTGGTGCTGGCGGCTCTCGCTGTGCTGTGCCTGCGCCACCTGGCGCGGGACACCGGGGAAGCGCGGCCCGCAGCCGAGCGGGACACGGTGGACGGAGCCCCTGGGCCCGCCGGGACGCCCGCGCGGTAGCGGCGGCGCGGCCCACGTGACCGGGCCGGCACGAGGGCCTCCGGGTGGCGGCCCTCGCTCCGCCGTGCCCGCGCCACGTTCGGGGATGTTCGTTCAACAGCGCCGCGGTAAAGCGCAGTTGAGGGGAGCCAGAGCAATCCTGGAGTGGTACGTCACCGAGGTGGCAGGCGAGCATCGAGGCATCCCCGGGCCGGGCGCCGCCGCGCTCAGGCCGCCACCTGCCTCCCGTTCTGGAGACGTCATGGATCTCGGACTCGCGCTGCCCACCATCGGCCCGGCCACCTCGCCCGAGGCGATCCGGCACACCGCCGTCGAGGCGGAGCGCATGGGCCTGGCCTCGGTGTGGGTGCTGGAACGGCTGCTCCGCCCGGTCCGGGCGGCCGGCGGCGAACCGGTCCCCGAGGTGTACGCGAATGTCGAGGCCCCGCTGGAGACCCTGGCCCACATCGCCGCTCTCACCACCGAGATCACTCTGGGAACCAGTGTCCTGGGCGCCCTCTTCCACCACCCCGTGGTTCTCGCCCGCCGCCTGGCGACGGTGGACCGGCTCAGCGGCGGGCGGCTGCTGGCCGGGCTCGGCCAGGGCTGGATGGAGGAGGAGTTCGCGCTCACGGGAACACCGATGACGCGCCGCGGCGCCGGGTTCGAGGAGCACATCGCGGCGATGCGCGCCGTGTGGGGCCCCGACCCGGTCAGCTTCCACGGCCGTTTCTACTCGGTTCCCGAGTCGCAGATCGGCCCCAGGAGCCCGCGACCGGGTGGCCCCCGGATGCTCATCGGAGCCAAGACGGCCGTCGCCGCCCGTCGCGCGGGACGCCTCGGTATCCCGTTGAACCCGGCCGTCGGCTTCAGTTCCCCGTTCGGGACGCTGGAGGACCTGCTCGCCGTGCTCCAGGCGCACGGCGAGGCCGCCGTGGAGGCCGGACACACGCCGGACCGGCTCCCGGCGGTCGTGCGGGTGAACGGTCCGGTCACCGAAGGGCCGCTCGACGGCCGCGCGCCGCTCACAGGTTCGGTGGAGCAGGTCTGTGAGGACCTGGCCGTCCTGGAGAAAACGGGGATCGGACACGTCTTCTGGGCCATGCCGCTGGCGCCCGGCGAGCAGCTCGACGCGATGCGGAAACTGGTCGCCGCGCGTTGAACCACGCCGGCTTCCGAGCACCCCACCGACCAGCACCTCAGCAGCCTCGCCACTCAGGGAGCGATATGTGATGCCCGATTCCTCCGCCTCACCGCAGCGGGCCGCCGCGGTGACTTCCGAAGAACGCACCGTACGCGATCTCCTCGGCCGGGCGCGGGCCCTGCGACCGGAGCTGATCGCCCGCCAGGCCGAGACGGAGAAACGTACCTACTACGCCCCGGAGACCCACGAGGCATTCACCGAGGCCGGCTTCTACCGCATCCTGGTGCCACGACGCCACGGGGGCCTGGAACTGGGGCCCGGCGTGTTCCTGCGCGTGGTCACCGAGCTGGCCCGGGGCTGCCCGTCCACCGGCTGGATGTACTGCCTGGGAGCCGCGCACGCGCTCATCGCGGCCTCGCTCTTCGAGGAGCGCGCCCAGGACGAGATCTTCGCCGACGGAGACTTCATCGCCCCGCTCGCCATCGCCGTTGGCGGCACCGCCGAGCCGGCCGCCGCAGGGGGGTGGACCGTACGCGGACAGTGGAAGTACTGCTCGGGCTCCCCCTACGCCACCCACTTCCTCGCCCACGCCCTGGTTCAGGCCTCCCCCGAAGGCCCGCCGGCGCCGATGCTGTTCTGTCTGCCGCGTGCCGGATGGCGGCGCCTGGACGACTGGGGGAACCAACTGGGTCTCAACGGCAGCGGGTCGCACACCATCGTGGTCGAGGACGCCCACGTTCCCGCGCATCTCGCACTGCCCGGCACCCATGTGAGCCAGACCTCCGTCGCCGACGGCACGCCCGGTGCCGCCCTGCACGGCAACGCCGACTACGCTGGCGGGCCGCTCAGCTTCATGAACCTGGAGATCGCCGCTCTGGCCGTGGGCATGGCACAGGGCGCTCTGGACACATACGAGCAGTCGCTGCAGGAGCGGAGGGAACCGGTCCCTCCCGGCCGCCCCTGCACCGAGAACGCCGACTACCAGCTCTGGTACGGCGAGGCCGCCGGACTGATCGCCACCGCGGACGCGGCGCTGCGCGGAGCCGTGGACCAGTGGAGCGCCATCTGCCGGTCTCCGGAGTCGTTCACCCGGGAGCAGGACCTGCGGCTGTCGTGCGTGTGCAGGCATGTGATCGCGCTGTGCCACAAGGCCGTCGAAACTTTCCTGTTCCCGACCGCGGGCTCCTCCGCCACCGGTCAGGGCCGGCGCCTGGAACGGATCTGGCGCGACATGTCGGCCCTGCACAGCCACGGCGGGATCTCCGTACTGCTGCCCACGGTCGCCGTACGCGAGTACGCCCGCACACGGTTCGGTGTCCGGTGAGGGCCGGGGCGCACCCGGGCGCCGCACTCCCGGACACCCCCGCCTATCTGCGGGCGACCGAGGCGTTCAACCTGGCGGCCGTTCCCCGTCCGGCGGCAGCCGTCACGGTCGGCTCCCCCGGCGAAGTGCGGGCGGCACTGCGCACCGCGGCTTCGTCCGGGTGGGCGGTACGGATGCACACCACGGGGCACGGCGCGGCCACGGCGGCACCGATGGACGAGGCGCTGCTGATCCGCACCCGGATGCGCGGACCTGTGAGCATCGACCCGGACCGGCGGACGGCACGCATTCCCGCGGGCGCCACCTGGGGCGAGGTCGCTCGGGCCGCCGCGCCGCACGCTCTCTTCGCCCCGCACGGCTCCTCCCCCCTGGTCGGCGCGGTGGGTTACCTGCTGCGGGGCGGCCTGAGCGTGTACGGCCGGGTCACCGGCGTCGCGGCGAACTCCGTCCGGGCCGTGGAACTCGTCACGGCGGACGGTACGTCGGTGAGGGCGGACGCGGAGACGGACCCGGATCTGCTGTGGGCCCTGCGCGGCGGCGGCGGCGGGTTCGGTGTCGTGACGGCCGTCGAGATCGGTCTGTTCACCGCCGGCATCACGCTGTCGGGAGCCGCGTACTGGCCGGCCCGGCACGCAGAGGCCCTGCTGAACACCTGGCTCACGTGGCAGAAGGACGCCCCGCGGCAGGCCACGACCTCCTTCCGGATGATGCGGCTGCCCCCGCAGCCGGAGCTGCCGGAGCCCCTGCGGGGCGCCGAAGTGGTCTGTGTGGACGGCACCGTGCTCGCACCGCCGGGTGCACCCGGCCGGACGCCGGAGATCATGCGGGACCTGCTCGAACCGCTGCGAGCCGTCGCACCGCCCCTGGTCGACGGCTGGGGGGCCGAAGGGACCCTGGCCGCCCTCCACGCCCACCTGGACCCGCCCGCGCCACTGCCGGTACTCGGTGACCACATGCTGGTGCACGCTGTCGGCGCCCCCGCGCTCGCCGCCGCAGCCGGACCGGACTCGGGCTGCGCGCTGACCAACGTGGAACTGCGCCAGCTCGGCGGCGCGCTGGCCGAACGGGACCGCTCCGGCGGCGTGGTCGACCACTTCCCCGCCGGCCTCGCCTACCAGGGGTCCGGAGTGCCCTTCGGCACGGCCGGCCCCGAGCAGATCACGCACGACCTGGCCGCCGTCCGCACCGCACTGGCCCCCTGGGACTGCGGACGCACCGTACCCAGTCTGGTCGAGCGTCCGGAGACCCGGCGGGACTTCGACGCCGGGCTGCTCCCCGCGGTGACGGCGGTGCGCGACCGGATCGACCCGGACGGCGTGTTCCGCGGTGACGTCGTCGCGCCGTCGCCCGCCCCGCGGACCGAGGGACGGCAGGAGGCCGGATCGTGACCTCACTCGCCGACGCGGTCGGCCAGACCCTGAGTGACTGCGGTGTGCGCCACGCCTTCGGGGTGGTGGGCAACGGCAACATGAGCGCGGTCACCGCTCTCACCGACCACGGCGTGCGTTATCTCTCCGCCCGTCACGAGGGCGGCGCGATCGCCATGGCCGACGCCTACTACCGCACGACCGGTGAACCCGCCGTCTGCACCACGACTTTCGGCCCCGGACTCACCAACGCCGCCACCGGGCTGGCGGACGCGGTCAAGCAGGCCAGCGGTGTCCTGCTGCTCTGCGGTGACGCCCCGTCGAGCGGAGCCCGCCGCATCGACATCGACCAGGCCGCGTTCGCCGCCTCCCTCGGTGTCCCGGCCTTCCGGCTCACAGACCTGGCGACGGTCCGGGCGGACACGGCCGCCGCCCTGGAGACGGCCCGCTCGGGGCCCGGCCCGGTGATGCTGTCCCTGCCCGTCGACCTGATGGACGCTCCGGTGCCCGAGGAAACCTCCCCGCTGGTGCCCCGGGCGGGCCGGCGCCCCGCCGCACGCCCGGAGCCCGCCCGGGTCGAGGTGGTACGGCGCGCCCTGCAGGAGGCCGAACGTCCGCTGCTGCTCGCCGGACTGGGCGCGTGGCGGTCCGGTGCCGGCAAGCTGCTGGCCGATCTCGCGGACCGGACCGGCGCGCTGCTGGCGACGACCGTGATGGCGAGCGGCCTGTTCGCCGGCAATCCGTGGTGCCTGGGGGTATGCGGGAACCTGAGCGGCCCGGAGGTCGCTTCCGTCGTCGGGGACGCGGACCTGGTGGTCGCCTTCGGCGCCGGCCTCAACGAGTGGACCCTGCACGGTGGCTCCCTGCTCGGCCCGGACACACGGCTCGTGCAGATCGGCACCGGCGCCCGGGCCACGAGTGACCGCGTCGACGAGTTCATCGCCGCGGACGCCTCCGAGACGGCTTCCGCGCTGCTCGACTCGGTGTCCGGCGCGCACAGCGCGCCGGACACCTGGCGGGCCAGGACGACGGGCCTGCGCCCCGGGACGCCCGGTCCGCACGAGGACGCCGGAACCGCCGACCGGATCGATCCGCGCACCCTGTCCGCAGCACTGGCCGGCCTGCTGCCGGCGGAACGCACGCTGGTGACTGACGGGGGTCACTTCGTCGGCTGGCCCTGGATGTACTGGCCGGTGCCCGACCCGTCCGCAGCCGTGTTCACCGGCGCCGCGTTCCAGAGCATCGGTCTGGGTCTGGCGGGCGCGGTCGGAGCCGCGGTCGGCCGCTCGGACCGTACGACGGTGGCCGCGCTGGGCGACGGGGGGGCGCTGATGGGCCTGCCCGACCTGGAGACGCTGGTCCGCGCGGCCCACTCGGCGCTCGTCGTGGTGTACAACGACGCGGCCTACGCCGCCGAGGTGCACCGGTTCGCGCCCACCGGGGCCGCCCTGGACAGCGCCGTCTTCGAGGACTGCGACTTCGCCGGCGTCGCCCGCGCACTGGGCGCGGAAGCCGTCACCGTGCGCCGTACCGAGGATCTGGCACCGGTGCGGGCCTGGCGCGACCGGGGATACCGCGGCGTCCTCCTGCTGGACTGCAGGATCACACGGGAGGTGGTCGGCGAGTACTGGCCCACATCGCACACGTGACAGTGAGCGGAGCCGGGTTCCCCCCGCTCCCCCGCATTGCCCGCAGCACGGAGAGAGGAATCCGATGAACCCCACCAGCACCACGGCCACGGCCGACACGCGAGACGGCTTCGCCGGCCTGCCGGAGCGCATCATGGCGGCATGGGCGGCCCACGACGCCGACGCGTTCGCGGACGTCTTCACCGAGAACGCCAGCATGGTGATGCCCGGAGTGCACTGCCAGGGCCGGGAGTCCATCCGTACGTTCATGGCGGCCGCCTTCAAGGGCCCGTACCGGGGCACCCAGGTCGTCGGCGCACCGGTCGAGGTGAACGTTCTCAGCGAGGAAGCGGCCGTACTGGTCACCGAGGGCGGTGTCCGCGCCGCCGGCGAGGACACCGTCCGTCCCGAGCGCAGGGTCCGTGCGTCCTGGGTCGCCGTGCGCGGCGAAAACGGCCGGTGGTCCCTGGCCGCCTACCAGAACAGTCCGTACGACGCGGCGTGACCCGCCGGTCGTCGAGGGGGGCCGCCCGGACGATGTCCGGGCGGCCCCCCTCTCTGAGTCCCGGTGCGGCGGCTATTCGGTCGAACGGGGGAAAAGATCGGGCACCGTCCACCCGGACAGGTCGTACTCGTCCAGGCAGTCGTCGACGAACGACTTGTAGCCGTCCACGCTTCCGTCGGCCATCTGCGCCATGAACAGTTCGACCCGGGTGTTCTCGTGGTTTCCGGAGTAGTTGCGCTCGTACAGCTCGTGACGTCCGCCGAACTCGGTGCCGACGGCGTCCCACAGCAGCTTCATCACCTTGACGCGTTCGACGGAGTCGACACCGCCGGAACCGCGCAGGTATTTGTCCAGGTGCGGCCGGACACTCGGGTTGGCGAAGTCCTCGGCACCGGAGTTGACGTAGATCAGTCCGCTGGCCACATCCTGCTCGATGATCTCCTTGATCCGCGGGTAACCGATCTGCGCGAACCATCGGTAGGCCATGCCGTAGCGCGGATTGGGCAGCAGCATGCCGTCCTTCCACTCCACCGGGTTGCGGGCGGCGGCGTCGGAGAGTCCCTGGAACAAGTCGCGCCAGGCGAGCACCTCCCCGAGCCGGGACTGCACCCCGCGGTACTCCAGTGTGCCCGTGATCTCCAGCGCCTTGGTCAGCGCCCCGGCCAGGAATTCCAGCTTCACGGCGAGCCGTGTGCACCCGTGGAAGGTGAAGCGCTCCAGGAACCCGGACCGCGCGCTGAACCGATGCGCCTTCTCCACGTCCCCGTAGACGAAGACGTTCTCCCACGGGACCAGGACGCGGTCGAGGACCAGGATGGTGTCGTTCTCGTCGAGCCGTGAGGACAGCGGATAGTCGAAGGGCGGACGTCCGGCGGACGCCGCGGAGTACGAAGGACGGCAGATCAGGCTCATGCCGGACGCGTCCATCGGGACGGTGGCCACCAGCGCCATCTCCCGCTTCTTGAAAGGCACTCCCCCGGCCTGGGCGATGAAGTTGTAGTGGGTCAGGGCCGAACCCGTCGCGACTACCTTGGCGCCGCTCACCAGCAGCCCGGCGTCGGTCTCCCGCTCGACGTGCACGAACACGTCCTTGACCTCGTCCGGTGAGCGGTGCCGGTCCACCGGCGGGTTGACGATGGCGTGGTTCCAGTAGAGAACCTTCTCCTGCGACTCCCGGTACCAGCGGCGAGCGTTGTCCTGGAAGGGGGCGTAGTAGTCGGCGTTGGCCCCCAGGGTGCCGAGGAAGGCCGCCTTGTAGTCCGGGCTGCGGCCCATCCAGCCGTACGTCGTGCGCGCCCACTCGGCGATGGCGCGCTGGTCGGCCACGAGGTCGTCCACCGAGCGGGGGGCGGTGAAGAAGCGGTGAGTGAATCCGTCGCCCGGTCCGTCCACCGGGGCGGTCAGGATGCTCCGCCGCTCCGGGTCGTGCAGGGAGTCGTACAGCCGGGCGACCATGCGTACCGGGTTACGGAAGGCCGGGTGTTCGGTGACGTCCTTGACCCGCTCGCCGTACAGGTAGATCTCGCGGCCGTCCTTGAGGCTCTCCATGTACTCGTCCCCCGTCAGGGGGCGGGTGGCGGGAGCACTCCGGGCGTCGTCCGTTCCGTTCTCGCTGGTTGCCATGGGGTTCCCTCCGTACCGCGGACCGGCCGCGGCCTCGACACGGGTGCTGTTCAGGCCGACACGCCCGGGGTCCTCGAGGGACTCCGGACCTGTCGGTGCGGGACCGGTCAGCCGCGTACCGCGGCGAACTGCCCAGGCCGGCGTCCGGTCCCGGCCGGGCCCCGGTAGGCCTGGGCGATGTCGAGCCACTGGTCGGCGTCCGGACCTGAGGCGGTGAGTGACAGGTCGTCGCGGTGGCGGCGCCGCGTGGCCAGCATGCAGAGGTCCACAGCGGGACCGGTGATCCGCTCGGTCGCGTCGACGGCACCGAGCGTCCACTTCTCGCCCGACGGCGCCTCCAGCTCGAACCGGAAACCCTTGCGGGGTTCCGGCAGGCTGTGCGACTCGTATCCGAACTCCCATGTGAGAGTGACGAATTCGGCGATGTGCCTGATCCGGTCGGTGGGGCGGCGGGTCACGCCGAGCGCGTCGGCGATGTCCTGGCCGTGCCCGAACAGTTCGGTCATACCCGCCGCGGTGAGCACCGCCGCCGGGATCGGCCGTACCAGCCAGGGCACCAGGCGGGCCGGGGGGACGCCCCGCAGCGCCTTCGTGGTCGCCTCCCGCTGCCTCTGCCACTCCCTCATGAGGGTTTCGCCGTCCATGGCGAGATACGGCGCCAGGCCTTCCTGGACGGCAGCGTCGAAGGAGCTGTTGAGCCCGGCGACGAACGCCTTGAAGCCGACGGGATCCGCAGCCGCCTTCTCCGCCATGGCGAACACCATGGCCAGGTGTCCTATCTGGTGCCGGACCGACCACCCCTCGGCGGGGGTCGGAAGCGTCCACACGTCCTCGCGGGCCCCGGCGAGCAGGGCGTCAAGCGCCTTGCCCTCCTCCACCAGATCGGTGATGACGTCCCTCTCGTGCGTCATGCCTGGTTCCTCTCTCCGGTCGGCTGGTCTGCGGGCCCAGTCTGGGGCGCGAGCGGGCCGATCCCCTTCTTTGTCCGTGCTGTAGCGGAGGAACATCCACCAGGCGCAACGGCAGAGAAGCACCGGCTTCCGCCCGCGCCCGATGATGGTCCGGCCGTCGACTCACAACGGGAGGGGACATGCCGGGGATCCGAGGGCCGGTCCGGCACGTGCCGGGCATCGTGCTGAGCGCTGCCGCCCTCCGCCAGCTGGTGCGGCTCTTCCTCGGCGGTCTTCCGGTCGGTGAAGGCCTCCGGCACCGGTGGGTCACGCGGCAGGCCGGAGCCGGCGGGCGGGCGGGTGCCGGCGCGGGAAAAGACGTCGTCGCGAGGAAGAGCGCCGGAGGGGGCGGGAGGCCGGGGGGCGCCGCACGGCGGCCGGCGCGGGAGGAGTGGCTGCGCGGAGAAGGGCCTGATGCCCTCGCCAGGGACGTACGACGGACCGTCAGTTACTTTCCGTCACATCACTGGTGCGGCACCGGGCCCGGCGCGGATGTGCGTCCCGCCGCGATCAGGGCAGCGGCTTCGGTGCGGTGGAAGCCGGTTCCACCGCACCCGACGGTCATCCGGCTTCCCCTACCAGGTTGTTCTCGAACGCGGCCGACCGCACTTTCTGCAGAGCCATCAACACAGGCGGATCAAGGACGTGTACGCCTCGTAGCCGGAACTCTACGATTCTGTTCCCGAGCCTTGACCCGATCTCCAGCGGACCGAGAGATCCCACATGGACCGGTTGGCCATCCGTCAGCGCTTCATGTGCTGTGGCAGGTACGGAATGGCCCAGCAGATACCAGACACCGGGCGGCACGTTCCGCATCTCGAAAGGTCCGGGCGTGCGGAGAACCGCACAGCTGATGGGTCGACCTTCCGGCACTCTGGTCGGAAACAGACCCAGGAAAATGAGCCCTAATTCTGCGACGGCCGGCGCGACAACCAGACCTCGCACCGACTCTCCGTCCCCCTCGTTCTTCGCAACTTTTATCCGCGTCGTATATCCGCCGAACTGACGGTACACCGAGGGCGGAAGTCCGACGCTATTGGTGAAGCGTGAGCTGAATGTTCCGACGCTGCTGTAGCCGACAGTGCAGCTGATGTCTGTAACCGTCATGCCGGTGGTCAGCAGAAGCCGCTTGGCTTCCTGTATCCGCAACGCGGAGAGGAAACGTTTCGGCGATATCCCGGTAATTCGATGGAATTCTCGGGAGAAGTGAAATTTGCTGTACATGGCGAATCGCGCCATGTCATCGATGCTCAAGGGCTCGGAGAGCTTGCTCCGCATGATGTGGATCGACTGCTCCACAGCCCTCTCAATCCCTTTCACTGTGCACTGTGCACTGTGCATTTTGCCCTCCGCATCCGAGACGAATGACGATCATTCACGCCACGCACCAACCGTTCGCGCGGAGTGAATCGATCAGCGCCGCTGGACATTATTAGCTTCAGATAAGGGTCCGGGCAACCACGACATCGATGTTTACCCATCACACCCCATGGGCATATGCGATCTTTTTCGGCCTACCGGCCGACAGCAATGACGGAGATGCTTCAACCATCTCCACAGCGGAGGATCGATGTACGGAGAGGCTCTCAGTATGGCGAGTCACTGCCGATTTCACGACACCCTCGTACGCCGAAATGGAGAAGGAATGCCATCCATTCAACCGCTGTTAAACCAGGACATAATCGGCACGCTGGAAGCCTTCGCCGACACCATAGTTCCCGGTGCGAAACGAAACGCGGAGGACCGGGCCGTGGCCGGAGTCGTACAGGGTCCCGGCGCGGTGGCCGCAGGAGCTCTCGAACTGCTCCAGACACCCGCCACCGGGTTGTCGGACTCCCTTGAGGAGTTCGCCGACGCCCTCAACGGCCACGCCCGTCTGTACGCCGCCGCGGAACCGGCCGACGCGGACTCCGCGGTGCCGCCCTTCGTGGCCCTGTCCTACACCGAGCGAACCCGCCTGGTGACCGTCCTGACCGCCCCCGGGCACCCCGAACGTGATCTCTGGGTCAGCCTTGCCCTGTTCAGCAACATGGCCTTCGACACCGGCGCCCATCTGCATACCGCCGATGCGATCGCCGCCGGCCACCCGGGCCTGGCCGCCCTGGGCTTCGCGCCGCCTTCCGACGACGGGCAGTGGCGCTTCCCCGACTTCTCCTACGGCCGCCCCCTCGCCCGGCTCCACCCCGACACGACACCCTCCGGGAGCCTGGCGTGAACGCCACCGAGCAGACCGACGTGCTGATCGTGGGCAGCGGATTCGGCGGAGCCATCACGGCCTATCACCTCGCCGCGGGCGGGGCGAAGGTGACCGTGCTGGAAAGGGGCCCGTGGCTGGAATCCAACGACTTCGAGCACGACTTCCTTCTCGGTTCCTCCTATACCCGGATCTTCGATTTCACCGTCGGCGACGGCATGAGCCTGCTCGGCGGCAACTGCGTCGGCGGCGGCAGCGTCGTCTACTTCGCGGCGATGCCCCGCGCGCCCCGCTTCGTCTTCGACCGCACCGGAAGCATCGGGCGCCGCATGTGGCCGGCCGCGATCAGCCGCGACACCCTCGATCCCTGGTACGACGTGGTCAGCGAGGCGCTTCCCGTCACCACCCAGAGCTGGGACGACGTCAGCTACGCCGGAGGTCTCTTCGCCGCGGCCTGTGACCACGCCGGCCGGACCGCCAACCCGGTCCCCACCGCGGTGGACAACTCCAAGTGCACGAACTGCAACTGGATGATGGCCGGCTGCCGGTTCGACGCGAAACGCTCACTCCTGCTGAACTACCTGCCTGCCGCCCGCGCCCACGGTGCCGAGGTCCGGCCGCTCCACGAGGTGCAGAAACTCACCCGCACCGACGACGGCGGCTACCGGGTGCACTACAACACCATCGACGACACCGACTACCGCCTCGCCAACGGCAGCGGCGTCATCGAAGCCAAGATAGTCATCCTGGCCGCCGGAGCCGGCGCCACCCCGGTCATCCTGCAGCGCTCCGCCGCCGACCTCGGCGGTATGCCACACGCTGTCGGACGCTACTTCTCCGGCAACGGCGAGAGGCTGAACAACGCCGTCATCAACGAGGAGCGCGCCCGCGACCTCCTGGGCCTGGACCGCGGCGACGACATCGCCTACCTCGCCAACCAGATCGGCAAAGGCCCGGTGGTGGCGAGCTGGGACAACCTCGACGGCACCCTGCCCGAGCATTCCCGGTTCTCGCTCGAACAGCTCTACTTCCCCCCGGGCTTCGGCACCATCCTCGCCCAGGTCCCCGATGCCCAGGGGCCCAGCTGGTTCGGTGCGGAGAAGACCGAGATGGTCCGGCGCTGGCGCTCCTGGCTGACCATCTTCACGATGGTCGAGGACGACAACGAAGGCGTCTTCGGCCCGCCCCCGCCGACCGGCAACGCCGTCCGGATCTCCCAGCAGATGCTCGGCCGCGGCCCGATCTCCTACCGGCCCACCGCCAACACCCTGCGCGGCTGGGACGAATCCGACGCGGTCGTCAAGGACATCCTGGAACGAGACGGACTGGCCCGTGTGACGCCCTGGACCAACGATGTGGTGGGCGCCTACACCGTCCACCCGCTGGCGTCCTGCCGCATCGGCGACGACCCGCACACCTCCGCCCTGGACGACCGCCACGAACTGCGCGGCCACCCCGGCATCTTCGTGACGGACGGTTCCGCGGTACCGGGCGCCCTCACCGTCAATCCGGCGCTGACCATCTCCGCACTCGCCGAACGCGCCATCCCCGGGATCGTCCAGGCGGCCCGCGAGCGCGGCGTCGACGTCAGCTACGGCGCCCCCACCCCCGATGGCGGCACCGCCGGCCGGGCCGGCGTCCGCCCGCAGCTTCCCCTGCTCACCCGTAAGTAACGAACCGCCCTGGAAGAAGAGGCAGGAGAACGATGCCGTACCCACTTATCCGTCCGGCCGCACGGAGATCGCTGGCGCAGGTGCGGTACATAGGGCACATCCCTCCGGCGGCCGCGACCGGGCCGGTCGCGGCCGTCTACGAGGAAACCGAGAAGGAGTTCGGCGTACTCGCGCCTCCCGTGGCCATGCACGCCCCGCAGCCGGCCCTGTTGGCCGCCGCCTGGACGATGCTGCGCGAGACACTGGTCGCCGAGGGAACCATGGACCGCGCGCAGAAGGAGGCCGTGGCCGCGGCGGTCTCGGCCGCCAACTCCTGTCCCTACTGCGTCGAGGTACACGGGTCGGTGCTCAACACCCTCGTGCCCGGCTCCCACCTCCCGGGCCAGGACACCCGTCGGGCTCTCCCGTCCGGCGAGCTGCGAAGACTCGCCGAATGGGCCACAGGCCCCCGGGGCGGGCAGCGCTCCCCCGCACCCGCCCCGGGACAACTGCCCGAAGCCCTGGGCGTGGCAGTGGTCTTCCACTACCTCAACCGCATGGTCAACGTCTTCCTCGAGCCGTCCCCTCTGCCGGCCCGTATCCCCGGCGCCGCCCGGGGCCCCGCCTCACGTCTGTTCGCCGCGGTGCTCGCACGCGGCGCCCGCGCCCACCGCGAACCCGGCCGCTCGCTCGGCCTGCTGCCCCCGGCCGCGCTCCCGGGCGACTTCGGCTGGGCCGGCGCCAGGCCGACCGTCGCCGACGCTTTCGCCCGCGCCGCGAAGGCCATCGCCACCGCGGGCGAGAACACCGTCCCCGTCTCCGTCCGCACCCTCGTGACCGAGGAACTCTCCGGCTGGGACGGTACACCCAAGCCGCTCGTTCCGGATTGGCTCAACAAGGCCGAGTCCCAGCTGCCCCCCGAGGACCGCCCCGCCGGCCGCCTCGCCCTGCTCACCGCCTTCGCCTCCTACCGTGTGGACGAAACCGTCATCGCGCCTGTACTGCACAGCGGATCCGGCGATGCCTCCCTCCTGACACTCGTGGCCTGGTCCGCCTTCACCGCCGCGCGCCGACACGGCGCCCTTCTCGTCCCGCCGTCGGAACCGGCCACAGCCACACCCGAGGAACCCGCCAGCCTCTGAGCAGTGCCCGACGGCCGGAGGCGCATCCACGGCCGGCTCGGGCCGGGCTTCGCGAAGCGGCACGCTCAGCATGCACCCGCCGGGGCCTCATCGCCGGTGCGCGTATTCGGGCCCGAAAGACGGCATCAGCGGAGCGCTGGTCGGGCGGGGAACTCCGCAGCAGTTCCCGGAAGCACACAAGCTCCGGAAACCGACAGGCACAAAGCAATTACTCTCTGTACCCAGCAGGGATGCGCAGCTGATGTCACCTTTTTCTTTGCAGGAATAACACAATTGACTCCGGCCCGCCCCGTGAGGACGGAAAAACGGCCCTCCCCGGGGAGGGCGCGAACCTGGTCCGGGCCGGAAACAGTATTTGCACGTGGTTCACACGGTGCGCATCGCTCTCGGTCCAGAACGGCCCTTCCCAGGATCATGGGGCGGCCCGAACGGAATTCTGTCCGCCCCGGGCCGGTCAGCCGAAGCCCACCTGCTCCAGCCAGAGCGCGAACAGCTTCTCATCGCCGATCACTTCGACGTGCTCGCTGGGGGCCGCCTGCCGGCGGTAGACGGTCAGCAGCAGACAGGTCAGCCGACCGCGTACGGTGACGGCCGCACTCTCGCGTGCACGGCGCCAGGCGACGCTGTCGCCCGTGAGGTCGACCAGCCACTCCGCCCCCGTCTCCGGCGCGGTGTCGGTGGCCTGGAAGTACAGAGTGTGGCCGGGCCCGAGCAACGCACGCATCTCAGGGCGGATCTCGAGCATCTGCGGCAGCGAGCCGAGCTCCATCCACTCGTCGATGGCATCGAGGGCGACCTCTTCGTCCACGGTGAAGTCCGCGCCGAGAGCCAGGGTCGCGTCGGCCCGGTGGATGACTGTCTCGTGTGCGAAACGGCGGGCGAAGAATCCCGTGGTCTCTCCCTCGACCGGGGTCCACACATCGGTGTCGGGTCCGGCGGTGCTCAAGGTCTCCGCCAGCCGCGCGGCACCCTCGTCGAGCCAGGGGCCGAGGACGTCGGGGTCCTCGTCGACATAGCCGGACAGGTCGCGGAAATGGTCGTCGGCAGGAGGCTGCGCCGCCCTGGTCCGCACGATCTCCTCCGCCCAGCGCTGGGTGCCACCGAGATGCCGCAGCAGCTGACCGATGTTCCAGCCGGGGCAGGAAGGCACAGGAAGAGTCAGATCGGCCCCTGCGATACGGGACCGCAACAAACCGGTCTGCGCGACGATCTCGGCACAGTGGCGATCGTAGCTGAGCTTGGTCGATGACAGCACGCTAGACCGCACCGCCACTGGCAGCGCGGACGGCCGGACCCGGAAACCGCCGACCGGCCGTGTCGCCGGCGACCGGGGACAAAAGTGCGGCCGCCGCCCCGGACCAGCCTCTCGCGCGCGCTCGCGCGCGTGAGCAGGGCACAGGGTGTCGCATAGTTCCTCCGTGGTGTGCGGACGGTACCGGGGGCCGTCAAGCAGCTCCGGACGATGGGCGTTTCACCCAAGATCGTTCCTGACATCCCGGCACATCCGGTCACACAACGGGGTACCCGCCCTGATCGGGCTAATTAATCAGATCTATCGTGTTGCCCACGAGGACAGTCGGCTGTGGACGTACCCGGCGCGTACCGGCGGGAGAGCGCCCGGTGTCCGGTCCGCCGTCCGGTGTCACCAGGGCGCGTACGAGCCGCGCGTCGTCACGGCGTGGTGGTCCACGGCCGGTCCGGGTGACTACTGGGGCCGGGTGATGCCCAGTTCACGCATGGCGCTGGAGGGCGGCCCGCCCTCGGAACGCTCCGTCTTGTAGCCCTTCTTCCCTCTGGCCAGGGTCCGGGGGTCGACCGACTCGGAGGGTGCCCCAGTGGCGTAGAGCCCGTCGGGGTTGCTGTCCCGGTCGTGGGGGAGCAACCAGAAGACACGGCGCCTGAATGTGCCCGAAGACCTCGATGCCTTGGCCTGTGAACCGAGCACGGCGTATCCCACCATGCGTCCGCCTCGGTGGTAAGCGGGTTTTCCCCGCCGAGTGGGCAGCCGGTCCAGACTCTGACGTACGTAGTCCAGGACCGAGACGTCCTCCAGCCAGACCAGCTCCGACTCGTCACAGATCTCGACCTCGTCGATGAGAGCACTCATCCCGCCTCCTCCTCGACGAGCAGACCCACGCGCTCATTCTGACACCGGGCCGCACGGCTGGGCAGTCTGCCGTCGTACACCGCACACGCACGAGGGATTTGTGACGGAAGACGAGCAGATCCACAGGAAGCAGACGTGAGAACCGGTGCCGGTACCGGTGGTGTTCACGGCACCGGCACCGGCCGGCCGGGGAGGGCTCCGGGTCAGACCGCCCAGGGCGCGATCGGATACCAGGGGATGATCTCGCGGCGGGCGAGCATCCTGACGTCCCAGTAGAGGAAGGTGAAGACACCCGCGACGATCAGGGTCACCGCCGTCACGGCGGCTGTTCTGCCGGGCTTGGCCACTGTCCAGGCGGACAGCCGGCCTCCGGCGAAGTACACCATCAGGAAGAAGAACACCGCGATGATCACCACGTTGCCGACCGACTGGAGTACGAAGACCGCGGCCCCGTAGAGCGGGTTGCCGCTTTCAGCCGCATCGCGGAAGAGCTGGCGGAAAAGCGGATACGGGCGGCCGACGAGGAACCCGCCGACCAGCACACCCATGAACACCGACTGGGCATGGGGGAAGCGGCGGGACACTTCGGCGAACGGGTCACGGGTGTATCCCAGCGAGCTCAGCCCCATGAAGAACATCGCCAGTCCGATGAAACCGAACGTGACCATCGACTGCACCGCTCGCCCTGACAGCACGCCGGGCACGGACTGCGCCTGAGAGAACTGCGGCATCGACGTACCGACCAGTCCGACCACCGCGCCGTACGCCGCCGAGACCACGGCCATTCCCAGAAAGAGCCATCCGAGCGGCTTGAGCGCCTGGACAGCCCGGCCCGCGCGGCTGTTCACGGTTCCCAGCATCGGGGCGACCGTGCCGAACACCGCGATGTTGCACGCGGTGAACGTCCCGGCGAGACCGGATGTGAAGGCGAAGGCTGTTCCGGCAGCCGCCGAGGCGAGCGGGGACGTCTCCGGATCATGGCCGAGGATCGAGGTGGCGATGTTCCCGCCCACGGTCTGGTCGACGAACTCCGCCGACCAGACCACGGTCAGGAGGAAGCCTGCGACCGTGCTGAGGACCAGCAGCAGTCCACGGCGCCTGACCCCGCTCTCCTGCGGGAGGTCTCCCCTTACACGAACCGGTAAGTCAGCCGTATCTGCCACAGCGAGAGCCCCTTCCTAGCCTTCGACCCGCGACAGCCTAAGAGGGTGCGGCAGACACGTCCTTCTTCGAGGATGCGGGCTTCCTCACCGGTCTCGGTCTCGCAGACCCACGCCCGGGTAGAACTTGCGCTGGTTCGACAGAATCATGTCCTTCGGCGAGGAGAGCCCCGCCAGCTCCCGCACCCGCGCGGCAAACGCCCTCGAGGAGACCGCGGTGACGCCTTCGTCCTGACACCAGATCTTGTACGTGGTGTAGAGGTGTGCCTGCTCGACCCGGTAGTGGGGCTGGACGCTGCAGCATTCGTCGAGGAAGCGGCCCGTGTGGTCCTCGGTCTCCGCGTACGCCGTGGTGGCGATGCGGACGGTCTCAGGTCCTGTGAGGTCACGGGAGCTGTTCAGGTAGTGATGAGCTCCCCTGATGAGCCAGTTGAGGATGCCGGGGCCCTCTTCGGTGACAAGAACATCGGCGAGGTTGTCGATTTTGTGGTGGTCAGAAACGACGCGTTGAAAAGGAATGAGGCGGATGCGGCGCCAGAAGGCGTAACCGCCGGTCCCGACCTCGGGGCGGTGGTTGCCCAGGAGCCACAGTTTGTGGGTGGGAGTGAAGGAGAAGAAGTCCTGGCGCATGCGCCGGGCTTTGATGCGGTCACCGCCGGTGAGGAGTTTGACGCGGGCTTCGTCGAAGCGGTCGCCGGGTTTGACCTCGGAGCAGACGATGACGCGCCGGCCGTGGAGTTCGGCGAGGTCCGTGGGGTGGCCCTCGTAGGGACGGGCCATGAGGAAGCCGGGAGGCGCGGCATCGGCGTAGTCGCCGAGGAGCTTGATCAGAACATCCAGAAGGACCGATTTTCCGTTTTTGCCGGAACCGAAGAGAAACGGCATGACCTGCGCCCCGACATCCCCGGTCAGCGAGTAGCCCAGCAGCAGGTGCAGAAAACGGATCATCTCCGTTCCCCGTTCGTCGTCGCCGAACGTATCGGCAAGGAACTGCTCCCAGCGCGGGGTCGGCATCCGCTGCGGACCGATGGACGTCGAACGCGAGTGAAAGTCCCGGTCCGGATCCGGCGCCCGCAGCACCCCCGTCCGCAGATCCACGATCCCCGCGGGGGTGCACAGCACGTAAGGATCGGCGTCCATCACCGCCGCGCTCAGCACCATGCCCGGGGCCGACTTCGCCTGCACCAGAAACGCGTTCATCCCCGATGTGCTCAAAGCACGACGGCGGTGCTTGCGCAGGGCCGCGTCGGAGTGCACGCCCCGGGGGTCGGTGACGGCGATGTTCTCCGCCATCTCCCCCGCAGCCCACACCACGGTGTCGTCCTCGTCGCTCTGCCAACGGGTGTTGTCCCAGCGGTACCAGCCCAGACCGGTGACATGCCGGTAGTCATGTGCGTAAAGCTTCACGAAGAGCTTGGCGTTGCCCCGGTCCGTCAAGGTGTCGGGCATCAGCCCGACAGGTGACACATGCTCCTGGAACAAAGACGCCGCGTCCTGCGCCGGAACCGGTACGGGCCCCGCGGGTTCACCCGCGGAGGAGGTGGGGGTGCCTGCGCGGGGCGTGGTTCTGGCGATGATGTCGGCTGCCACGGCCTGGGCGTCAAAATCGAACAGCGAACTGTCGCCGGCCGGAGTCATCCGGGCCTCCCCAGGTACAACGGCCTGCGCGTACCGGCGGTCATTCCGCTACGGATGATCCGGGCAGCTCGCGGGCCCTGGCCCGGGCGGGCAACGGAAGCAGCTGACTGAAGGATCTGTTCGGCCTGTTCATGAGTGAGATGTCCGGCGGTGACGAGACCACCGGCGGTGTACGAAGCGCGGTTGAGCTTCTCCGAGAACCCTGCCCCCTCGGCAACGGCTGCACAAGCGGTCACCTCGGCCAGTACAAAGCCGAGGACTCCGAGGGGGCTTTTCCGGCCCCCACCGGCGGCGATGACCGCCTGGAGTGCTCGGGGAGGGACAGGCCTCGGGCCCGGCAACCGCTCCGGCAGCACATGCCCCGTGCGTTCGAGCTCTTGGGCGAGCCAGGCCGGCAGGACCGCCGGACTCCGGACGGTACCGAGCACTGTGTAGTTGCCCGCCCTGGTGGTCGTGCCGGGCGCGATGATGTAGCCGCCGTGCGCCCGGACGTCCACCTGCCAGGCCAGGGCACGCCTGCTGCTCGAGCCGGTGGAGCACTGCCACTGACGGGCATCGGGAGCGCGGTACCAGACGTGGAGGCCGCCCGAGGGAGTTCGTACCCGCAACGTCGTCTCGTCGGCCGCCGGGTCCGGTGCGCCCCGTAGCGCGGCCAGGACGGCCAGCGTGTGGAAACCGTGGGCCAAGCCGGTGAGGTCGACCTGCTCGGGGATCGGAATACCGGGCAGCAGCCGCTCCCGTGCAGGCAGGCTCTGCGGGTGCGCGTCGATGTCGATCACCACCAGTCCCGCAGGGCCACAGGACACCCCCACCCCGAGACTCGGGTTCCTCCCCCACCAGTGGTCGATCCTGTCGGCGTCACGGGTGGCGGCGTGGAAGCCGTGGCACCAGCGGCCGGCCGCGGCACAGTCACAGCCCCGGTGGGTATGACCGGGATGACGGCAGGTGTCGCAGTTCCCGGCCGGAGTCTTGCGTCCGGCGGCGAGCGGATGCACCGGCCAGCCCTGTTCGGCACACCATCGGGCAGTGGCGACAGAGCGAGGAAGGACCGGACGCGGCGGCGTCGGTCGGGAGGGGTCGAAGCCCACCAGGTGCAGCTCAGGAGTCACCTGAATCCCCCTCCATAGCGACCGAAGCGACTCAACGACCAAGACAGATTAGCGAACACATGACAAGCATTCGGAACGTAGCTTCCCGAATCTTGCATGGTGCAGACCTTGAGGCCCAGACCGCCTGGCGCCAGGCGGTCGAGCGACCGGAGCCGTTGGGTCGCTGACGGCCATCGTCCCTGAAACCCCAGTTCAGAGCAGTGTTGGAATCATGAAAGCGACTGCAGCGACTCAAGTCCCCTCTATGACACACACACGCGCATGTTGATGTATCGACATACCTGAACCTCGGTCGCTTGCGTCGCTGCGCAGGGGCACGCACTGCTCTGAACTGGGGTTTCTCGTTTCCCGATGTGCAGCGACCGAAGCTCCGTCCGGTCGCCGCACATCAGGGACCGAGCGGGAAGACTGCTGAGACGACAGCGACCGCAGCGACTGAGTCACAGAACAGTTCCCCCGCACCGCCGTGACAGTGACCGAAAATCGCACCTGTCTCGTCATACTGCGGTTGGATTACGCCTTGACGCCACGACAGGCCGGCGGTTCCGAGGCGGATCGAGGCCACGAACCATCACGGCGTGATGGCTGACGGCCCAAGGAGCGGGACCGGCCCGAAGGTGACGGGTCCGCTCTGGCCGCGGCCAGAGCGGTGGTCACCGGCTGCAGGTGCCGGGCCACCCTTCACATCACCTCATGCTCGCCTCCCGCCGTGACCGTCTTGCCCACCAGGCGCCACAGCGCTTCGAACATGAGGTCGCGCGGCGGCGAGGCGATGTTCTTCAGGGCCTCCCCCGCGCGGCAGGGGACTCGTCCGGGCAGCCTGCCCAGCGCCTGAACGCGTTCAGGCTCCGTGCCCGCACACCGCTCAACTCCCGAGGAGGGCTCTTCTCCTTGCCGGTGCCGGAAGGCGACCTTGCCTCTGCGAACGGAACAGCGAGCTCCGGTAGCCATAGGGAAAAGACCGCGAATCTGCTTCGAAATCGATTCCTCGTTCATATGATCGATTCTGGCTCCTGGGTGACCGGGACATCCATAGGAGGAGGACCCGTGTCGGACATATCGAGACGCAAGCTGCTGGGTTACTCGGGAACGGCCGCAGCGGGGGCCGTGTTCGCCTCCACTGATGCGGCCGAGGCCGCAGAGACGGAAGAAGCGACGGCTACGGTCGAGTTCATGGAGGGCACCGAGTTCCGGGCCGACGCGAACATGGCCGAGAGCGACCTGCTGATGGACATGAGCTTCACGATCCGCGTCGACAAGCCGAATGGCTATCCGTCCGCGCAGGACATCACACCCCTGGAGGTGGCCCAGGCACTGTCCGCGCTGGCCCAGTCCAAGGGGTGGCCGCCCCTGACCTTTTACGGCACGCCGCCTCCCGTCGCATTGAACTGATGTCATGGGACGCCGGGTGATTCACGGTCGGTACGACCGGGTCCCCGGCGTCCCGCCCCCGTGCCGGTCCGACATCAGCGGTCCTTTGCGCACCGGCGCCGCGTCCGTCGCGCCCCTGGAGAGGCGTCTCCGGGCGGACCGAGGTCTACGGGCTGTCGTACCGAACCGCTGCTGACCGGATCCGGGCAGCTTCAGGCAGTGGGCAGGGCTGCGGGGTGCCCCTCATGGTGGATGCCGAAGGCCGAACGGGCCTCTCACCAGCAGGACCTCTTGTACGCGCTGACCCAGGCACACGGGTTACGACGAAGCCGGTATGTCTGGGGACTGCTCAAGTGGAGTCCGCGGGTCGGCCTCCGGGCCCGCCGCTACCATGCCCGTCTCACCGCCGCGGTAGCGGGCGACGGCTCCGCCCCTCGTCCGGTTCTACGTGCGCACTACCGGACAAGGGAGGCAGCAGCTAATTACCGTGAAACTCAGGAATAGCCGAAGCTAAGACCTGTCCCGTAAATGATCTCTGAGTCGTATGGATGTGGTCGGTGACCAACCCGACCGCTCAGCTATCCGGCGAGGTTGAGGTTGTGCAGGCGGGCGGTTCCGAGCATGGCGTGATGGACGCCGCCGCCTTTCGGGCAGAGGCCGGCCGACCAGTACGACGAGCCGGATGGCGGCGTCGATGACGACCTGGTGGTTCGTGGAGTACCGGTAGTTCTTGGACTGCTCGGCGATGGTGTGGTCGCGGGTGGGCACCAGGGTGCCGTCCACGATGAGCACGGTGCCCTTACGGAATCGCTTGCGGGGCTGCAGCGCGAGCGACGGACCGAGATCATCGATGATGCGGTCGGCCGCGGACTTCGAGATATCGAAGAGCGGGGCAAGCTGGCGTAACGTGAGGTTCGTGCGCCGGTAAGCCGCCACCAGCAGCACCCGGTCTTCCAGCGGAAGGGACCACGGGCGACTCTTGCGGACCGGGTCCGCACCCTCGCGGCGCAGCGCAGTCACCAACTTGCCGAAGACACGCGGGCCCAGCCCCGTGAAAGGGGCTGTCCAGGCTGGCTCCGACGCCGTGATCACACCAGACACCACAAGATCGTTTCATGGGGCCTGGCACAACGTCGAGAATGCTCCCATGACTGAAGAACTGGTGAGGTTCATCGAGGCGCGACTGGACGAGGAGGCCGACTTGGCCCGGCGCTGCGACGGCGACGGATGCGGGGAGTGGTCTGCCCACGGACACACAGTCGACTTCTGTCAGGTTGACCTCTCCGGATTCCACCCCACGATTGCTCTGCACGTGGCTCTGCACGACCCGGCCCGCGTCCTCCGCGAGATCGAGGCCAAGCGGCGCATTCTGGCCCGTCACGCCCGCGACCCCTGGCCGTGCCACGACCTGCGTGACCTTGCCTCGCCGTACACCGGCCATCCTGACTTCCCCGCACGGGCCTGAAGCGGCGCACCACACCAACAGGGTGTCCAGCGAGAACGCGTACTGGGCCAAACCACCCCCGCTGGAGATCATTTAAGGGACAGGTCTTAGGCAGGCGTCTCAGTCTTCTCGGGGCACACAGACTCGGAGGTCAAGCAGCCGATCCCAGCCTTCAACAGGGCTGGGATCGGCTGCTTCAGCCCGGGGCCCGGCACCGGTGGCACCGTGACGGCCTGGACCGCGTCCTCGTGCCCGGGCGACGCGGCAACCGGGCGGCGCGATCAGCGATCGTGGAGAAGGGCGACCGCTTCGGCGAAGTCGGCATGCGCGGGTTCGAAGGATCGTGCCGCGACGAGGAACATCGACCGGTCGGTGAGGGCGCGGGCGAGGCGTGCGTGGTTGTCAGGCAGGCGGCGGGCGAGCGTCACACCCTCGTCGAAGTACGGCGTGAACCGGTCCTTGAACAGGTAGGGGTGGTCGCCTTCGCGGACGGCCGCGCGGATACCGATCCTGCGTTGGACGTCGACCAGCTCGGGCAGCCGATCGGCCCCGCGCAGTCTCGCCGCCTCCGCTTCGAGGCCCGGCAGCATGCCGAGAAAACCGTCCCGCACGTCGCGCGACCACCGGAGCTCCGTGCCGAACGGCGGCATCGGGGACTCGGGGCTCGCGGCGGGTTCGGCTGTCCGCCCCGACAGGACGAAGAGCGTCCTCCACCACCCGAGGATGCAACTCCAGTTCTTCGGCTCGCCCGTGGTGGCGAGCTCCTCTAGGACACTCAGGGCCTCTCGCCGGGCGGCCGCAGCACTCGCCTCATCCCCGACAGCCTCCCGCATCCGGGAGAAGTGAACCAATTCCCAGGTGAGTATCGCCAGAGCGGTGCGCTGTTCGGCCGCCTTGCGCCGGGTCTCCTCAAGGAGCTCGCGGAAGACGGTTGATGCGGCGTCGTACAGCCCGGCGCCCTCCAGGTTCGCCGCCCACCGGACCATGTTCCAGAAGGTGTGCTCCGGGATTCCGTCCCGGGCGGCCTCTTCGTTGAGCTCCGAGGCCTCCCTGAAGTGCCCCTCCTCGGCCAGAACGCTCGCCAGGGGCTCGCTTCGGCCGGCCTCGGCAAGCTCCTCACAGATTGCGCGCCCTTCCGCCCTGTGCCCGAGGGCGAACAAGGAAGCCTGATAGGCGTCCAGGGCCCGGTGCAACCGCTCTGCCCGGTTCGGTGCCCCGACCTCTATCCTGCGAGCGGCCCGGGAAGCCTCGGCGGCGAGCGCGAGGTCCACCTTCGGATCCCGGCTCTCGTGGCGCAGCGCGAGCAGGGCGTCGACCAACTTTGGCATGTACGCCTTTGAACTCACCTCGGCCAGAACCCGGTACGCGCCGACCAGTTCGGCCCGACTCGGCCGTCCGGACCCCAGCAGCAGCACGCGGGCCCGAAGCACCGCGTCGTGATCGATCGTCACCATTCCCCCTGTCTGCGGATGACGCACGAAGGAGATTCTGAGTGGCGGGGAACGGACCGGACAAGCCTCGCGAACTGTGCGTTCCGTCCTACGAAAAACGGCGCTGACCTGTCATGATGGACATGCTTTCATCCTGAATCCACGAGCGGTGAGCCGCACCGGACGTTTCCCGTACGACCTGCGCCTCGAGCAGCGGTTGACCGGGTGGGTGAGCCAGGTTCCGACGTCCGCTGCGGCTGCACCCCATCACCACGCTCGTGCTGCCGTGCCCCGAGATCGTAGAGACGAAACGACGACCCTCGTCTCAACCCATCTGGGGCACCGCAGGTCAAAGCGATGCTCTTCCCCGACTTACGTAAGACGGGACAGAGGGTTGACTCCCACGGGTGATTTACGGGTGTTCAGCCTGGTGGCGGCTGTCGGGTGTGGCTTGCTCGGATCAGTACGAGCTCGCTTCGGGAGGGTCGGTGGGTGTCGAGGAACTGGGGCAGGCTGACTTCGAGGTCGCGTACGTGGATGAAGATCACGTTCTCCGTCGTGAGGCGCTGACGGCCTGCTGAACGTTGCCTTTCGAGCGGCTGCCGCCGGACCCGACGCCACTACCTGGCACGACACACCGCAGAACAGAACACCGCGTCGGGCCGCGCTCCCGGCCTCAGCCGTTCACCACAGCCCTCGCACACCCGCTCTCCGGTCCGCCTGGCGCCTTCGGACACATGGCCATCCTAGGCGCCAAGGCTACTCAGAACCGGAGATACGGAACAGGCACTACGGGGCGACGAGGGTCATCTGCCTGACTGCCGTCGCCGCGACCAGAGAACCGCGCCGGTCGCGACAGCACGCCTGCGGAGTCGCACCATGGCACGCCCCGTGCCCGCTTCTGCGAAGGGACCAGGACACACAGGGTTCCCGGGTCCCTTCGCAGTTCGGCCGACGGGACCCGGAGGAGGAGAGCTGGCTCAGGAAGGCACTATCTCGTTTCTGCGCTTCCCCTGCGAACGAGGTGTCTTCTCCCCTACCCGGCGCGGTTCGATCGTCCGCGGGTCCACCGCCTCGCCCGGAGCGCCCTCCTTGTAGAGGCCCTCAGGGTCGTTCGGCCTGTCATGAGGCAGAAGGAAGAAGGTACGGCGCTGGTAGAGGCCGCTGTCAGGGTTGGCCTCGGCTTCCTTGTCGAGCTCCGCATAGCCGACCATGCGTCCGTCTCGGGCATAGCGGGGCTTCCCGCCACGGCGGGCACTCTTGTCGAGCGCCTGACGGACGTAGTCGAGTTCGTCGAGGTCCTCCAGCCACACCACGCTCGCCTCGTGTGCGAGCTGGCTTTCATGCAGCAGCGAGCTCATGGACGCAGCTCCTTGTCGGTGATGTGGTGGTGCTTGCGGTTACTCGGTACGGGCCGGGCAGTGCGGGGGTCCGGGACGCTCCCATGATAAAGCGATGGCCGATCCAGAGAGCCGTGGTGCCTCATGAGCGCCCGCCGGACGGGCCGTCAGGGCGGACGATGTCGTCCTTCAGCAACGCCAGGGCGGGGTAGTACTTCTTTCCGCTGGACTTCAGCATCTCGGCGGGAGACGCCAGTCCGACCTCCTGACGGATGCGGCCGGCGAAAGCCCTGGTCGTATCGGCCCGGATGCCCTCCGAGCTGCACCAGCCGGTGTACGTCGCGTAGAGAAGCCCCTGTTCCACGCGCAGGTCCCCGGTGTCCGGACTCTGACGCAGACAACACTCCCCCAGGAAACGCCCGATGTGGTCCTCGGTGGTCTCGTACGCGGCGGTGGCCAGACGCACGGAGGACGGACCGCTCAGCGGGTCACGGGTGGTGAGGTAGCGGATCGCGCCCTGGATCAGCCAGTGCAGGATGCCCGGGCCCTCTTCCTGGACGAGTTCGCCGGCCAGGTTGTCGATCTTCCGGTCGGCCGCGACGACGCGTTCGAAGGGGATGAGCCGGATCCGGCGCCAGAACGCGTGCCCGCCGGTCCCGACCTCGGGCTGGTGGTTGCCGAGCAGCCAGAGCTTGTGGGTCGGGGTGAAACTGAAGTAGTCCTGCCGCATACGGCGGGCCTTGATCTTGTCTCCGCCGGTGAGGAGCTTGACCCGGGCCTCGTCGAACTTGTCGTTGGGTTTGAGCTCGCTGCAGACGAAGATCCGGCGGCCGTGCAGCTCCGTCAGTTCCGTCGAGTGCTCGGCGAAGTTGCCCTTGTCCATCAGGAACCCGGGTGGGGCCGCATCGGCGTAATCCCCCATGACCTGGATCATGACGTCCAGAAGGACCGACTTCCCGTTGGCACCCTTGCCCCAGAGAAAAGGCAGGACCTGCGCGCCGACATCACCGGTGATGGAGTACCCGAGCAGCAGGTGCAGGAAGTCGATCATCTCCTGGCCCTTGGCGTCGTCGCCGAAGGTGTCGTCCAGGAAGGCATGCCAGCGCGGAGTCGGCATCGCCTGGGGAGCCACATGAGTGGCACGCGAGTGGAGGTCCCGCATCGGATCGGGCTTGCGCAGGCGGCCGTTACGCAGATCGACGACACCGGCGGGTGTGCACAGCGAATAGGCATCGCCGTCGAGGACGTCGGGGTCGAGGCTGAGCGCGGGCGCGGCCTTCGCCTGGTGGAGCAGCGCCTTCATACCGCTCGTGGACATGGTCCGCCGACGATGCTGGGCGATCTCACGGTCGCTGAAGATGCCCCGGGGGTCAGTGGGGGACATCTGCTCGGCCATGTCTCCGGCGGCCCACAAGGCGGCCTTCTCTCCGCCGACACGCTTCCAGCGGAACTGGTCCCAGCAGTACCAGCCGAGACCTTCGACGTGACGGAACTGGTCGCTGTAGAGCTGGGCGAACAGTTTCGCGTTCCCGCGGTCGGTGAGCATCGGAGGCAGCAGAGCTGGTGCATCCACCAGGGCAGGCGCCTGTACAGGCTGGGGAGGAACCCACGCGGGGGCGGCAGCCTCGAGATCGAGCATCTGCTGAGCGGCGGCGGCCGCATCGAAGCGACTGCTCTCGGCGCTACTCATGCGAGTCCTTTGGGATGGAACGGGCGTCTGGCGCCTGCGGAAAGGCCTGCGGCGATGATCGTCTCATTACGGCGGTTCTGATGGGGACGAGCATAGTGAGCGGCTTCTGCCAGCTCTTGACGAGCTTCAGCATGATTCAGGTGCCCTGCTCTGGCGAGCCCTCCTGCCGTGAACGCCGCGCGGTTGAGTTTCTCTGTGAAGCCGGTGCCTTCCGCGTGGGCCACACAGTCACGAACGGTCTCGATGAGCGACCGCAGGAGCGCCTGAGCGGCGCCGGTCCGAGGAACCCGGGCATGTCCGCCCGACCGCAGCACGGAAACGGGAACGGGGGATGCCTGCATGTCGTGGCCCGTGCGTGTCAGTTCTGCTGCGAGCCATGCGGGAAGGGGGGCGGGGTCCCGTACTGCTCCCAGAGGTGTGTAGGTGCCTGCCGGGAGTCGAGTGGTGGGGGCCACGATGTATCCCCCGTGAGCGCGTACGTCGACCTGCCACGCCAGCGCGGTCCTGGGGCTCGACCCGGTGGAGGAGCGGTAGCGGACGGCAGGGTCGGGATTGACGTACCAGATGTGCAGTCCCCCGGAAGGAGTGCGGACGCGCAGGGTCCTCTCGTCCTCGGCCGGGTTCGGTTCCTGCCGGTAGGCGGCGAGGAGAGCCAGGGTGTCGAAGCCTGAGGCGAGCCCGGTCAGATTGACCTGTTTCGGGATGCGGATCCCCGGCAGGAGCCGGCTGCGGTCCGGTACCTGTGAGGCGTGGGCGTCGACGTCCAGGACCACGAGATGCGCCGGTCCGCACGACACACCCACTCCTGCACTCGGTTCTCGCCCCCACCAGGCATCGATCAGGGCGAGGTCGGTGGTCGCGCTGTGGAAGCCGTGGCACCAGCGGCCCTGTCCATGGCAAGGACAGTGCGAGGGATCATGCCTACGGCCCCGGCACTGCTCGCAGTTGGCGGTCGGCGTCTTTCGCCCAGGGGCAAGCGGGTGGACCGGCCACTGACGGCCTGCGAGCCACCGGGCCACGGCCACGGGGCCCGGCTGCTGCACGGCTCCGGACGTGGCGATGTCGGCGGGGCGCTGCACTGTTCGTCGGTCCGTTCCTCTTGTGTGGCCAAGGTTGGTTTTCTCAACAAAGCCCTGGGCGTTTTGCCTGGTCAAACGGGATCGCACGAGGGACTGAGGGACTGAAGGGACTGACTTTCCCTTACGGCGGACCGAGCCTAGCGCACGGGGGAACCCCTCTGCGGGAGACATGAGCACTTATTCCAGATTCAGTCCCTTCGGTCCCTCGGTTCGGGATTCCGGAAGGCGGCGGAAGTGATCTTCCTGCTGGGCGAAAGCTGAGGGACTGAAAGCCTGCCGGGGGCGAGGGACTGTTCGGCCCCTTTTCGGTCCCCATGGTGTTTCCGCAGGTCAGAGCAGCTATGCGCTGAGGCGGAGGGACTGAAGGGACTCATTTCCCTAGTTATGAGCTGACCAGGATATGTAAGGGTCAGTCTTACGTACGCGCGCATACACGCGCCCGCACGCAGCTGGAACAAGGAGTTTTGGTCCCTTCGGTCCCTTCAGTCCCGAGCAGATCGCTCTGACCTGGCCTTTTGTGGAGGGACTGAACAACAGAGGGACTGAAGGCCTTCGGCCCCTCCCTCTGCCGAGGACAGGCCGCCAGGGCAGGCTGTCCGGAGCGGAGCTTGCCAGGCCGCAGGCAGTCCGATGTGGTGGTTGCAGCACCGGGCCGTCACCGTGGCTGCGAACCGGGCACACGGCAGCGCCGCCGGGCCGCAGTTCTTGGAACCCTCCCGCAGGCGTGGGAGCCCTTCACAGGTGTCCAGCAGGTCTTCCGCTTTGGAACCACCCCCGTCTGTGCAGGGAGCGCATCGCTCGGGGGACGACGGTTGTTGCCGAGTGGGCCTCCGCGAAAACGAAGCCGTAGGTCGAAGGGCTGGTGCGGCGGCCAGCCTGTGGGCAGGGTCTGGTCCTTCAGCGCTGCCGGACCGGAACGGATGGTGTCCGCGTGCCGTCTGGCGGCGCCCCCCTGCGCCGGGAGGCACGGGACACGATTACTCGCCTCGCAGCATGACCGCGAGCTCGTTGTCCATGGGAACTGCCGGGCCAGGGTCCTTCCCCACCCGCGCGGGGATGAGCTGCTCTGAACGCCTGGGTTCAGTGTGTTGTCCGCAGACAACACACTCCGTGCCGGAGCGGAAGTACCGCTGGCCACCGGCCTGGAGCTGATGAGGAACATGCTGCGGGACAGAAGTGCGCCGGGGGTCGACCGACCCCCGGCGCACCAGTCACCGCCCTCAGACGTATGTGTGGAGCTCCTCGATCAGCTGCGTCAGCTGCTCGGGAGAAAGCCCGGACACGAGAGTGCGAGCCTGTTCCTCGACGGATGAGCCGAGCTGGCGCACCAGGAACAGGCTGCGCTCGTTCGCTGGTTCAGCCGCCTCGTTGTCCTGGCGGTTCGTCTCGGCCGTTGCGATGGTGGCGTCGGCCGTGTTGTCCGCGGACAACAAAGGAGCAGGGACGGACGCGGTCGTGGTCGGCGCCTGCATCTTGATCGCTTCTGTGTTGTCCGCGGACAACACACGCTCTTCCGCAGGAGCGGGATGGGGAAGAGGTGACGTCCGAGCCGGAGCCGATTGGGCGGTCCGCGTCTCGCGCGGTGTGTTGTCCGCGGACAACACGATCTCCGGGACGGGGGTGTGGTCCCCCGGCCCGGCCCCGTCGGCCGGTACGGAGGGCCGGGGAGCAACGGTCTGCCGAGCGCGCTGCAGGAGGAGCTTCTCCTCCTCGCGCGCGCGGACCTCCTTCTCCCGGGTCTCCTTCAGATGGGCCAGCAACCCGGCCCCGTCGAGTCCTGGCTCCTCCTTCAGCCGCCGCGCGAGCAGACGGCCGTCACGCTCGGGCAGAGAACCGGAGCTGAGCATCGCCTGCAGCTCAACTGGGAGTTCCAGGAGAGCGAGCTGGTTGGTGACCCAGGAACGGTCGCGTCCGAGCCGCTTGGCAGCCCGTGTGCGGGCACCCTTCTCCGACTCCTCGCTGCACACCCGTACGAGTTCGAGGACGCCGCGCGCACGCTCGACGACATCGAAGTCCTCCCGCTCCAGGTTCTCCTTGAGCAGGTGGTCAACGAACTCCTCGCGGGAGGCGGCCAGGTCGTCGCGTACGACGAAGTCCAGAGCTTCCAGAGCTACATGGACCGCGCTGCGGAATCGCCGCTCGCCATTGACCAGTACGTAGGCGGAGTCACCGATCTGCGCCTCGTGCTCGGGCCACAGGCTCAGGTACGCGGCACGGGACACGGCGACACACGCGGCGAGCTGGGCGATGCGCAGCTCCTCACCGAAGCGAGTGAGGTCTTCCTCCGAACCGAAGTTACGACGAGGGTTGAGCGGCGTCGGTGCGACGTCTTCCAAAGGCAGACGCCGCAGCTCGTACGCCGGAACGTCACCCTGCACGATGGCCTTCGCCCGGCCACGGGCGCTGCGGCCGCGTGGCACACCCCCGAAGGACGAGCCTGTGCCGAGCCGGTCGGCGACACTCATGACATGACCTTCCGAGCGATGGCGCGCATGATGTCGGCCTGCTCGCACTTCGGGGCGTAGGACAGCAGGGGCTGCTTGAGGCGCACGGACTCGCGCTGTTCCTTGAGCTCAGGCATGACACCGACGACCGGCGGATCGCCGATCTCCTTCCAGCTGTGGAGCGACGAGGTGGCGATGTACCCCTTGCGGCTGTCGTACATGTTGACGATGAATCCGAGCATGGAGATCTCGATCTCCATGTCGGCGCACAGGTCCTGGATCTGGTCGTAGAGCATGTCGTACGCGTCGGCGGACGAGTCCTCCGCGAGTACGGGGATGAAGATGCCGGACAGGCCCGGCGCTTCGTCCTCGCGTGTGCGGCAGTAATACAAGGCTGTGTCCATGGTGTACCCGAGGCTGGGCGGGCAGTCGACCACGATGTAGTCGAACTCTTTCTCCAGCGGTTCCAGGGCCTTCTCGAGTGCCGTCTCCTTGATGCGGACGAAGCGGCTGGTGGCGAGCTTGGCGTCGAGCAGGAACGCGTCCTTGCAGGCTGGCAACATGAACAGCCGCCCGCTGAAGGCGCCGTCCTCTATCGGGACGAGCAGTTCGCGAAGCTCTCCCTTTGCCTCGCCCAGCATGTGCTTGGCCAGACTGGGGGAGTCGATGTCGAAGAGGTCGTACCCGAGCTGCTTGGTGAGGTGGCCCTGGGGGTCGAAGTCGATGAGCAGGACGCGGTTGCCTGCCTCTGCCAGGGCCTGTGCGACACCCGAGGACGTGGCGGTCTTACCGACTCCGCCCTTCTGGTTGCCGAAGATGAGCCGGCGGGCCCAGCCGGGCCGCGTTGCGGGCCGACGGGGGGAGAGGTGCGTGTCGAGCCACAGGCGGATCGCCTGGGCGATGCCCTGGTTGAAAGGGATGCCGCGCTGCTTGCAGTCGTCCTTGAACTCCCCGTACAGCCCGGTGGGGAGATAGGTGGAGAACGAACTGCCCCCTGCGGTGTCCACAGGGGCGCGCTCGGCGTCGTCTGCACGCCATGCCTGTATGCCTTCGGTCACAGCGTCCTTGATGTCGACGCCGAACTCGGCTGCTCTGACCTTGAGTTCTTGTCGCAAGGCCGCTGGTAGCTTGGCGACTACCTTTTCCCTGTCATCAGGGGGGTATGGGACGGTCATGCGGTTACCTTACTCACCTCTCTGGAGGCTGTGACATGGATGGGGCTGGAAATCTCTGGCGTCCCACCCCGACGGGGGAGGGATGCATGACCTGAGATCGGGCCACGGGCCGATCGCCTGCTGCTGTATCCCGTCGGGACCATCACCGCTGCGGGGAGTGCTCGATCAGCGGAGGGGTGCGTGTTGTCCGCGGACAACACGCGGCCTCACCTCAATCCCGCCAGGCCCCTAGGTGTACCGCGATGCGCGCGGCTGCGCATTCAAGGATGTGGCCGAAGCTGCTGTCGCGCCGGAGGGAGACGACGAGCACGGCGGCCAGGTCTTTCTACCGGTGAGGTGGAGGCGGAAGTCGAAGAACGGGCAGCACCGCTGCCCGGAGGTGGCGAGCGCGGCGATGCCCCCGGCCCGGGAGGCGGGCCGGGGGAGGCGCAGTCCGTCACATCAACTGACCAACCGCCCTCTTGCAGTGTCAGCTGTCGGTCCTCGCACCATCGAGCCCCGACGCGTGGGGGCAGAACGAGCCGGTCCCAGCATGGCCCCGCCACCGGGGCAGCGGTGAATCAGTGAATCCGGCCGAGAGCGTCTGGACCCGGACGCGCAGCGACCGGCGCCGGAGCGGAACGCGTTGGGTCGTTTGGGGATGACTGCTGGTCAGAGCGCCTATGGGGACAGAAAAAGCGACTCGAGCGACTGAAGGTACGCATCTGTGACGCATCCGAGGACAAGAGCCCGGGCACCTGTAGTGCGAAGCTGAGTCGCTTCAGTCCCTGTGAGAGTGTCCATACCTCTGTGACCTGCGGATCCGGTCAGTTCCGAGCCAGCGATCGAAGCGACCGCAGAGAGTGGAGGGAGCGACCGGAGCAGAAGACGAAGAAGGGGCCCGCGCGGAATGCCACCGCGTGGGCCCCTTCTTCGGGAAGTCAGGTCTTGGGCAGGGTGATGCCCAGTTCACGCATCGCGTCGGACGCGGGACCGCCTTCGGACCGTTCCGTCTTGTAGCCCTTCACTCCGGGGCTCACCGTCCGGGGATCGACGGCCTCGGACGGTGAGCCGCTGCTGTAGAGCCCGTCGGGCTGCTGGTCGCGGTCGTGGGGGGCGAGCCAGAAGACCCGGCGCAGGTAGGTGCCGGACGCGCGTGAGGGCCGGGCGCCGGGGCCGAGGGTGGCGTACCAGACGAGGCGGCCGGCCCGGTAGTACGGGGGTCTGCGGGTTCGGCCCGTGATGCGGTCGAGGGCCTGTCGCACGTAGCCCAGGGAGCTGGTGTCCTCCAGCCACACGAGAGCGTCCTCGTGGGTGAGGTCCTCGGGGTCGATCAGGGCGCTCACACAGGCTCCTCGGTGTTGTCGGCGAGCA
>NZ_DATMVN010000738.1:0-25052 GCF_035563135.1 Streptomyces sp.
CCACCGAGCCGTCATCGCTCGCACCCGACCGGCTGCCCGCACAGCTGGTCCACCAGACGAGCCCGGTGCCACTGCCCGTGGTCGACCTCCAGCCTGTCCCGGCCGCGGAGAGGCTGGCGGCGGCCCGCAGCATCATCGAAACCGAGGCCGCGCGCCCCTTCGACGTCGCAGGCGAGCCCGGGTTCAAGGTCATGCTGCTGCGCCTGAGCGCGGACGAGCACGTGCTGTTCTGGCTGATGAGCCACCTGGTGTGCGACGGCTGGTCGAAGTCCGTCTTCGCCCGGGAACTGTCCGCCCTCTACACTGCCCACACCACCGGTACCACCGCAGACATCCCGAAGCTGTCCGTGGACTTCGGCGACTACGTTACCGAGACCCGGGACCGGCCGCGCATCGCTACGGATCTGGCGTACTGGCGCGAGCAGCTGCGCGGTGTCGCAGACCAGCCCCCGTTACTGGCGGCCGAGGAGACCGACGATCCGCCGGGCAGTGCCCGAGAGATCCAGATCCCGTCCGTCGGTGTGTCCCGCAGTCAGCTGCTCGAGCTCGCCCAACGCACCGGCTCCACCGAGTTCATCGTGCTGCACGCGGCCTTCGCCGCTGCTATGGGCACCGCGCTGGGCCGTCAGGATCTGATCGTCAACACGCCGCGAGGCGACCGTCCCACAGCCGACTTCGAGAACCTCATCGGGTTCTTCGTCAACGTCCTGCCGATCCGCAGCCGCATCGCGCCCACCACCACCTTTACCGCCCTGGTCGGGCAAGTCCGCGAAGAGGTCATCGACGCGCTCGACCACGCAGACGCCCCCATCGCCGAGATCGCCGCGCAGCTCGCCGCCGACCATGCCGGCCGCATCGGCCCGCTGACGCACCTTTCCTTCGCCTACGACAATCTCCCCGCCGCCGACCTCAGCCTCCACGCCCTCAGCGCGGCGCCCTGGCCCATCGACCGCGCCGACACCAGGTACCCGTTCGAGCTGCACCTGTGGCCCAGCGACCAGATGATCGCGTGCCGGGCCACTTACCGAGCCGATCAGCTCACCGCCGCCACCGCACACCACCTCCTCGACCATTTCCAGGCCGTCCTCACCGCGGTGCTCAGCGAACCGGACGCCCCCCTCAATCAGCTTCCGAGCTCCGCCCTCCACGACAGCCGACAGCCCGCCAGCCAGGTGACCTCGGACGAGCTCACCCCAACCGAGCAGCGCCTGGCGGGGGTGTGGACCGAACTGCTGGGCACCGACGACATCAGCGCCGACAGCCACTTCTTCAACATCGGTGGTAGCTCTCTGCTCGCGGCGCTCCTGGTCGCAGCCATCAGGGAGACCTTCACCGCGCAGATCCACCCTCGCCATCTCTACCAGGCACCCACCCTGCGAACCCTTGCGGCCCTCATCGACGACCACACCGCGCCGGCGACGCCGGTCCAGCGCTGACGAAAGGGAACACCGTGACCACCACCGGACAGACCACCACCGCCCACCCCCGCCTGGCCCGTTACCTGGACGGCTATCAGGCGGTCATCGGCGCAGACATCCCCGCCGGTGCCGCCGAGCTCCTCCCCGCCCTGGACCGCCTGAGCATGCACGACGCCCCCTTCCCGTTCGCCACCGTCGACGACTTCCTGCCCGAGGACCTCTACCGCAGCATCCTGGCGAACTGGCCCTCGCAGTCCGGCTTCGACCCGGTCGCCCGCTTCGTGGAAGGTCAGCCCAAGGCCTACCTCGGCAACCGCAAAGAGCGCATCATCGAGAACTTCGCGGGCAGCGACGCGCCGATGGCCACCGAGACGTGGAACCGAACCCGCCTGGCGCTCCGCCACCCCGAATTCGTCCGGTCGCTGTTCGAGCGATTTGCGGGCCCCCTGGAGGAACACCTGGGCCTGGACCGACTCCAGGACCGTGACCAGCCCAACTTCAAGCTCTACGCCAACCAGGACACCGGCGCCACCGAGGCGCTCGGCGCGCACCTGGACGCCGCACCGAAGCTCCTGACGATCGTGGTCTACCTCCAGCTCGAGGGCGACACCGACGAGACCAGCGTCAACCGCTACGGGACCGCACTGTACGAGTGCCGCGCCGGGGAACACGACTTCCTGAACTTCAGCTCCAACGCCGCGCACCGCACTGCCCACCAGGTGCAGTTCGTCCCGAACCGTGCGTTCATCATGCCCAACTCGCCCGTCTCGCTCCACGGTGTCGCCGGCAGCCAGGACGGCGTCCTGCGCAAGACCCTGATGACCGGCTACTGGGCCAACAAGCAGTGATCCCGTCGGCGGCTCTGGGGAGTGCTGCGCGCGGCCCCCGGCTCGCAGGCGCCATTAGCCGACCTACCAGCGCGGGATCGAGGATCCAGGTGACACAGCCACGCACACTGTCAGCTCCGCAGGAAGCCATCCTCGAAGCCGGCATCAGCAATCCGGACCCCGCCGCCTACACCATGGTCAACGCGATCATCATCGACGGTGTCCCGGCGAAGGCGCTGCGGCAAGCCGCAACTGATACTGCCGCCCGGCACGACGCTCTGCACTGGATCCTCAACCTCGACGACCGCTACCACATCAGCGCCAGCGCCGGACTGGGCCCGGCCCTGGTACCCGTCGAAGAGAACGACCTGCGCTCCCTCGAGCTTGCCGACGCCATCGCGACGGTCGAAGCCTGGATGGCCACCCAGCGGGCCGCCGCCTACGACCTCTGGGGCAGCGGCCCCCGCATCCGCTTCGCCCTCTTCCACCTCCCTGAGACCATCGCCGGCCCCCACACGGTCTGCGCACTGACGACGCACCACCTGTACACCGACGAGCACGCACTCCAACTGCTGTGGACCGAGATCGTGCGCCGTGCCAGTACCCCGCCGGTCTCGGCGCCCAACAGCCCCGACCTGCGCTACAGCAGATGGGCCGAGACCAGCACCAGCGCCGCGGCGGCTACCAGCGCACGCACGGCCGCTGAAGCCGTCGCGCAGCACTGCCAAGCGCACGAAACCCGCCCCTACCCCGAGTACCTCGAACGGCCACCGGCTCCAAACGGCTATGGCCAACAAGTGCGCGCCCTCGGCCCAGTAGACACCGCCGATGTGTCCGCGCGTCTGAGCGTCGGCCCGGCCGCAGTCTACGTCGCAGCCGTCGCCCATGCCGTGGCCGAGCAAACCGGGCACAGACGCATCGTGCTGCACATGCCGATGAGCCTGCGGCGGACCGCCGCAGAGGCCGGCATCATCGGCTGCTTCGTCGCCTCCGCCCCCCTGCCCATTCGTGTCGAACCCGCCGGCGCCCCCCTCGTTCAGCGCTGTCAACAGGCACTCGACTTCGCCTCCCGACACGCCCACGCCCGACCGGGACTGCTCAGCCGCTCCGTCGGACGGCCGCAGATATCCCTGGCTATCGAGCAGCCAGCCACCACCCGCCGGCTGGGCCCGGTGACCTGGAGCAGCTTCGCCGCACCGAACGCCGGGCCGAAACACCCGCTGAGCCTGCAACTGTCCGCCTCGGCCACCGGGCCAGGACGCCTTCGTGCGTCCTGGACATCCGCCACCCTCACCCAAGAGCAGGCCAGTGACCTGCTGGAGCGCACCACCGACCACCTGAACCGCCTGACCGCGAAGGGATGAGAGCACGCCCATGGACCAGACCGACCCGCGGCAGCGCCCGCCCACAGACGACCGCGCGTGGCTGATGGACGCCTGCGCGGCCATCACCGACCAGCCCGTCGACGCAGACGCCAACCTGTTCGAACAGGGCCTGACCAGCCTCGGCATGGTGAGGCTCTCCGGCGCGATCCAGCGCCGTCACGGCTTGCGCCTGGGCGCCGTCGACCTCCACGACCATCCCACCGTCACGCAACTGTCCGCGCTGATCGCGGAACGGAAAGAATCCGGTGTCTGAGCTCGCGGCGCACCCGGCGCAGATGTCTTTGCTCACGGCCCGGCGGCTCGGCAACCCGACGGCGAACTCGGGTCGGATCTTCCGCCTGGACGGGCCTCTCGACCAGGACCGGCTCGCCGAGGCCTACCGCGCCGCCGCCCAAGAACACGACGCGTTGCGACTGCACCTGTCCGGCCGAGACACCTGGCACACCGGCGCCCAGGCCCGCATCGACGTACGGCTCCTCGACCAGCGGAGAGGACAGCCCATCGAGCCGACGATGAAGGCCATCCTCGACGACTTCCACCAAGAACTCGGCCGCCGCTACGACCTTGATCACGGCCTGATCGGCCACATCACCGTGCACCGCGTCGCCGAGCGCACCTGGGTGGTCACCGAGATCATCGACCACGCCTTCGTAGACGGCCGCTCCATGAAGCTGCTGTTCAACACCGTGGCCGCGATCTACCGGGGCGACCGGCACGACCGCCCCGGTTCCTTCGCCCAGGCCCTCGCCGACCAGGCTCCCGACGAAGCGGCCTACCTCTACTGGCGCCGCCGGTACACAGACTTCGCCGCTGCGCCGCAGGCCCGGCTCTTGCCCGATCCGGAGCCGGTGCAGACCGTGCCCCGGCTCCGTCTGCACCTGGCACCCGCTCAGACAGCCGCCCTCGCCCGCGCCGCCCGAGCATCGCGCGCCACCGTGCCCGCTGTCCTGCTGGCGGCCCACGCCCACACCACGGCTCGCCTCCAGGGAACCGGCGACCTGAGCATCCACGTGGCCGTCGACACCCGCACCGACGAGCACCTCGACACCGTCGGCCAGTTCGCTCACGTGCTCCCGCTCCGGTTGACCATGCCCTGGAACTTCCGACTGCCGGAGTACATCAGGATGACGCACCGGGCCATCCTGGAGGCACACGACCACGTCATGGTGACTCCCGACCAGTTGCACGATGCCGGAGCCCCCACCCTGGCCGCCCCCGGAGCCACCGTGTTCGTGATGCAGGCCGTCGCCCCGCCCGGTGACCCGTCCCTGCCCGGCATCACCCTCTCCCCGATCACGGCCGACAGCACGCCCCAAGGCGCGGCGCTCAGCACCGTCGTGCGCACTCTGGACGACGGCTCCACAACCGTCGAACTGACCGGCCGCGCCACCGACCCGCTCGCCGCCGACCTCGACCGGTGGGCCAGCACCTTCCGCCAGTTCCTCCATGCACTCGCCGAAGAGCCGGACACCCAGCTCTGCTCCGACCTCCTGCTCAGCCCGACGGACCGCACCAGTGTCCAGGCCCTGGCCACCCCGGCACCCGGCTACACCGGTCCGCCGCTGCACGAAGCCGCTGTCCGGCAACTGAGCCGGACCGATCGGACCGTCATCCTGGACACGGACGCCGCCTGCACCGGCCCGCAACTGCTCAGTCTGGCCACCGCCACCGCCGAGGCGCTGCTGCACGCGGGAGCGCGCAAGGGAAGCGAGGTCCTCGTCGGCGGACTCCGCCTCACCGAGCGAGCAGCGGCCTGGCTTGCCTGTTTGCAACTGGGCTGCACCTACATCCCCTACGACGGCGACACACTCCCCGACCGGCCCGCCGCACTGCGTCTGAGCCCCGACGGCGTCAGCCCCGCAGGCCTTCCACCCACCGCGGACCAGGACGATCTGCCGGACCCGCCCGCCTACGTGATCCACACCTCCGGGTCCACCGGACGCCCGAAGGCCGTCGCGGTCGGACTGGCAGCGCTCACCAACCTCATCCACGGAGAACAGGACCGGTTCGGTCTAGACGCCACCAGCCGCGTGCTGCTGGTCGCCCCGCCGACCGTCGACCCCTGGATCTGCCACGTGACCACGGCGCTGGTCCTGGGAGCGACCCTCATCCAGGGCAACCCCATCGGAACCATGCCGTTGACCGAACAGTTGCGGCACCACCGCATCACCCACACCTTCCTCCCGGCCGGCATACTCCGAAGCCTCGATGCCGACGCGCACCTGCCCGACCTGAGGATGATCGCCTCCGCAGGGGACGGCTGCCGCAGCACCGACCTCGACCGATTCGCCCCAGCCCGCACGTTCAACATCTACGGGCCCACCGAAGCGACCGTCACCGCAACCGTCCATGAGTCCACCCCCGGAGCCGGCGACCCCGTGCCCATCGGCCGGCCCATCCGCGGTCTGGCCGCCCGAATCGTCATCGACCGGGCAGCCACCGCCCCTCCCGGAACCCCCGGCGAACTGGCGCTGACCGGCGCCGGCCTCGCGGCGGGCTACCTGGACCAGCCCGACCTGACCACCGAGTCCTTTCACCCACTGCCGGATACCGCTGGGCACTGGTACTTCACCGGCGACCGCGCCATGCACACCCCCGCGGGACTGGTCCATCTCGGTCGCATCGACCGTCAGGTCAAGATCCGCGGCTACAGAGTGGAGCTGGACGCCCTTGAGAACCAGGCCATCCGCACCGGTCTATGCACAGCCGCACGTGCCCTGACGCACCGCCACGACGACGTCGTACGGCTGCTGCTCTTCGTGGAAGGCTGCCCCGACGCCCAGCAACTGACGGCCCAGCTCCGGCAGATGCTGCCGCCGACCCACTGGCCCCACCATGTCCACCAGGTCGGCCGGATCCCCACCCGCCCCACTGGAAAGCCCGACGACGCCGCACTCGCCAGCCTCGCCACCCCACCAGCACCCGCGTCCGCCCGGCTCGGCGCCGACGACACGGTGCTCGGCCAACTCTGGCGTGAACTGCTGGGCACCACGCCAACACCGGACAACCACTTCTTCCACGACGGGGGAGATTCCCTCACCGTCCTGCACCTCGTGACCCGACTGCGCCAGGCCGGACTCCAGCTCACCCCCGCCGAGGTGTACGAGGCCCCCTACTACCGCGACCTCGAGCACCGCCTCACCCGCGCCCGCGCCCAGAGCACCGCCCGGCACACGAGCCCGCGGTTTCCGCTCACCCCTACCGGCCGGTGGATGCACCAGCTGAAGATCCCCGCCTGGAGGCGGTGGACCCTGCGCCACAGCATCACCTTCGACCGCATGCCCCCGGTGGCGCAGCTCGCCTCCGCGCTGGAACACCTCGTCGAGAGCACTCCGGCGCTGCGCTGCCGCACCGACCGGTGCGAGCAAACCCTCAGCGTGGCCTCCCCGTACCAGCCGCTCGTCGCCGCCGTGGCCGAGAGCGCCTCCGATCGGGACCTGCGACAGACGCTGGCCAGGGCTCAGCGCGCTGTGGACCCGGTCACCGGACGCATGCTCGCCGCGGTCGCTGTCCATCGGGAGGACGGATCGGGACGCCTCGTCCTCTTCGGGCACCACCTTGCCGTCGACCCCTGGTCCTGGGCAGTGATCTGCCGACGGCTGGCCCTCACTCTGGACGGTGCCAGCCTTTCCGAGGACCACGCATTCCAGCATCTCGCTGAGCTGACCGATCAGCAGACCGCAGCCGGTCACTTCGACGCCGAGACCGGGCTATGGCGCGCGGTACTGGCTGGGGGGCTCACCGCGCCCCAGAGCCCGCTCGTCTCCCAGCTGCGGCAGACCAGCATCACGCTGCCGCCCCTGAGCGAGCTCACCCGGCGCTCGCAACACAGTCCGGCCGCGTACCTCCTCGCCGCGACCGGGCAGGCGCTGGGACACCACAACGGCGGACAGCCCACCGTCATCGACCTGGAACGCAACGGGCGCAGCCATCCAGAGCTGGATCTGAGCGACGCCGTCGGCTGGTTCGGACTCCATCATCCCGTCCTCGCGCCCAACCTGCCCACGGCCGAGGCGATCGAGCACCTGGCGCTGGAGCTTGCCGACGTCCCGGATCAGGGCGCCGGCTACGGCGCCCTACGCTGGAGCGGCCGGGCCGACTTCGGATCAGCGGTCGGTCACATCGCCGTCGACATCCAGGACGCCGGCGCAGCGCCGGACACACTGGAGCGCCGAATCCAGGCGCTTGCCCCCGCCAACCCGGCGCTGCTCACCCCGTACCCCCTCGCGCTGACCTTCCGTGCTGGTGCGGAGGCGACGACCGCAACTCTGAGGCACGGCGGCAGCACCTCCCCCCAGGAAGCCGCGAGCATCCTTGAATCCATCAACGCGGCGTTCCAACCGAAACAGGAGCGGGTCGCCCAGGCCACCGCCCCGAAGCGCACACGCTCGACCGGGCGACCTCGTCGCGCGCTGCAGGCCCCGGCCGGCGCCATGCAGCAGCTGATGCTCCAGTTCGCCGCCCTCGGCCCGCAGACAGGGGTCTACCTGCCACGTCAGCTCCTCCACCTCGACATGCCCGCAGGTGAGCAGGCCAGGTTCCTCCAGCGGCTTGAACAGTGGCTGGGAGGGCTGGACATCCTCCACCGCCGGTTCCACACCAACTCCAGCACTGGCGCTCTCACCCAGCGATGGCTACCGAGCGCCGGGCCACACCTGCGGGTCGAACCCGGAGACGGGGACACAGCCTGCTCCTGGATGACTGGGCCCGACCACCTGGATGTTCGACAAGCCCGCTATGGAGGCCAACTCGCCACCCTGATGGCCTTCACCGGCCGCCACGGCCTGTTCCTGGGCATGGAAACCCATCACGCACTGGTGGACGGCCACAGCAATCGGCACTTCCTCCACCAGCTCACGCTACTGGCGGCAGGCGGCCCTCTCCCGCCCGGCCCCCCTGCCGCTCCGGTCCTACGGCACCTGGGGTGCGAAGCAGCCACCGGTGCCACAGCGCACCCATTGCCGCCGCTCACCTGGACTCCGCAGCAGCCCACTGAGCACCGCACAACGATCCCCGCGCAAACCGTACGCGCGTGCCGTGCCCGTGCTGCGGCGCAGGGCACCAACCTCCGGGCCTGCCTGGCCGCGCTGACCGGGCAAGCCGTCACGGCAGGCGAGAACGTGACGCTCTACCTCGTTGCCAACGGGCGAGACAACGCGATCGCGCACGCCAACGACGCCTGGGGCATGTTCTGGTACTTCACCCCAGTGCCGCTGCACCCCGGCGACGACCCCGCCCAACTCCAACAGCGGGTGTACGCCAGCGAGGCTGCGCCGTTCCCCAACATCCGCGCAGCCGCATTGTCCTGGCGGCAGTGGAACCACGATGCGGCGATCTCCTTCAACTACGTCAGCGCGCCGCGCACCGCAGACGATACGAGCCAGGTGACGGTCATGCAGTCCAGGGACCGCTTCCACTGGCCCCGACAAATCACCGCGGTCCTCCGCGATGACGACCAGGTTGATCTCATAGTGTGCACCCTCGACGGCTCACCCGCCGCCCACCTGCTCGAACGCGCCGGGGAGAGCCTGCGGCAGTACGCGGCCGGGACACCCAAACGACCCAGGCCAGACCCATACCGGGGCCCGTAGCTCCAGCTGACGTTGGCGCGGGCTTCAGCCCTGATCTGTGCGCGGCGAACAGCGTAGTGACCGCTCAATCGATCAGCACGGACCTTGCGCCCCAAGCCCTCTGACCCCATCTGGAGGATTCATGCCCATCCGAGGCCCGCAAAGCGGCCAGGGCCGTGGCACTGTCTTCGACCGAGCCGCCGCTAGTTACGGGCGCATCGGCGGGCAGTTCTTCGAACAAGCGGGGCAAGCCCTGGTGCAGCTGGCCCTGCCACAGCCGGGCGAGGACCTTCTCGACGTCGGCTGCGGCCGCGGTGCCTCGCTCCTGCCCGCAGCCGCGGCCGTTACCCCCCGCGGACGAGCCGTCGGTATCGACAAGTCATCAGCGATGGTCAGCCAAGCGAACCGGGCACTTGCTGCCCGCGGACTCACCCACGCATTCGCGGTGGTTGCCGACGCAGACGCTCTTCCCACAAGGACGGGAACCTTCGACGTCCTCCTCGCCGGCCTCGTCCTTCAATTCCTTCCAGAGCCACAACGCACCCTCCGGCGGCTCACCCACATGCTTCGCCCCGGAGGACGCATCGCCATCTGCACCCCCGCGGCAGCACCTGACGACCTGGACGTCGTCGACCGCACCGCAGACGCGGCTCTCATCGAGTTCATGAGCGGATCTGCACAGGAACGAGCGCCGATGCCGGGAATCGACAGCTCGGCCATAGTCGCCGCTATGCACCAACTCGAGTACGTGAAAATTCAAGTGTTGAATATGTTCTTCCCGATCTCGGTGCCGGTCTCGAAATTCTGGGACTGGCGCATGTCACACGGCAGAAGAACACAACTGGAGAGGATTCCAGAAAAGGACAGGGAGCGTGCGCGCGAAAAACTAGTGGAGAGCGTGCGCGCAGTCAGCGTCGCCGGCCAGGTGCACCTTCCCATGCCCGTGTGCATGATCGCGGCATACCGAACGTAGCGGCTTGCGATCCATCACACGAGGCTGGCCTGCGGTCATGGCGGGGATCGGCGGCGGAGACAGAGGGACCTCCTCTCGTCCAGCAGAGCAAATGGATCCGACGTCGCGCCTCGGTCCGTCCCCTGCATCGCGGCCGAAGCCGCGGTCTGCGTTACCGACGGGCCCATTCATAGTCGAACAGCCCGGCCCCGCGGCTCTGCGCGCGTGCCAGCCGCCGCCAAGGCCGGGCCAGCCGCAGGCCGACAGTGATGTCACGGTCTGAGGCGTCCAAGTCAAGGTCCATGACGGCCAGCCCTGGACGATCCGCTGCCGGGCAACGGGCAAGCCACCGGCCTCCCGGACCGATGATCCCAGCGGGGGCCGTGCGGCCGAACTGCGCGGGCACCGAGTAGCCGATCCAGTAGTTGAAGAGCGTTCCGTATGCCTGGGCGACGACGGCGCGGGCGGCGTCGTCCACCATCACCGACAGCAGGACCACGTCCACATCAAGCGCCTCGTACTGGTCAAACAGCTCGGGAAAGTTCGCCTCGATACACAGCGCGCAGCCAATCCTCAGCCCGTCGACCTCGAACACCACCGGCTCACTGCCGGGGGAGTACAGGCGGGTGGCCTCGGTGTGGGAGAGAATCCGCTTGTCGTACCTGGCAACAATCTCTCCCCGGTCGGACACGACCAACAAGGAGTTCCGTGGGGCCGCGGCTGCGGGCAGAGGACGGATGGTGCCGAACGCCACCCACACGCCGAGCTCGCCGGCCAACAACCGGATCGACTCTTCCTCTTCGCCAATGACATCCCAGGCTGCCCCCGCCCAGCTCGCCCTCCCAAGGTCACCAGTCGGCATGGCATCCGGGTCGGGGTAGACGATCGCCCCCTCGGGGAACTGGACCAGCCTGACTCCAGCGACGGCGGCATCACGCATCAACGAGCGAATCTGCGCCCCACTCGCCCGAAGAAGCGCAGGGTTGGCTGGGTCCTCCGGGACGTTGCTCTGCGCCACGGCCAGCCGTAGACGACGGACCGCGCCTGCATGGTGCGGCAGGTCCCATCGTGGCGTCGGTGGTGCAGACGAGCTGGCGGTGGAGCGAGGCACGGTTGCCTTCCTAGATGCGGACACTACGACCAAAGGGACAGATGGTTGCATTATCCAGCAAATAGGAATTTTGGCGCAATGTGAGCGGTGGCCACGGGGCGCCCGATCGGCCGCCGGGGCGCCGATGAGACGGTGTCGCCGACATCCCCCCAGGCCGGAGTGGGTGCACCCGATTCTTTCATGATCACCACCTCAACAGGCATGGCGGCTTCGAGGCGTGCGGATGTGTGCGTCGCGCCTGACGGATCACCAAGTCCCGCTAGGCTTGGGACCCTTGCTCGAGCCGGTCAATGCGCAAGGGAGCCACCCCACCGTGAGTAGCAGCTTCGTTCACCTGCACAATCACACCGAGTACTCGATGCTCGACGGAGCGCAGCGAATGAAGCCCATGTTCGAGGAAGTGGCTCGCCAAGGGATGCCAGCAATCGCCATGAGCGATCACGGCAACATGTTCGGGGCTTACGAATTCCAGTCAGTGGCTGCAGGATTCGGCGACGTAAAGCCCATTATCGGCATCGAGGCATACGTCGCCCCCTCATCACGAAGGCATAAGAAGCAGGAATTCTGGGGGCCTGGCGGTCGGCGCGCGATGAGCGATGATGGTGAGGGTTCAAAAGACGTATCAGGCGGTGGCCGCTTCACCCACATGACCATGTGGGCGGAAAACGTCCAAGGCCTCCGAAACCTCTTCTACCTTTCCACTGAGGCCTCCTACACGGGGCAGTTCCCGGCAGGCAAGCCGCGTATGGACATGGAGCTGATCAGCGAGCACCCCCAAGGGATCATCGCCACCACTGGCTGTCCCTCGGGCGCCATCCAGACCCGTCTGCGCCTGGGGCAGTACGAGGAGGCGCGAGAGACTGCCGGTGCGTACCAGGATATTTTCGGCAAAGACAGCTACTTCCTCGAGTTGATGGACCACGGCCTGTCCATTGAACGCGAGGTGCGAGACGGACTGCTTCGCCTTGCAAAGGAACTGAACATTCCCTTGCTGGCAACCAATGACGCACACTACGTCCAACCGACCGACGCGGAGGCACACGACAACCTCCTCTGCATCGGAGTGGGAAAAAACAAGGACGATCCCAACCGCTTCAAATTCCAGGGCACCGGCTACTACCTCAAGACCGCGGCCGAGATGCGCGAACTGTTCTCGGAACTGCCGGAAGCCTGCGATAACACACTGCTGATCGCCGAGCGCATCGGCTCATACGACGACGTATTCGACAACGTCGATGAGATGCCGCAGTTCCCTGACGTCCCAGAAGGGATGACACAGGAGGAGTATCTGCGCAAGGACGTCCTCAAAGGACTCGCCATGCGCTATGGAGACCCAATCCCCGATCACGTAATGGAACGCTTCGAGACCGAGATGAAGATCATCGGTCCGATGGGATTCTCCTCGTACTTCCTCGTCGTCGCCGACATCTGCAAGTACGCACGCGACAATGGAATTCCGGTTGGGCCCGGCCGTGGTTCGGCAACCGGATCCATCGTCGCCTACGCCACTCGGATCACCGAACTCTGTCCGCTTGAACACGGACTCCTGTTCGAGCGGTTTCTCAACCCGGAGCGCATCAACCCGCCGGACGTCGACCTCGACTTCGACGACCGCCAGCGCGACCGGATGGTCCGGTACGTCACCGAGAAGTACGGTGACGAGTACACCGCCATGGTCAACACCTTCGGGCGGATCAAGGCGAAGAACGCGATCAAGGATTCCTCGCGCATCCTCGGCTACCCGTTCTCCCATGGTGAGCGGATCGTGAAGGCACTACCACCGGACCAGCAGGGCAAGACCATCACCCTGTCGGGTATCTGGGACTCCCAGCACCCCCGGTACGGCGAGGCCGGCGAGATCCGGGCGCTGTACGAGAACGAACCCGATGTGAAGAGGGTCATGGACACCGCCAAGGGTGTCGAAGGCCTGATGCGCGGCACTGGCGTGCACGCCGCTGCGGTGATCCTTTCCAAGACCCGCCTGACGGATCGCATCCCCCTGCACATGCGCGCCTCTGACGGCGTGAAGATCACAGGGTTCGACTACCCCAGTTGCGAAAACATGGGGCTGGTCAAGATGGACTTCCTGGGGCTGCGCAACCTCGGTGTCATCGACCAGGCGATCCAGAACATCCGGGAAAACCGCGGAATCAAGCTGGCGACAGTGGATCCACTGGACGGCGACACAGAGACAGTCGTCATCCCCTTGGACGACACCAAGACCTACCAGCTCCTGGCCGACGGCAACACGTTCGGAGTTTTCCAGCTCGACGGCGGCGGCATGCGCACCCTGCTGAAGCTGATGCAGCCCACCCGATTCGAGGACATCGCCGTAGCGCTCGCGCTCTACCGGCCCGGCCCAATGGCCGCCAACGCCCACACCAACTACGCACTGCGGCAGAGTGGCAAGCAGGAACCCGCTCCAATCCACCCGGACCTGAAGGAAGCCCTCGACCCGATCCTGGGCTCCACCCACCACCTGCTGGTCTACCAAGAGCAGATCATGGCCATCGCCCGGCAACTCGCCGGCTACACCCTGGGCGGCGCCGACATGCTCCGCCGGGCCATGGGCAAGAAGAAGCCTGAGGTCCTGGCCGCCGAGTGGGACAAGTTCGCAGGTGGCATGAGAAGCAATGGCTACTCAGAGGAGGCGATCAAAGCCATCTGGGACGTCATGCTGCCGTTCTCCGGCTATGCATTCAACAAGTCCCACACCGCAGGCTACGGCCTGGTCTCCTATTGGACGGCATACCTCAAGGCCAACTACCCCGCCGAGTACATGGCCGCGCTGCTGACCTCGGTCGGAGACGACAAGGACAAGGCAGCCGTCTACCTGGCCGATGCCCGCGCGAACGGCGTCCGAGTTCTGCAGCCGGACGTCAACGAGTCGACCGCAGAGTTCACAGCCATCGGCGACGACGTGCGCTTTGGGATGCGAGCCGTTCGCAACGTCGGCGACGCGGTGATCGAGGCGATCGTCGCTGCACGCCGTTCCAAGGGGAAGTTTTCCTCGTTCACGGACATGCTTGACAAGTGTGACCTACCTGCCCTGAACAAGCGAGCCATCGAGTCGCTGATCAAGGCCGGTGCCTTCGACTCTCTCGGCCACTCTCGGCGCGGTCTGTGTGCGATCCACGAAGACGCCATCGACGCCGTCGTGCCCGTCAAGAAGGCAGCCTCTTACGGGCAGGACGATCTGTTCGCCGGGCTGGGAGGCAGTGAAGCCGAAGACGCTGGGGCCGGGTTCGGGCTCGACTTCCCTGTCGACGAACAGGAGTGGCCTCGCCGGCAACTCCTCGCTACCGAGCGGGAGATGCTGGGTCTGTACGTGTCAGCGCATCCCCTGGACGGTGCCGAGCACATTCTCTCCGGCTCCAGGGACACCACGATCGCTGAACTCTTGGCCTCCGGACGGACCCAAGGAGACGTTCAGCTCGCCGGCCTGATCACTGGCGTCCAGCGGAAGATGACCAAGCAGGGAAACAACTGGGCCATCGCCAACCTTGCAGACCCTACAGGGTCCATTGAGGTGCTCTTCTTCCCCGCCGTCTACCAACTCGTTGCTCACGCTTTGACTGAAGACAACGTCATTTCAGTCAAGGGAAAGATCGAGGACCGAGACGGCACCCTGAATATCTTCGGTAGGGAGCTCTCGGTCTTGGACGTCTCTAGCGCCGAGCACGGCGGCAAACCCCCCGTGCGCCTAGCGCTTCCCCTTCATCGTGTCTCCGACCAGACTGTCGCGGACCTGAAACGAATCCTGCATGCGCACCCTGGCGACAGCCCTGTCCACCTGACTGTCCGCGGCCCGCAGAAGACGACTGTCTTCGCCTTGGCAGCGCAAGTCGACGCTGCCTCGCTGGCGTCCGACATCAAGGGCACATTCGGACCGGATGCTTGGCAAGGTGTGGCGTGACTGACGCACATCGGACCGGGGCGACTCCTGCCCTCGCCAGTCATGACGAGCTATTCGTCAAGATCGCCGATGTATCGGACTGCCGGGCCTGCGGCACTCCTGGGCTACTTCTCGTCCGGTTTAGGCACTCGTGGAAAAACCAAACCGGAAATGATGTCCCAGGCATCCGCGAGTCCCTGTTATGCCCCCAGTGCTCGCACCGAAACTCAGCCGCCGCCGAGCTGATCGCGCTATTTTCCGTTGACGAAAAGATGAGTTCTGAGAACGTCACCGTTTTCGGTGGGCTCGTCGCAGCATGGGTCGAGTCGCTACGTCAGGAGCGCGCTGACGAGGAGCTTCTCGCAGCGGAACACGATCTTTGGCTGCGCGGCGAACTCTGAAGGCTGCTTGGTGGCAGGTACGGTCGGGCATCAGACTGGGCGGTGGAGAAGTGGCTACAGACGCTCGATATTCTCGGCCATCACACGCACTACACTCTCTGCAGGCGATCCAGCATCTGCTGGCTTTGTGCAGTCCCGGTTGGCAGGATCCTCGGGGTCGGCGGAACCAGGGTGCGACATGGACGCCTCTGACATCAGTCGTACAGCCGGAGAGATTCCGCGTGTGGATCGGCTATTACCCCATACACGGAATTGTCCAGGTCGGTCATTAGAGCCGCAAACCTCGTGCCGATCTCGAAGTGCCAGCTCTCATACCAATGGGGCACCCAGCCTCCATGGACCATAGCCGCAAGCAGCAGCATTCTGTTGGCCCGAGCCTCCTCCGGAAGGGTGTGTACATTCAGGAATGACGTTTCTCCGGGTCTTTTGGGAGTGGCGTTGATCCGGTAGCCGATGTCCAACTCGGTCCCGTCCAAGGAGGCGAGGGTGACATCGACCGCGCCGCCGCAACTGTGCGGGGCGACCCAGGGCGGAGAAACGTGCCGGCCGGCCAGTTCGATGAGCTGATCCGAGGTCATGCCCGGATGCTCAGCGGACAGCCGCGCCATCTCTTCCTGAAAGTATCGGCTCTGCTGGGCCGGCGGCCGGTAGCACTCGACAACGCGCAGTCTGCGGCCGTGCTCGCGCAGGTACTTCTCGGCCGCCCATAACTGATCCACCAAACCTGAGCGAATCATGGCAAAAGCCTCAGTGGTGGTGGCCTTGCGTTCGTCGATCAAAAACCGATCGTCGTCGCGTAGGGACACCAGAGGCTCTCCACAATCAGCGACCCGCACAGCGACGACCCGCGGATCAGACATCGCGATGCCCTCCTCAGCGCTCTCAGGCATGCAGTGAGCAGATGGAAGGAAGCGGCGGAAACTCTCGCTCATAGCGCAGGTGCCTTCGTTGTAGGAAAGGTCTGGGGTGACGGGCATCTGGGGGCTGATGTTCGGCGCCTCGTGGGCTCACGGATGTGTTCTTGGCCAAGCTGCACCGGCCCGCTCATCTCTGGGGAACGCGGCGAAGGAAGAGGAAGGTATCGATCGCGGACTGCGCGTACCCGAAGTGCCTGCCCCGTTCGGCGTCGTCCCTGGGCTGGAGCGGGCCCCAGTTGACGGTGTGGCAGGTGTTTCGGTGGAGGGACAGACCGAGTCGGACGCGCGGGAATCCGGGGCGGCCCCGCAGGGCCGCCCAGACGCGCACGGCGTCGTCCACGTTGCCCACCGACACGTAGCCGCCGCTGCGGCTTCCGCCGGCGGGCACCGCGAGGAGCACAGCGCCGTCCACCTTCACACCGACCGCGCCGTCGAGGAGGCCCGGGTCGGCGAGGCGCTCGCGGAACCAGGCGTAGTCTTCAGCGCACTTCTCGGGTGAGGGGCGGCACAGCGGCGCGGCGATGTGCGCGAGTGGGAATCGGGACTTACCGAGTGCGGGCCATACCTCCTGGTCATCGCTCACTCCGCCCGGGTGATCGGGTGGTTGAGGATGTCGGTGAGGGTGTCCCGGTCCAGGCGCACCACGACCGCGTGGTGGTCGGACAGGCCGGTCATGTCGACGACCTCGACCTCGCGGACTGCGGGAAGGAGCTCCGGGCTGGCGTAGATCCGGTCGATGCGCGCGTCCGGCCCGTGGGTGTCGCAGGCATCGACCGTCGGCGCGACCGCGGCGGTGACGCCCATGGTGGTGGCGAGGTGACGGGCGACGTCGTGGAGACCGGCGGTGCGCAGGGTGTCGTCCGGCCGGTCGTCCATCCGGCGCACACCGTCCGGCCCGATGTAGGAGCGGTGCGCCCGGTGGGGCTCGTCTCGGATCTCCTCCAGGACAGGCAGACCCGGATCCCCGGGGGCCCCGGGCACCGGGTAGCTGTTGTTGTCGCCGCCGAGGAGCGCCGGGTAGTGGACTCGTCGCCCGTCGACTTTGCCCCACCTGTCGTTCCACTGGGTCAGCCGCTCGGCTTCCGCCAGCCGCGTGGTGGTAGAGCCGTAGTTGAGGTGGTAGGAGCCCACGATCAGCGGGACCGCGCCGGGGGCCGTACCGGCGAGCTGCAGGCTGCGCACGGTCGGCGGGAGGACCCACATCGGGCCCGTCTTGGGGAACTCGCCGACCGGGGTGAAGAGGTCCGGGTCGTGGTAGAGGGCGGTGCAGCACTCCGGGCCGATCAGTCCGGCCATGCCGAGCACGGCTTCGGCCGCGTTCGCGAGCTCGCCGCCGTTGTCCTGCGCGTTCCACACCTCCTGCCGCAGGAGCAGATGCAGGTCGAGCGACGCGAGCCGGTCGTGCATCCGCTGCCACAGTGCGCGGTCGCCGCCGCCGTTGTTCTCGAAGTTGCAGATCGCCGCGTTGATGAGCACGGATTCTCTCCAGAGGTAGAGGTGTCAGCGGGTGGGGGTGAGGACTCGGCGGAGGACGTCGAGGTCGAACCGCGCGAGGAGCAGAGCATGGTCGGAGACCGCCCGGACGTCGTCGGTCGCCAGGACTTCGAAGGCGGTCAGGGCCGGCGCGAGGTCGGGGGTGCAGTACATGCGGTCGATGCGCTGGGCGGGCCCCTGGTCGGTGCGCTTCAGGCTCGCCGTCGCCGCGAGCGCGCTGGTCTGGCCGAGGGCCGTGGCGGCGTGCAGTGCGAGGTCGATGAAGACCGGCTGGCTGCCGCCGGAGAGGATCTCGTCCGGGCGGGTGTCCGAGACACGCCTGCCGGCGCGCTCGATGGTGCGGTGCTGGTAGTGCACGCGGTCCTCGACCTTGTCCCAGTCCGGGAGCGCCACGGACTCCAGCTCCGCCTGATGGGGGTAGCTGTTGGCGTCTATCCCCACGATGGCGCTGCGGGAGCTGTCGGCGAGGGTGGTGAGCCGCCGAGCCTCGGTTGCGCGCAGGTCCGGGTCGAAGTGGCACAGGTGCGCCGAGGCGAGGTCGATCGGCTTCGCGCAGCCCTTGAGGCGGACACGGGGGTTGCAGATCGGCTTCCACGGCAGGTCGTGCTCGAAGTAGCCGTCGACGGAGAACATAGTGGGGTCGACCATCACGCCGACGGGGTTCTTGCTGCGTCCCTCCCGCGGAGCGGGCATGAACGGGATGAGGCCGCCGAGCCGGTTGGCCTCGGCATACAGGTCCGCCTTCCCGCGGTCCCACGCGCTGGTCAGCTCCTGGCGCAGTACGACGTGCGGTTCGATGGAGGCGAGGATGTCGCGGGCCAGGTCGCGGTGGTCTTCCCCTCCGTTCCGGCCACGGCCGTTGTGCTCGATGTTCCAGCACACGTAGCGAATTTCGTTGTCGAAGGTGGGCTGTGCAGGGGACAAGGGAGCATCTCCTTGTGCGGATGGTGGGGCGGTCACGCCGCGCGCCGGTCGGGCGTAGGAGCGGGCTCGACCGCAGAGGGAGCGGATAAGGAGGCGATCGGCCCGTGCCGCTCGCGCAGATGTCGGGCCTGTTCGGTGTACGGCGGCAGGCCCACGCCGGCCCGGCGGGTGTCGAGCTGGGTGGGATCGGTGATCGGGTGCGGTTCGAGGCACCCGTCGGGGCGGTACCAGTGCTGGGTTCCGTACAGCTGCGCCTGCCCGGCGTTGACGAGACAGCGGTCGTGCAGGTGGGCGAGCTGGGCGCTGGTGGCGTCGCCGGCTTTCACGGCTTTCTGCAGCAGACCAAGCAGCGTCCGCTGGAGCGTCGGGTTGTGGTCGCTGTGCACCGCGATGTCCACGGCGGCCTGACACGCCTCCGGGCCTACGGTGCTGCGACCCGGCCACTGCCCGAGCCGTTCGACGATCCGCTTCAGGCCGGTGGTGTTGTCGTCCTGGGTCTGGGCGAGGGCCGCGAGCGCGTCCGGTGTCATGCCGAGGCGTTCGGCGCCGGGTGTGCGCCAATGCGCCTTGGCTCGTCGCACGCGGTCCAGCAGGTCCTCCGCGAGAGCGGGGTAGCCGGGGGCGGACTGGTGGGGCTCGTTCACGAACTCACCTGCTCTTCCGCGCCGACGGTGCGGGTCCCGCTCTTGGTGGCCCCGGCCTCGCTCAAGAGGGAGTGAATGGCGCCGTAGGACCGGTTCGTCGTCTCGCAGATCTCCTGGATGGTGACCCTGCGGCCCGGGGTGCGGTAGGCGGCCACGACCTTCTTCGCGAACTCCTCTCGCGCCGCGCCGGTGAGCTTCCTGCCTGTCTTGATGACGGGCAGGTCGAGGCGTTCGGGGGGAGGGTTCGACTCCGGGCTCCGCGTCGTCACGGCGGTCGCGTGCCGTCTCGGTGAGGTCACAGGACGTTCTCCTCGCGCGCGAGGGCGAGTCCGGCGCCCAGGGTTCGGATCTGTTCGAGCATCGCCTCGTACTCCCTGTCGTTGTCGCTGATGTCGACCCGGGAGGCGGCCAGGATGCCGTGGATCTCCCCCCGCCGGGCTGCGGCGAGCAGCCGGGCGAGCTGGGGTCGTGTAGCCGGGTCGGTCGGTCCCGTGACGTCGAAGGTGCGGTCCGCGACCGTCCACCCACGACGGGTCGCGAGGGCCTGCGCGGAGGCGAGACGGGGAGCGGCGTCCTGCCGGAAGCCGACCAGAACGTAGAGAGCGACCCGCTTCTCGCCCGCTACACCCCGCAGGACCGTCTCCAGCTGCGCGCGTCGCAGCAAGCCCAGACGAGACGCCGCAGCGTCACGGTGCAAAGCCGTCGGCACAGTGGTCATGCCAGGCCCCCAGCAACCGTGAACTCATCCCACGGCCAAACCAGTTGGTACCGTGCCGAGGTGTCGTGGAAGGCGGCGTACGCCCCCGTCGGAACGAACCCCGGAAGGGGAACCCCCACGGTGAGGAGCAGGCCCGCCAACGCCACCGATATGCGTAGGGGCAGATCGCGCAGGGCAAGGGCCGCCGACACCTCCCCACGGTGTTCAGCGCACGGACGCTGCCTCGAAACGGAGGCTTGTCGCCGGCACCGCACGGCGGTGCGGGTCGGTGTGGTCGAGATCGTCACGGGAGGTTCCTTCAAGGCGAGGACCGACATGGAGGAGGCTGGGTCAGTCCGCTGCCCTTGCCGCACGGGGGAAGAGGCGGCGTCGAGCCGACCGCGATCAGTGGACACGGTCCCCTCCCTCTTGCAGCGGCCGACTGGTCTGCTCGGGCGGCGCTGTAGTGGTGCCGGGCATGACCGTCAGCTGCCGGACGGGGGAGACCCACAGCAGGGCCACGGGGCCGAGGAGGAGCACCGTGCCGGTCAGCAGCGCGGCCCACACACCGGCCGCGGCGGCGACGGCGCCCGCCGCCGCGGTGGCCAGAAGCCGGGCCCCGGCGACCAGCCACACCGATGTCTGCTGGACACGGGACTGAAGGTGAGGAGGGCACAGCTGCTGGCGGAGCGACCTCTGTGTAGACGCGGCCGCCGTGACCGCGACCGCCTTGACGGCGCCAGCGGCCACCAGAGCGATCAGCCACCCGTGCCCAGAACGGGCGAGAAGGAGCGGTATCCCGCACATCGGGTACGCGCCGAAGCCGACGAGCAGGACTCCGCCGGGCCCTAGCCGGCGTACCAGCTGGCCTGCGACCAGAGCGCCCACGAGGCTGCCCACCCCGACCGCGCCCAGCACCAGGCCGAGACCGATGTCGCCGTAGTCGAGCTCGGTCAGCAGGTAGTACGCGAAGTAGGTCGTGACGATGCCCTCGGCGAAGGCGTGGTAGGCCATCGTCAGGACCAGGGGACGCTGGAGCGGATCCCGCAGCACGTGCGCCATGCCCTCACGGATCGACGTGATCATCTTGGGGCGCGGCCCGGTCGGATGCCGATCAGCGTGGATGGTGGAGATGCGTGAGGCGTACCAGGCGCTGATCAGGTAGGACGCGGAGTCCAAGAGCAGGCAGCGGGCGGCGCCGAGCAGACTGACCGCGGCGGTCCCGATGTAGGTGCCGGCGGATCCCGCGACGGCGAACGCAGCCATCACCCGTGCGTTGGCGTCGGGAACGAGTTCCGGTTCCACCAGTTCGGGCACGATGGCGATCGCCGCGGCCTGGTGCAGCACCGTCAGCGCCCCCAGCAGGAACGCCACGCAGTACAGGACCGGCATGGACAGCGTGCCCGCAGCCCAGCAGATGGGGACCACCACGACCACCGCGGCCGCCACCAGGTCGGTGCCCACCATCAGCCGCTTCTTGGAACAGCGGTCGCCCGCGACGCCGGCGGGCAGGGCGAGGAGGAACCCGGGTGCCATTGCGGCGGAGGCGAGCGTGGAGACCTGGCCCGGGGTGGCATCGAGTTCCATCGCCGCGACCACGGGGAGCGCGACCGCGGAAACCGACGAGCCGGCCAGGGCTGTCGCCTCGCCCAGCCAGTACGCCTGGAAGCTGCGATGGCCGCGCAGCGAGGGCGCCGGGGCCGTGGAAGGGGCAACGAGCGCGTCGGCGCGTACCGGCTGAGAGGGCAGAGCGCTCACTGCACCTCCCCGGACATGGCCCCGAGAAGGCCCGCGCGGGCGGCGTAGGCGACTGCCTCGGCCCGTCGCTCGACGCCCAACCGCTCGAAGATGTTCTTGAGCGTGTACCGGACGTGCTCGGCTCGTCGGCCGAGCCGCCGGGCGATGTCTGCACGCGTCAGTCCCTCTGCCACCAGGACCAAGACGGCGACCTCTGAGGGCTTCAAGAGGATGCCGGGCTGCCCGAGCGTCTGCTGACGCGTCGGCTCGGCCGCGGCGGTCCGAATGCAGCGGCCCACGCCGGGCGGGAGACGGTGACCGCCTTCGGCGGCCAGGGCCTTCACGCGCTTCAGAAGGTCCGGGTCGTCGTACAGCTCGGAGGTACGCACCACCGCTGCCACGCCGTACGGCGCGACAGCGACAATGTCGTGAGCGCCGACGAGGTCGGCCACCAGCACAACAGCTACGTCGGGGTGGCGCTCGTAGTGGACCTTCAGGGCGTCATGACAGGCGCGGTCGACACGGTCGGCGGTCACCACTACGACGCCCCTGGGGAGCACGGCGCTGCCGCCTGCGGAATCCGGGGCGGGAGCGCCGCCCCTTGGGGGTAAGCCCTCGGTAACGGCGTTCATACTCATCGGGCGGCTCCCGCGAGCGCGGCGGGAAGGGCAGCCCGGTGCTCAAGGCGTTCCAGCTCGAGGGCTACCTCCACGATGCCGATGTGGCTGAAGCCCTGGGGGAAGTTCCCGAGCTGCCGCTGCAGCTTCGAGTCCCATTCCTCGGCCAGTAGCCCGACGTCGTTGCTCAGGCCGAGAAGGCGCTCGTACAGGGCGCGTGCGTCGTCGTAGCGGCCGATCATCGCCAGGTCCTTGGCAAGCCAGAACGCGCAGACGAGGAAGTCGCCCTCATCACCCGGCAACCCGTCCACGCCGATGGCGTCACCGCTGGTCAGGTAGCGCAGGACGAACCCGTCGGAGGTGGAGAGCTCCTCCTGGACGGCTTCGATGGTGCCGATGACCCGCTTGTCGTCTGCCGGCAGGAAGCCCACCTGGGGGATGAGCAGCAGCGCGGCATCGACATTCTTGCTGCCGTAGAACTGGGTGAAGGTGTTGCGTTCGGCGTCGAATCCGTTGGTGCAGACGTCGTGGTGGATGGTCTCCCGCAGCGTCCGCCACTGCTCAACCGGGCCGTCGGCATGACCGTCCTCGACGAGTTTGACGGCACGGTCGACCGCGACCCAGGCCATCACCTTGGAGTGCACGAAGTGCCGGGTGGGGCCGCGGCCTTCCCAGATGCCCGCGTCAGTCTCACGCCAGTGCGTCTCGACCGACTCCACGAGCTTGATCAGCAGGGTGTTGCTGGTCTCGTCCCGTTCCAGACCGAACTGGGCAGCCAGGTGCAGGGTCCCGATCAGTTCGCCGTACACGTCGAGCTGGCGCTGTCCGGCGGCGCCGTTGCCGATGCGCACCGGTGCCGACTCCTCGTAGCCGACGAGCCAGTCCAGCGTCGTTTCCGGCATCTCGCGTTCCCCGGCGATGCCGTACATGATCTGCAGGTTCTCCGGGTCGCCGGCGACCGCGCGCAGCAGCCAGTCCCGCCAGGCGCGGGCTTCGTCGAGGTAGCCGGCCTGCATGAGGCTGGCGAGGATCTTCGCGGCGTCCCTGATCCAGACGTAGCGGTAGTCCCAGTTGCGCACACCGCGGATCTCTTCCGGCAGCGAGGTGGTCGCCGCGGCGGCGATCCCTCCGGTCAACGGGTTCGTCAGTGCCTTCAGCGTGATCAACGAGCGAATGACCGCAGCCCGGTAGGGACCGTCGTAGGCGCAGTGCGAGACCCAGTCGGTCCAGAATTTCTCGGTGTCCTCGAAGGCCTGGTCGATGTCGAGCTTGTCTGGCGCGTCCTTGATGTAGGAGGGCTGCCAGGTAAGGGTGAAAGTGGTGTGCTCGCCCTCGGAAAGCGTGAGGCGGGAGCGTGTGGTCAGCGACTCGCCGTGGGTTTCCGCGTCGGTGTCCAGCCAGACCGCGTCGGGGCCTGCGACCGCGCGGGTGCGGTTGTCGGCGGTCTTGTGGACCCAGGGCACGACCTTGCCGTAGTCGAAGCGCAAGGACAGGGCGACATCGACGTCGACGGTTCCGGTGACGGCTTCGGCTATGCGCACCAGGTGCGGCGTGTTGTCGGCGCCGGTGCGTGGCGGCATGAAGTCCGTGACGCGCAGCGTGCCGGAGGGGGTGTCCCACTCCATTTCCACGATCAGCGTGTCGCCGCGGTAGGAGCGGCGGTCGGCCGGAGGGCGTGAGCTGGTCTTGGGCATCGACGGGCCGATGTGCCAGTAGCCGTTGTCGGGGGTGCCCAGAAGCCCGGCGAGTACGGCTTCCGAGTCCAGCCGGGGCAGGCACAACCAGTCGATCGTCCCGGTGCGGCGGGTGAGCGCGGCCGTCTGGAGATCGCCGATGAGTGCGTAGTCCTCGATACGCCCAGCCATGGAAGTCCGTTCTGTTCGATGGTCCTGCGGGGGACCGTGGTGGTTGTCGTGTCGTGCGGCTCGGCGCCCGCGGATCGCGGGCGCCACGGGGTGCGGTGAGGCCGGCGGAACAGATGCCGCGCGGCCCCGCGCATGGCGCGGGTTTACAGCGGGGTGGGCATTTGTGCAGCGGTGATGATCACTGCGAAGGCGATCAGGAAGGTGGCCAGCCGGGCGACGTCCTTGCCTCGCACAGCTGATTCACCCGCCCACAAGCGAGAGGGGAGAGGGTCGTTCCGGACGGGGCGGGTTGGCGAGCAGCCAGGTGGCCGCCTCAACCACGTCTTGCGCCACGTGGGTGGGTTCCGGAGCGAGGTGCTGGCGGGTACGGCCGTGGGCGATCCACACGGTGCGCAGCCCCGCATGCTGCCCGCCGCCGATGTCGGCGATGAGACAGTCGCCAGTCATCACCGCGTGGGCGGGGTCGTCGACGCCCAGGTCGTCCAGCGCGACGTGGAACAGGGCCTCGGCCGGCTTGCGGATGCCGTACTCGCCGGAGATCACGACCGAGGCGAAGTAGCGGGTCAGGTGAGCTGTTTCGAGCTTGCGGCGTTGCGCG
>NZ_DATMVN010000739.1:0-10509 GCF_035563135.1 Streptomyces sp.
GCGGCCGGAGCAGCCGGCCGCCGGCCGGGGCAGCGCACCAGCGGGCCACGGCCGGGGACCGGACGAGCGCGAGCAGTACGGCCACCGAGGCCGAGGGCGGGGTCCTGGCAGCGGTGGCCGGCCGTCGAGGGCGAGCGGAGGCGACCCGCTGGGGAGGAGCACGGACGCCCTGGGTTGATCGCGCTGGTCAGCAAGCCCTGTCGCAGCGGGTGTCCGGGCCGTCCGGGGCCTGGGACCTGGCACCTGGCACCTGGCACCTGGCACCTGGCACCACTCTTCCCGGCGACTGCGCGGACGCCCTTCGTCGCCGCTCGGGCGGCCGGCTGTTCAGCTGACCGGCAGGGGCGCCGTCGCGAGGACCGTATCCACGGCGGTGGCGATCTGATCCTGCGTGAGGTCCGCCCGGGCGGTCAGTCTCAGCCTGGAGATCCCGTCCGGCACCGACGGCGGCCTGAAGCAACCGACCGCGAGACCCGCGGCGCGGCAGTCGGCGGCCCAGCGCACCGCCGACTCCGCCGAGGGTGCCCGGACCGAGACGACGGCGGCATCGGGGCGCACCGCGGTCAGTCCGGCCGCCGTCAGCCGGGCGTACAGCTCGGCGGCTACGGCCCCGGCCCTCGCCGCGCGTCCGGGTTCACGGCGCAGCAGACGCAGAGCGCCGAGAGCCGCGCCGACGGCCGCCGGCGCGAGACCGGTGTCGAAGATGAACGTACGGGCCGTGTTCACCAGGTGGCTGATGACCCGGGCAGATCCGAGCACCGCTCCGCCCTGGCTGCCGAGGGACTTGGAGAGAGTGAGGGTGGCGACGATCCCCTCGCCGCCCGCGAGTCCGGCGGCCGCGAGCGCGCCGCGCCCGCCCGCGCCCAGGACGCCCAGTCCGTGAGCGTCGTCCACGAGGAGGGCCGCGCCCGCGTCGCGGCAGACCTCGCAGAGCCCGGCAAGCGGGGCGGCGTCACCGTCCACCGAGAAGACGGAGTCGGTCACGGCCAGCGCCCGGCCGTCGTGCGCGTGGAGCGCCTTTCGCACAGCCTCGGGGTCCGCGTGCGGAACGACGGTGGTGGCGGCACGGGAGAGCCGGCAGCCGTCGACGATCGAGGCGTGGTTGCCCGCGTCGGACACGATCAGCGAATCGCGGCCGGTCAGCGCCGTGAGTGCGGCGAGGTTGGCCGCGTAGCCGGAGGAGAACACCAGGGCCGCTTCGAATCCGCAGAACCCGGCGAGCTCGCGCTCCAGTTCGGCGTGCAGCACGGTGGACCCGGTGACGAGCCGCGAGCCGGTGGCGCCCGCGCCCCACGTCCGTGCCGCGTCGGCCGCTGCCGCGGTGACCTCGGGGTTCCGGCTCAGCCCCAGGTAGTCGTTGCTCGCGAGGTCCAGCAGTTCCGTCCCGGCGGGGCGGGGACGCAACGTCCGGACGAGTCCGGCGTCGGCGCGCCGCCGGGCCTCGTCGTCGATCCAGCCGAACGGGTCGTAGGCCATGAGCAAGTCCTTTTGTAGGCAGCTCACAGACCCTAACCGGGCGCGCAACGGGCCAGGGTGTGGCAATACACACAGCATCGACCGGCTCTGCTGTCCGGTTCCTCCTTGGCCGATGGTGGTGCCGTACGTCAGGATCAACGCCATGGACCTGCTGAACACGCTGGTGGAAAAGGGGCTGCGGCGCGAACTGCCGACCCGTGACGAAGCGCTCGCCGTGCTGGCGACCTCCGACGACGAACTGCTCGACGTGGTGGCCGCGGCCGGGAAGGTGCGCCGCCAGTGGTTCGGCAGGCGCGTCAAGCTCAACTATCTGGTGAATCTGAAGTCCGGGCTGTGCCCCGAGGACTGCTCGTACTGCTCGCAGCGGCTCGGCTCCAAGGCCGAGATCCTCAAGTACACCTGGCTGAAGCCGGACGAGGCGAAGAAGGCCGCAGCCGCCGGGGTGGCCGGCGGCGCCAAGCGGGTGTGCCTGGTGGCCAGCGGCCGGGGGCCGACCGACCGCGACGTCGACCGGGTCTCGCGGACGATCGAGGCCATCAAGGAACAGCACGAGGACGTCGAGGTGTGTGCCTGCCTCGGCCTGCTGTCGGAGGGTCAGGCCGACCGTCTGCGGTCTGCGGGCGCCGATGCGTACAACCACAACCTCAACACCTCGGAGGGGACGTACGGGGACATCACGACCACGCACACCTACGCCGACCGGGTGGACACCGTCCAGCAGGCCCAGGCCGCCGGGCTTTCGGCGTGCTCGGGTCTGATCGCGGGCATGGGTGAGACCGACGCCGACCTGGTGGACGTCGTCTTCTCGCTGCGTGAGCTGGACCCCGACTCGGTGCCGGTGAACTTCCTCATCCCCATGGAGGGGACTCCGCTCGCGAAGGACTGGCACCTCACTCCGCAGCGGTGCCTGCGCATCCTCGCGATGGTCAGGTTCGTGTGCCCGGACGTCGAGGTGCGGCTCGCGGGCGGCCGTGAGGTCCATCTGCGTTCGATGCAGCCGCTCGCACTGCACCTGGTCAACTCCATCTTCCTGGGCGACTACCTGACCAGTGAGGGCCAGGCCGGTCAGACCGATCTCGACATGATCGCGGACGCCGGTTTCGAGGTCGAGGGAGCAGCCACCAAGACCCTCCCCGGGCACCGCGCTCCGGAGGCCGGCGGCTGCGGTGCGCACGAGGGCGGCTGCGCTCCGTGCGGTGACACCGCCGAGGCCGCTCCGGAACCGTCCGAGGGCCTCGCGGCGCGTACCGACCTGGTGGCGGTCCGCCGTCGCGGCGCCGGGACGGACCTCGCGCCCAATGCCTGAACCGCTCCGCCCCGCAGAACTCCTCGCCCTGGACCGGGCCCACGTCTGGCACCCCTACGGTCCGATGCCGGGCCGGCAGGAACCGCTGGTCGTGGAGTCCGCGTCAGGGGTGCGCCTCCGGCTCGCCGAGCCCGCCCACGGGCACCGCGAGGTGGTGGACGGCATGTCCTCCTGGTGGTCGGCTGTCCACGGCTACAACCATCCGGTGCTGAACGAGGCCGCCCGCGGTCAGCTGGACCGCATGAGCCATGTGATGTTCGGCGGGCTCACGCATGAGCCCGCCGTCCGGCTGGCGACCCGGCTGGTCGAGATCACGCCGGAACCGCTGCGGCACGTCTTCCTCGCCGATTCGGGGTCGGTCTCGGTCGAGGTCGCCGTGAAGATGTGCCTCCAGTACTGGCGTTCGGCGGGGCGGCCCGCCAAGCACCGGCTGCTGACCTGGCGTGGCGGGTACCACGGGGACACCTGGCAGCCCATGTCGGTGTGTGACCCCGAGGGCGGGATGCACGAGCTGTGGTCGGGGTCCCTCCCCCGGCAGATCTTCGCGGACGCCCCTCCGGACGGTTTCGGCGCCGAGCCGGACGAGGCGTACGTGAGGCACCTGCGCGAGCTGATCGCCGTTCATGCCGATGAGCTGGCAGCGGTGATCGTGGAGCCCGTGGTGCAGGGGGCGGGCGGCATGCGCTTCCACTCCCCCGCGTATCTGCGGGTGCTCCGTGAGGCGTGCGACGCGAACGACGTGCTCCTGGTGTTCGACGAGATCGCGACGGGCTTCGGCCGGACCGGACAGCTGTTCGCGGCGGGGCACGCCGGGGTGTCACCGGATGTCATGTGCGTCGGCAAGGCGCTGACCGGTGGCTATCTGACGCTGGCGGCGACGCTGTGCACCTCGCGGGTGGCCGAGGGCATTTCGAGCGGCGACGTTCCCGTGCTGGCGCACGGGCCGCCCTTCATGGGTAATCCGCTGGCCTCGGCGGTGGCCTGCGCGTCGGTGGATCTTCTGCTGGGCCAGGACTGGGAGCTGGAGGTGAAGCGGATCGGCACGGGGCTGCGGCAGGGTCTGGCCGAGGCCGTCGGCGTGCCCGGCGTACGTGATGTCCGGGTGCTGGGCGCGATCGGGGTCGTACAGCTGGATCACGAGGTGGACATGGCAGCCGCGACACGGGCCGCGGTCCGCGAGGGCGTGTGGCTTCGGCCGTTCCGCGATCTCGTGTACACGATGCCGCCCTATGTGACCGGTGACGACGATGTGGCACGGATCTGCCGGGCCGTGTGCGCGGCGGCGAAGGAGGGCTGAGATGACGATCCTCGTGGTGACCGGGACCGGCACCGAGATCGGTAAGACGATCGTGACCGCGGCGGTGGCGGCCGCCTTCCACGACCGCCGTGTCGCGGTCCTCAAGCCCGCCCAGACGGGCCTCGCCCCAGGGGAGCCGGGGGACGCCGCCGAAGTGGCACGGCTGGCCGGCGCCCATGTGACCGCGGTCGAACTGGCCCGCTTCCCGGAGCCGTTGGCGCCCGAGACAGCGGCTCGCCGAGCGGGGCTCCCGTACGTGCGTCCGTACGAGATCGCCGAGTCCGTCCAGAAGCTGGAGACGGAGCACGACCTGGTGCTGGTCGAGGGCGCGGGCGGGCTCCTCGTCCGCTACGACGAGCAGGGGGCCACGCTCGCGGACGCCGCTCGCCTGCTGGGGGCGCCCGTGCTGGTGGTGACGCCCGCGGGGCTGGGAACACTCAACGCCACCGCGCTGACGGCGGAGGCACTGCGGACGCGAGGGCTCACGTGCTCCGGAGTGGTGGTGGGGAGCATGCCGGCCGAGCCCGACCTGGCCTCGCGGTGCAACCTCGACGACCTTCCGGTCGCGGCGGGCGCCCCGCTGCTCGGCGCTGTGCCGGCCGGAGCGGGCTCGTTGCTCCCGGCCGACTTCCGGGCGCGGGCGGCGAGCTGGCTGGCTCCGGAGATCGGTGGGAACCGCCCTGCCGGATGAGCGGCCGAGCGGCGCCGGTCCGTAAAGGGGAGAATCCAAGGAGAGCAGTGTGCACGTGCCCTCCGAAGGAGGCCCGCTCATGCGTCGGCGCAGCACATCTGTCCCTGCCCCCGGGACGCGGTGCACCATCCGGTGTTCGCCCGCTTCTACGCCCGGATGAGCGTGACCGCCGACCTGAAGGGCGGCGTGGCGGCACATCGTGACGAGCTCCTCAGCGGTCTTTCCGGCCGCGTCATCGAGATCGGCGCCGGTAACGGCCTCGACTTCGCGCACTACCCGGGGGCGGTGTCCGAAGTGGTGGCGATCGAGCCGGAGCGCGGCCTGCGGCAGCTGGCAGCCGATTCGGCGCTGCGCGCGGAGGTGCCGGTCGATGTGGTGCCGGGCACCGCTGAGGCGCTGCCGGTCAGGAGCGAGGCGTTCGACGCGGCGGTGGCCTCGCTGGTCCTGTGCACCGTACGGGATCTGCCCCGGGCGCTGGCGGAGATCAAGCAGGTGCTGCGGCCGGGCGGTGAGCTGCGTTTCTTCGAACACACCCTGGCCGCCGACGGAGCGCTGGCGACGGCCCGGCGGGCGGTGGACCGCACCTTCTGGCCCCTGCTGTTCGGAGGCTGTCACACGGCGAGGAACACCGTCGCAGCCATCGGGGAGGCGGGCTTCGAGCTGGGGGTCCACCGGAGTTTCCGGATTCCCGAGCGGGGCGTCCAGCTGCCCAGCTCCCCATGTGTCCTCGGCGTGGCACGCCGGTCCGCCGTGGTGGGCCCGCCGGCCGGTACGGACTGAGGGGCCCCGGTCACAGGCTCCACCCGCGCAGCTCCTCGGCGATGGCCCGGACGTCGGCCTTGCCCTCCTTCACCAGCCTGGCCAGATCACGCACCTGCTCGGGAGAGGTGATGACCTTCAGGCCCGAAGCGACGAGGTAGCCGTAGGCGACGGCGGACGCGAACATCGCGTTGGAGTGTTCGAGGGCGGGCACGTGGAGGAGCAGCTGCAGCATGGCGGCCGCCCGGGAGTGCGGGTCGCTGTAGACGGGGCTGCCGAAGATCTCCGCTTCGTGCCGGCTGACAGCGGCGACGAGCGCACCCCAGTCGACGACCTGCGGATCACCGGGCGTCTTGTGCTCGGCGACCATGAGCAGCCAGGAGAGGTCGATCTGCAGGTTCAACGGGTCCCTTTGCGCTCCGGGCCGAACTCCTCGGCGAACACCGACTCGTACTGCTTCATGAAGTCGGCCGCGGCCTCGACGAAGGTATGTCCCACCTCGCCCGCATCCTGCTTGACGAGCTCCTCTATGTAACGGTTCACGCTCATCCCCCGTTGCAGGGCGCGCTGCCGCGCCGCCTCGGCGGTGGCCTCGTCCACTCGGACGTTCAGCTGAGTCTTGGGCACGCCCTCAAAGCTAGCGCGAGTCCGCTAGCACCCGCAAGGGGAGCGGACGGCGCACCGGGAGCTCCCGGATTCCACTGCGGTCACGCCCCTCGGACGCGGTCACAGGCACGCCCAGGACCTCGGTCCACCGGCGGCGCGGCGCCGGAAACCGTTCGCCCCTCCCTCGATCGTTCTGGTTGGCTCGGGTCATGACTGATCTTGATATCCGCTGTGCCGCGCCGTCGGACGTCGATGCCGTGCTCCGGTTCTGGCGCGAGGCCGCGGAAGGCACCAGCATCACCGACGACCACGACGGAGTGACACGGCTCATCTCACGGGACTCCGGGGCCCTGCTCCTCGCGGAACGCGACGGCCGGATCACCGGGACCGTCATAGCCGGCTTCGACGGGTGGCGATGCTCCGCGTACCGGCTCGCCGTGCACCCCGACTTCCGCCGGCAGGGCGTCGCCACCGCGCTGATGGACGCGGCGGAACGAAGATTCCTCGCGCTGGGCGGGCGGCGGATCGACGCCATGGTCCTGGAGTCCAACGACCGGGCGCACCGGACATGGGGCGCGGCTGGCTACCATCGCGAGGACCACTGGCGGCGCTGGGTCAAGTCCCTGTGACCACGACCGACGCCGCCGAGGGGCTGTGACCAGCCGCAATCCCTCTGCCGTACAGGGCATTTTGCCGATCCTTTACTATGGATCCTCAATCGTCCGACCCAATGGAAAGGTGTGAGCGTCCGCCCATGGGCGAGCCTCCCAGTAGTCGATACCGCCGACATCGAGCGAACCTCCTGCCCCTGCCCGATCATGGGACGGAGGTGAACCGATGACCGAACTGCTCCTGCTCCTCGTGGCGGTACTGCTCTGCCTCGCCTGCGGCGCCTTCGTGGCGGCCGAGTTCTCCCTGACCACCGTGGAGCGCGGCGAGCTCGAACGCGCCGTCGAGCGGGGGGACCGGGGTGCGGCGGGAGCTCTCAAGGCCGTACGCAGCCTCACCTACCAGCTCTCCGGTGCACAGCTCGGCATCACCGTCACCAACCTGATCGTGGGCATGCTCTCCGAGCCGTCCATCGCCAAGCTGATCCGCGGCCCGGTGGAAGCGGTCGGGCTGTCTCCCGGTGTGTCCTCCTCACTGTCACTCGTGCTCGGCACCGCGCTGTCCACCGTGGTCCTGATGGTGGTCGGTGAACTCGTCCCGAAGAACTGGGCGATCTCCTCCCCCCTGACCGTCGCGCGGGCCGTCGCCGCACCGCAGCGCGCGTTCACGGCGGTCTTCCGTCCCTTCATCAGCCACCTCAACAACACCGCCAACCGGATCGTGCGGCGCTTCGGCCTCGAACCGGCCGAGGAGCTGGCCTCGGCGCGCAGCCCGCAGGAGCTGGTGGCCCTGGCACGCCACTCCGCGAAGGAAGGCGCGCTGGAGGCGGACACCGCCGAACTGTTCGTGCGTACCCTCAGCCTGTCCGAACTGACCGCGGAGAACGTGATGACCCCCCGCGTCCAGGTCACCGCCCTGGAGGTGCAGGCGACCGCCGAGGACGTCGCGAACGCCACCCGGGCGACCGGTCTCTCCCGCTTCCCCGTCTACCGGGGCAGTCTGGACACGGTCGTCGGCGTCGCCCACATCAAGGACGTGCTGGCCGTTCCGGCGGACCAACGGCCCCGTAAACGGGTGTCGGACATGCTGCGCGAACCGCTGCTGGTACCGGAGACGCTCACCGTCGACCGCCTGCTGGACCGGCTCTCCGGAAAGCTGGCCATGGCGGTCGTGATCGACGAGTACGGCGGCACGGCGGGAGTCGTGACGCTGGAGGACATCGTGGAGGAAGTCGTCGGCGAGGTGCGGGACGAGCACGATCCGCACGAGACCCCCGACCTGGCGGCCGCGGGTGAGGACGCGGACGGGCGCACCCTGTGGTCCGCCGACGGAGCGGCCCGCACGGACCAGCTCCGCACCATCGGGCTGCGGGTACCGGACGGACCGTACGAGACACTGGCCGGCCTGATCGCCACAGAGGTCGGCCGCATCCCGGTGGTCGGCGACACCGTCGAGCTCGGGGGCTGGCGGATCGACGTGGTGGACGCTTCGGGGCATCGCGCCGCGCGTGCGCTGCTGCACGCCCCGCTGCCCGGCAGCGACGAGCCGACGGAGGACGAACGATGATCGCCGTCCAGCTCTTCATCGGCTTTCTGACCCTGATCGTCAACGCCTTCTTCGTCGGCGCGGAATTCGCTCTGATCTCCGTACGCCGCAGTCAGATCGAGCCCGAGGCCGAGGCCGGGAACCGGCGGGCCCGCAGCGTCATCTGGGGCCTCGAACACGTGTCGGCGCTCCTTGCGGCGGCACAGCTGGGCATCACGCTCTGCACACTGGTGCTGGGTGTCGTCGCCGAACCCGCCATCGCCCATCTGCTGGAACCCGTCTTCGACTCGGTGGGGGTGCCGCACGGGCTGGTGCATCCGATCTCGTTCGTCATCGCCCTGACCGTGGCGACGTATCTGCACATGCTGCTGGGCGAGATGGTGCCGAAGAACATCGCACTGGCCGAGCCCGCCCGCACCGCCCTGCTGCTCGGGCCGCCCCTCGTGGCTCTCGCCAGGGCGCTGAAGCCGGTGATCTTCGCGATCAACGCCTTCGCGAACACTCTGCTCAAGCTGCTGCGGGTGGAGACCAAGGACGAGGTCTCCGCGACCTTCTCCGACGACGAACTGGCGCGCCTCGTCAAGGACGCCGAGGACTCCGGGCTGGTCGACGACCGCTCGGCGGACCGTCTGCGCCACGCACTGGAACTGGGCCGCCGCCCGGTCCAGGACGTACTGCTTCCGGTCGACCGGGTGCTGTACACCAGGGTCGGCACGACCCCGGAGGAACTGGAGCGGCTCTCCCACGAGTCCGGCTTCTCCCGCTTCCCGGTGATGGACAGCGAGCAGCGCATCATCGGCTACCTCCACGTGAAGGACGCCCTGGACGCCGCACCGCGCGATGTGCCGTTCCCGGTGACGGCTCTGCGGCCGATCGCCCGGGTACGCGCGGTGACACCGCTGGACGACGTGCTGACCGCGCTGCGGCGCAGTCGTACGCATCTGGCCGCCGTACTCGACGAGAACGGCCGGCTGGCGGGCATGATCACGATGGAGGACGTGCTGCGTGAGCTGGTGGGGAGGCACCAGGCCCGCTGACGTCGGCGCCCGGCGACGGGCACGGGGAGGGGCACGGCCGCGGCCGCGCCCCTCTTCGGCATTCCGGCGGCACGTGCGCGTGCCTCCCCGCCGCCCCTGGCTCCACGCGGCTGCCGCTCTCCCGCCGCCCTCCGCCGCAGGCCGCGGTCACGGTACGATCGGCAGCGCCATGGAATTGAATGCTTCCTACACCAGTCTCGTCGCGGTCGGCGACTCGTTCACCGAGGGCATGTCGGATCTGCTGCCCGACGGTTCGTACCGCGGCTGGGCCGACGTCCTCGCCGCCCGCCTCGCGCTCCGTACGCCCGGGTTCCGGTACGCCAATCTCGCCGTACGGGGGAAGCTCATCGGCCAGATCGTGGACGAACAGGTCCCGATTGCCGCCGCCCTGCAGCCGGATGTGATCACGCTTGTCGGAGGGCTCAACGACACCCTGCGGCCCAAGTGCGACATGGGAATGGTCCGTGGCCGCCTGGAGGAGGCGGTGGAGCGTCTCGCACCGTCGTGCAAGACGCTGGTGCTGATGCGCAGCCCAGGCCGGAACGGTCCGGTCATGGAACGTTTCCGTCCGCGCATGGAAGAGCTGTTCTCCCTCGTCGATGATCTGGCCGAGCGCCATGGTGCGCTGGTGGCCGACCTGTACGGCGCGCCGTCGCTCGGCGATCCGCGGATGTGGGACGTCGATCGGCTGCACCTGACGGCCGAGGGACACCGCAGGGTCGCGGAGGCGGTCTGGCAGACGCTGGGGCTGCCCGCGGAGAGTGACTGGCAGAAGCCGATGCCGGTCTCCGCGCCCGCGCGGTGGGTACAGCGGCGGGTCGACGACGTCCGCTTCGCCCGGCAGCATCTGATGCCCTGGATCGGGCGACGCCTCACCGGGCGTTCGTCCGGCGACGGCCGGGCCGGCGCACAGTTCGACACCGGGCTGGGGAAGGCGTTCTGGATCACCCCTGAGGACGCGGTGGCCCCCGGGCCGGTGACAGGCTGGCGCCGGCTGGACGGCTGACCACCCCGCACCGCGCCGCCCGGCACCGCGAGAAGGCCGAGAGCGACAGCCGCATCATCGATGGCCTGTCCGCACCGACCAGAACCGATGATGGTCATCGCCGAGCAACTCAGGAATTGTGGACGTCCCTGCGCGTGGACGGCGGCCTTCCGCGCCCTGGCGCTGCCCCCCGCAGGA
>NZ_DATMVN010000740.1:0-5369 GCF_035563135.1 Streptomyces sp.
CGCGGAGCCGGGACTCCAGCCCGCCGCGGTGAACCACCACATCACCGTCCGCAGGGAACTCCACGCGCAGCACGTCGTCGGTCACGAGAGGGTGGCCAGCGAGGGCCAGGAGAGTGGCAGTGGTGGACTTCCCCATGCCCGACATTCCGACGAGGGCAAGTGCCTGCCCGCTGATGTCGACGGCACTGGCGTGCAGGGCCAGGCGGCCGCGCATGATCAGGTGCAGGCTGACGACCGATCCGGCGATGAGGACCGGAATCAGTCCTTCGTCGGCTTGGCCGTCTGCGTGTACCCGGACGGAACCGATCTCCGCGTCTGCGCGCATCAAGCACAGTCCTGGATAGCGGAGCGTCACGCCGTCTGCGTCAGCGGTGAACGAGTAGAACACCCGCCCGTCGGGCGCCTCGGCCAGAGCGAGCTGCTCGCTGCCGGGTCGGTCCTCCTCAGGTATCCCACGAGGCGAGCCCCGGTGGACGACGATGTCCGGATCACCCGGGGTGGCGGACGGATACATCGGGAGCGGGTAATCGCTCTCGATCAGCAGCCCGTGCGCTGCATAACGCACTCTGTCACCCCTCATCGCTCTTCGGGACAGCCAGGGTCGCAAATCGCGCGGACGTGGGATCGAGTGATGCTCCGTCCACCTCCAGCCATGAGTGCGCCGAGAACGCCCCGCTCTCTGCCCGTCGGACTCCGATGCGGATGACTGGATGGAGGCTCCGCAGGGCTCGCGCCAGCAGGAGGCACTGCCGCAGGCAGGTGTCCCCGAATGGCCACCACCTGGTTGCCCGGAGGGCAGATCGAACCTGGGGTGCATACACCTGGGGCACGTGCCACAGCCCGGATGCCGGGCTCCCGGACTCCAGGTCCAGTTGCACGGCGAGTATGCGGCACAGTCGAGGCAGTGGCAGCAGGCGGAGCCCGATCTCCACTGCGACGAGAAGCGCCAGCCACCTCACCGTGAGCAGGGCAGCGACCGCCCGCCCGGTGAGCCGCACCGTCACAAGATGCCCCGCTGGGCCAACCACACGGACTGGACGAGTCCTGACATCTGAGGATGGAACTCTCGGGCCTCCCATGCCGCCTTCAGACGCCCGACGTCCACCCATTTCTGGTTGACGCCCTGCCCCCTCCAGGCGTCCACCGTCGCGATGGTGTGCCGGTTGAAGCGCGACTGCGTGAAATTGGCCTTCGTCCTGCGACCGTAGAGCTTGTCCGGGAGCAGGTCTTCGCCCAGCAGGCGAGTGGCGTAGCCGCGGCTCTGCGGTCCTCTCCACCCCCCGTGGGCCGCCAGGGCGGAGATGACGCGTGGATGTGCAAGCGGCGACACGAGAGTGCAGCCGTAGCGCTGGCACACCTGGGCGAGGTTGGACATGCCCAGAAAAGGCCCGCGCCAGAACGGGGTCCGCCAGAGATTCCGGTCATACCGCAACCGGTCCCGCAAGGCATCGGCTGCAGCAAGCCTCCGCCATCGACGCCGGCCCTGCACGCTGAGCCATGACGGGTACCGGCCGCCGGCCCTGGTAGCAGCTGCGACGAGAAGTCGGGGCGAGCCGGCCTGCGCGACAGCGCGCCAGTACCTCGTGGACAGCCCCCGGCCGCGCCGTCGCACCGCGCCGGCGAGAACGGTGGCCCGGCGCTCTCCCAGGATCGCGTCCCCGTACTCGCCCGACAGGATTGTCGCCCCCGGGTTTTCCCCGGCAAGGGTGATCATGGTGGCCATGTTGGGCGGCCAGACCGAGTGACCGAGTTGCTCGAGGAGCGGGGCCATGACCGGCCCTACGACATCCAGCTCGTCGGTGATGTTGCGCAGTCGCCAGTCTGGCTGCAATCCCAATCCACGAAGGTGCTCCATCACCAGTTCCTGCCAGGAACTTTCGTCACTCTCGGGAATGCCGGGGTGTCGGAACGTAAACGCTGTTGGCAGGGTCGAGCCGGTTTCCCGTGCAACGGAACAGGCTACGGCCAGGACGAGCGAGGAATCCCGGCCGCCGGAAAAGGGCACGACGCAGGCCCCTTGGAGAACCTCCTGGCGCAAGACCTCGCGGAGAGCTGCGGCTGGCGACTCATCCGGCCACTCGACCAGGGGGCTCGGTGCAGACACCTGACCGTGGACCCAACCGCTCGCGACCTCGAAAGACGTGGGCACGTACCAGCCGGCGGTCATCTGCGCAGCGCCCATGGGCAGCTCTCCGCTCACTCCAGAAGACCGGCGTCCCGGAGCTGGCCGAGAAACGTGAGCGCGTCCCTGCGCACTGTGGCCTCGTCGACCTCGTACTGCTCCAACACGGCGGCGATCAGTTCCTCCTCTGTCCGGTCCACTGAAAGCAAGTTGACGATGTCAACGCCGACGCCGCTGACTGACAGATAGCGGGAGGAGCGCAGGTCTAGGAGGATGATCTCTCCGCTCAGTTCACGCGCGGACAAGCCCTCTGCTCTCAATCGCATCAGTGACACCTGTTCCCGATCGGTGGGTTAGGGAGGTTACGGCACGCTGGGCCGGCCGCAATTGCTGGTTAACTCCGCCCATGCAGGTGGCCTGGAGCCTCGACGGCGCCGAGACGTTCGTCCTCGAAGCGATCCGCAGCTTCGCGACAGACCGCGCGTGCCCGACACCCCCCGCCGATGAGCGCTGGCTCGATGTCGCGTCCAGGGCTGGCGTCCTGTCCGTCGTGCTGGACGCCGTCGGCCGGGCGGGTCATCCGCTGCCTGCGAATGCGTCCCGCAGTCGGTACTTCGGAGTGACGACCCAGCTCCGGGCGCGTGCCGAGCTGGCCGCGCTCATCCGCGCACTAGGGCCGACCACCGTTCGCTGGGTGGTGCTGAAAGGCCCGATCCTGGCCGACATCGTGTACCGGCGCCCCGCGGTCCGGACATACACGGACCTGGATGTCCTGGTGCATCCGCACGACCTCGGGGAGGCGCTCGACGCGCTCGAAGGCGCCGGGTTCGAACTGGTGGACCGCAACTGGGAGCTGGTCGCGCGGTCAGGCCGCGGGGAGATCAACCTGACCATCCCGAACGGCGGGTTGCTCGACCTCCACTGGCATGTGGTGAACGACGGTCGCGCCCGGAGCCAGTTCTCTGTCGACGTGCGCTCGATGGTCAGTCGGCGCGTGACCGTCGACATCGACGGGCTGTCGGTCCCAACCCTCGATCCGGTCGACACCATCGTCCACCTCGCGTTGCATGCGAGCCTGTCCGGCGGCCACCGGGCACTGTGGCTGCTGGACCTCCAGCAGGCCGTTCTGCATGGTGGTTGCACCGTCGAGGAGTTGCGCGAACGGGCGCAGGAAATGCGGACGGATCTGGTGGTGCAGGTAATGCTGGCGCGCGCTGCGCGGTACGTCGACCAGCGCCTCGAGGAGTGGGCGAGCGACATCCGGACCCGGGTGAGCTGGACACGGCTCTGCGAGATGGTTTCAGGCTCGGCTCCCCCGCTGGGGGTCAGGCCTGGCAAGCACACAGGTCGCCTCGTGTTCTCCGCGACGCGAGCCACCACTGGCAGCAGTGCCGCTGCGGTGATCCGGTCGGCCGGTCAGCGCGGCATTCTCATGCTCCGCAAGCCGGTCACCCGCGAGACGCTTCATGCGTCCGACGGAACACCGGCGGACCGCGCACTCTGGATCGCGGGCGCTCGTCTGTCGGAGTAACCCGTTCTGTCGGGCGTGGTGTCTACTCACCCAGCCATTCGGCACCCTCGTCGCGCGGCGGCGCCAGCCCCTGCGACGGCGAAACCGCCGAGTATGCATCAGGCGGTTTCCCCGCGCATGGCCAACGGTTGGGGCTGGTGAGGTCGACGACTTGGAGATGCTGCGCCACGCGCCTACAGTTTGCGGAACGTCGCCGAGCCAGAGGCTCGGCCATCAGCGCGGGGGCGGAAAGCTGTGGACAAGAAAACGTACTCGGACAAGAAGACCTACTCGACTCCAATGTTGATGATCATTGGTTCGGTGCGGGATTTCACCTTGGGTAACCTGGAGGGTGATGGCCTCGATCAGACCTTCCCCACCCGCACCCCGGTGGCGAAGCTCCGCTTCTCCTAAGTTCTCAGGCGGACCAACGTCAGTACCGCCCTCACCTCTCACTAGGCGATCGGGCGTCTGATGGCTGAGCGATCACGGCTCGGCGTGCCAGCTGCGCCAGCGTGGTCATCGTGTCGGTCGCCCGTCCGGCTGCTCTAGTCCAAGCCAAGTTCCGCCGCAGCAGTGGCAGTGCGAACGGCCGGTACCCACCGAGCAATCGCGCTGGCACGCCGAACTCCTGGCGAGCCCGGTGCCGGCGGGTGGCCGTCGCGGTCACCCTGGGCCCGGGGGTGCCGCCCAGCGAGGCCACTCGCTCGTACAGGTCCGCCTGGCGCTCCGCGACCGCCCCCCACGTCATCTCCCTGGTTCGGGTCAGGGCTGCCTGGCGCAGGTGGCTGAAGCGCTCCGCGGAGTCGAGGAGGGCTTCGACGCCGACGGCCAGCCGATCGACGGCTCCCTCCTCGACGAGGATGGCGGAATCCCCGGCCACCTCCGGAATGGCTCCGGACCGGTAGCCGGCGACCACGGCGCCCGAGGCCTGGCCTTCGAGGATGATGCGCCCGAACTGCTCGACCCAGGTTTCTGTTGCCTGGCTGGGCACCAGGACGACGTGCAGGCTTCGGTACAGCTCAGCGAGGCCCGTCAGTGGTTGCCAGGCCACGAACTCCACGGCGTCAGCCACCCCGAGATCGCGAGCCAGTGAGCGGGCGGTCCCCTCCTCTGGTCCTGAGCCGATGACGAGCAGCCGCGCACGTCGCCGCGCCCGGACGTGGGCGAGCACGCGAATGGCGTCAGACACACCCTTCTCCGGAACCAGGCGACCGACGATGCCGAGCCGAGTTTCGTCGTCGGCGGCAGATTGTTCGCCTGGGGAGTAAAGGTTATCGATTCCCAGCGGTAGAACGTCGATGATGCCGTCGAACCCTTTGCCCCGGGCAACGGACGCGGCCTGCCGCGAGCATGGGTAAAGCGCCTGGACGCGCCGGTAGGCCGCCGTCTCGAACTGGGCGAACGGCGGCGGGAAGCGTTTGTCCACGTTTTGGGCGGTGTACATGGTTACCGGCAATTCGCCAGCGGCGGCGAGCCACTGGCGTGCGGCCTGACTTACCGGCTCCTCGTGCAGGTCGAGCACGTCAGGTCGGGCGCCCCGGATTACCTCGCTCAGCGCCCGGGGATCAGCGTAGCTGTGCCGGTTGACGTCACCAGGCCGTCGCACCGGAAGCTCAATGATCCGAAAAGGCTCGGCCTGAAGGCTTTCCTCTGCGCCGTGTGTCGGCCAGCTGGACGGCACCACGAGCGTGATCTCTATCCCGGCCGCGGTCAGAGCGCGATCCCGCGCCCGGT
>NZ_DATMVN010000741.1:0-12813 GCF_035563135.1 Streptomyces sp.
CGTCGCAGGCGACGACGACGACCCGCATCCCGGCCATGACCGCGCTGGCGGCGTTGGTGCCGTGCGCGGAGCTGGGGATCAGGCAGACGTCGCGGCCCTCGTCGCCGCGGGAGCGGTGGTATCCCCGGATGGCCATGAGCCCGGCGAACTCGCCCTGGGAGCCGGCGTTCGGCTGCACGCTCACGGCGGCGTAACCGGTCACCTCCGCCAGCCAGCCGCACAGCTCGTCGATCAGCCGGGTGTAGCCACGGGCCTGGTCGACCGGTGCGAAGGGGTGCAGCCCGGCGAACTCGGGCCAGGTGATCGCGGCCATCTCGGTCGCCGAGTTGAGCTTCATCGTGCAGGAGCCGAGCGGGATCATCGTGCGGGCCAGCGCGAGGTCCTTGTCGCTCAGCGAGCGCAGGTAGCGCAGCATCGCCGTCTCGGAGCGGTGCTGGTGGAAGACCGGATGGGTGAGGACGGCGTCGGAACGCAGCAGCCCCTCGGGCAGCGCGTCGGCCGCCTCGGCGTCCAGGGCCTCGATGTCGCCACCGGCCCCGAAGGCCGCCCAGACGGCGGCGATCCGGGTGCGGGTCGTGGTCTCGTCGCACGCGACGGAGACGTGGTCGGCGTCGACGAGGCGCAGGTTCACCCCGCGCTCACGCGCGTCGGCGACCACGCCGGCCGCCGCGCCCGGCACGCGGACCGTGAGGGTGTCGAAGTACGTGTCGTGCACCACCTCGCTGCCGGCGGCCCGCAGCCCCTCGGCCAGGATCGTGGCGAACCGGTGGGTGCGCCGGGCGATCGTGCGCAGCCCCTCGGGGCCGTGGTAGACGGCGTACATTCCGGCCATGACGGCGAGCAGCACCTGGGCGGTGCAGATGTTGCTGGTGGCCTTCTCGCGGCGGATGTGCTGCTCGCGGGTCTGCAGGGCCAGGCGGTAGGCCTTGTCGCCGTCCGCGTCGACGGAGACGCCGACGAGGCGGCCGGGAAGGCTGCGGGCGAACTTCTCGCGTACGGCCATGAAACCGGCGTGCGGTCCGCCGAAGCCCATCGGGACACCGAAGCGCTGCGTGGTGCCCACGGCGATGTCCGCGCCCAGCTCGCCGGGCGAGGTGAGCAGCGTCAGCGCCAGCAGGTCGGCGGCGACGGACACGATCGCGCCCAGGTCGTGCGCCTGCTCGATGACGGGCCTGAGGTCACGGACGGCACCGGAGGCACCGGGGTACTGGAGCAGCACACCGAAGACGCCGCGCTCGGCGACCTCCGCCGGGATGCCCTCGGCGAGGTCGGCGACGACGACCTCGACACCGGTCGGCTCGGCGCGGGTCTCGATCACCGCGATGGTCTGCGGCAGGGTGTCGGCGTCGACCAGGAAGACGCCGTCCTTCACCTTGCCGACCCGCCGCGCCAGGGCCATGGCTTCGGCCGCAGCCGTCCCCTCGTCGAGGAGCGAGGCGCCCGAGGTCGGCAGCCCGGTGAGGTCGGCGACCATCGTCTGGAAGTTCAGGAGCGCCTCGAGCCGGCCCTGGGAGATCTCCGGCTGGTACGGCGTGTAGGCCGTGTACCAGGCGGGGTTCTCCATGACGTTGCGCAGGATCACCGGCGGGGTGAACGTGCCGTAGTAACCGAGCCCGATCATCGGCGCGAGCACCTGGTTGCGGTCGGCGAGGCTGCGCAGCTCGGCCAGGACCTCGGCCTCGGTACGGGCATCGGGGAGGTCCAGCGCCTCGGCACTCCTGATCACGTCGGGCACCGCGGCGGCGGTGAGCTCGTCCAGGGAGCCGTACCCGATATGGGCAAGCATCTTCGCCTGCGCCTCGGCATCGGGCCCGATGTGGCGCTGCTCGAACGGAATGCCCTGCTCCAGCTGGGAGAGCGGAGTGCGACGGGGGGTCATGGTGGAGGCCTCCTGGTCTGTCACGACCTGCGGGGGGCGCCACTAAGTGGCTGCCCGAACGGCCTCCCCATCTGTCATCTCGACCTGAGAGCTTCACCGGCGCGCCCTGCGGCCTGCCGGCTTTCACCGTCGGTGAGGGCGGCGCCCGTGGCGGCACGTGCCGTACGGACTCCGTCCTGCTTTCCAGAGTGACCTCGTCCGTGCGGTACGGGGGCCTGAGAGATTCCGGGGAGGAGTTGCTCCTTCGGCGCCTCCGGATCGCTCCGGAGGACTCTCCCGCGCGGGGTCAGCAGCCGTGTTCCAGCCTACCAGCGGGCCGGCCGGGGCCGTCCCGAGTGGCCGTCGGCCCGGATCTGGCCTTTCGTAGTGCCTGTGGAGCAGCCGCGACCACCTGAGGCAGCCGTGACCAGTGGGAGGCACCGTGCAGACCGACATCGATCCGCGCAGCCTGATCGGCCGCAAGGCCTTCGACCGTCAAGGTGCCAAGATCGGAACGGTGGACGAGGTCTATCTCGACGACGCCACCGGGGTGCCCGAGTGGGCCGCCGTACGCACCGGTCTCTTCACCAGGGACGCGTTCGTCCCGCTGGAGCCGAGCGAATTCGTCGACGGCTCGCTGATGATCCCCTTCGACCGGGCCCTGATCAAGGACGCACCCGACTTCGGAGTGGGCCGCCACCTGTCTCCCGAGCAGGAACTGCAGCTCTACCGCCATTACGGACTGGACTCCTCCCCTTCCGCCGGGCCGGGTCCCGACAGGGACTTCGGCAGGCTCGCCGGCCACGAGGAGTAGTCCACCGCGTCCCGCACCAGTGGAAGCGGTCCGGCCGGCCGCAGCTCCGGATCATCGACACGGAAGGTGCGCACCCGGCCCGGGGGCGTCCACGGTTCCTCGAAGCGAACGGTGACACGTCCGACGCCGCTGCCCTGCACCCAGCCGTGCCCGTGGACGTCGTGCCGTACGTCGTGGCCTGCGGACCAGCGCCGCGATGCCGACTGCTCCTCGTTCTCCCGGGGATGCGCCCCCGCAGCCTCCTCCCCCGTGCCGTTCCGCTCCTCCGGGACGGCATCGGCGGCAGCGAAATCCCCGGCGGCCTGCTCGGCGTCGGCGGCCTGCGCGAAGAGATCCTCCTGCGTGAAGTCCGCCAGCCCTGTGACACCGACTCCGAGCAGCCGCACACCGCCGGTCGTGTCCACGGCCTCCAGAAGCCGCGCAGCGGCCTCCCTGACCACTGTGGGGTCGTCGGTGGGGCCACGGAGGGTCTCGGACCTGGTGAGCGTCGAGAAGTCGTAGCGGCGCACCTTGAGGACGACGGTGCGTCCGGACCGCCCCGCGTCCCGCAGCCGCTGCACGCACCGGGTCGCGAGCCGCTCCACCTCCGTCCTGACCCGCACACGGTCATGCAGGTCCACGTCGAAGGTGTCCTCGACGGACACGGATTTGGCGTCCCTCTCGGCGACGACGGGACGGTCGTCGTGCCCCTGGGCCATGCGGTGGAGCGCGACGCCGTGCGCCCTGCCCAGCAGCCGCACGAGCTCCGCCTCGCCCGCCTCCGCCAGGTGGCTGACGGCAGTCATGCCGGCGCGCCGGAGATGGTCCCCGGTGGCGGGCCCCACACCTGGGAGCACGCGCACGGACATGGGGGCCAGGAGCTCACGCTCGGTGCCGGGCTCGATCAGCAGCAGTCCATCCGGTTTCGCCTCCTCCGAGGCGATCTTGGCCAGCATCTTGGAGCCGGCGAGACCGACGGAGCCGCTGAGTCCGGTGACGGCCCGGATCGCGGTACGCAGCTGCTCACCGACCCGCCGTGCGGAGGCGGAGTCGTCGGCGGCCCCGCCGGCCTCCAGATCGACGAAGGCCTCGTCCAGACTGAGCGGTTCCACGAGCGGTGACAGTCTGCCCAGCAGCTCCATCACCTGGTCGCTCACCGTCCGGTACAGCGCGAAACGCGGGACCAGATAGGCCGCGTTGGGCGCCAGCCGTCTTGCCTGTGCCATCGGCATCGCCGAGTGCACGCCGAGACGCCGCGCCTCGTACGACGCCGTGGCGACCACCCCACGCATCCCCAGACCGCCCACCACCACCGGTTTGCCGCGCAGGCTGGGCTTCGCCGCCTGCTCCGCAGAGGCGTAGAAGGCGTCCATGTCCAGATGCAGGATGGTGGGTGCGGCTCTCACACGGACCGATGCTGCCCTACGCCACTGACAACCGCCCCGCCCGGCACCCGCGCCTCGCCATCCGGCCCCGGTGGCTCAGCCCGCGCGATTACGCCGCCGCGCCAGTTCATCGGCGGGGTTGTGGCCGACCAGGGTCTCCCCGGTGTCGACACGCTCCCCGTGGAGCTGGGACAGGGCCGCGTCGACATCCTTCCAGACGACTCCGACGGCGATCCCGAAGATGCCCTGGCCGCCCTGGAGCAGGTTCACGACCTCATCGGGGGACGAGCACTCGTAGACCGTCGCACCGTCACTCATCAGTGTCATCCGCTCGAGGTCCGCGAATCCGCGGGCCCTGAGGTGCTGAACGGTGGTGCGGATGTTCTGCAGAGCGACACCTGTGTCCAGGAACCGCTTGACGATCTTGAGGAGAACCACGTCCCGGAAGCTGTAGAGCCGCTGGGTCCCCGACCCGTACGCCGGCCGTACGCTCGGCTCGACGAGTCCCGTACGCGCCCAGTAGTCGAGCTGTCGGTAGGTGATCCCGGCCGCCGCACATGCCGTCGGCCCACGGTAGCCGATGTCCCCTGCCCCTGCCGCACCGTCCGCTGCCACCACCGCCGGCTGAACCGGCTGTCTGATGGAGTGGTCGGCCGCACTGCCGTGCTGCCGGTACGGCCCACCCGCAGCCGTACCGTCGCCGCTGCTTCTCACGCCGACCTCCGTCCTTGACCTGCCACCTCGAAGGTAGGCAGTCACCAGGGGTGCGTCAACGATCGCCACACTCGGCACGCCGAGTGATAATCACCCTGAGGGTGGTTTCCCGTGACTGGTTCCAGGGAACGGCTTGTCGGATGCGCTGACACTGCCCCACAGGGCGGTCACTGACTGTTGGTACCGAAGTCCTCCGGCGAGATCTGATCGAGGAACTCGCGGAATTTCTCCACCTCGTCCTCCTGCTCGTCGGGAATGGCGATGCCTGCGTCGTCCAGCACACCGTCACTCCCGTAGATCGGTGTGCCGGTGCGCAGGGCGAGCGCTATGGCGTCGGACGGCCGCGCGCTCACCTCGACCCCACTGGCAAAGACCAGCTCCGCGTAGAAGACCCCTTCTCGGAGGTCCGTGATCCGGACCTCGCTGAGCTCCTGGCCCACGGCCTCGAGCACATCCTTGAAGAGATCATGGGTCAGCGGCCTGGCCGGAGCCATGCCCTGCTGGGCGAAGGCGATCGCGGTCGCTTCCCCAGGGCCGATCCAAATAGGGAGGTACCGGTCGCCTCCCACTTCACGCAGGAGCACGATCGGTTGGTTGGAGGGCATTTCCACCCGGACACCCACAACGTCGAGCTCGTTCACACAGCAACCCTAGGACGTGCCCGCCATGTTTGGATAGTCGGGCTCCTCCGCCCTCAGTGGAAGCTGACCTTCAGAGCGGCCTGTACGAGCGCGGCATGGAGTCGTACGGAGAGCTCCGCCAGCTCCTTCGCGGTGGCCTCCGCATGTGCCCTGGTCTGCGGATTCCGGTGCCGACGCAGGGGCGCGACGACTTGCTCGACCAGTCCCGCCTCACGCTCGGCGGCCGCCTTGACGGCCCGCAGATGCCGTGGTTCCAGGCCAAATCTGCCCAGGTCCGCCACCAGTCGCGCCACAGTGACCGCCTCGGCGTCGTAGCTTCCGCCGACGGCCGGCACGATCAAGCCGTACGACTCCCACTCGTCGAGCTGCTCCTCGGTGGCCTCGGCCGCGGCGAGAAGCTCGGAGCGTCCGATGCGGGCGGCGGTGGCCTGCCCCAGGGTCGGGTCCCACGGGACGCCCGCAGGCTCACCCTGCCCGCCGCCGGACGGCAGCGCGGCCTGCTCTCCGCGGGCCAGGGCCTCCAGGTGTTCCCGGATGACCTTGAGCGGCAGGTAGTGGTCCCGCTGCATGCGCAGTACCTGAGCCAGCCGCTCAACATCGGCAGGGCTGAATTTCCGGTAGCCCGACGGCGTCCGCTGGGGCTCGACGAGCCCTTCCGCCTCCAGGAAGCGGATCTTGGAGATGGTCACTTCGGGAAACTCGTCGCGCAGCTGCAGAAGCACCGTGCCGATGCTCATCGCTCGCTCGCCCGCGGCGGCGGTGCCGTGACCGGCACCGCCTGTCGGTGTTCGCAGCATGAACCTTCCTGGGGGTCCCCCGGACGGAGTCCGGGGAGGGTCACACGCCCCGCTGGCTCGCGTAGAAGACCAGCCGGTACTTTCCGATCTGGACTTCGTCGCCATTGGTCAGCGCGACGGAATCGATGCGCTCGCGGTTGACGTACGTGCCGTTGAGGCTTCCGACGTCGCCCACGGTGAAACTACCGTCCGGACTCCTGTGGAACTCCACATGACGCCGCGACACGGTCACGTCGTCGAGGAAGATGTCGCTCTGCGGGTGACGGCCGGCCGTCGTCAGGTCGCCGTCCAGCAGGAAGCGGCTGCCGGAGTTCGGGCCGCGCCGGACCACCAGCAGCGCGGAACCCGCCGGCAGGGCGTCGACCGCGGCCTGAGCCTCCGGGGAGAGCGAGGGGAGGGCCGTCTGCCCTGTCGCCTCGGCCTCGTACGCCTCGATACCCGAGATCGAGATCGTCGAGGTGGTCTCCGAGGCACGCTCGGGCACTCCGCCTCTCAGCGGCGAACCACAGTTGGAGCAGAAACGACTGGCCTCTGCGTTGCGATGCCCGCACCTCGTACACACACCTATGCGCCCGGAACCTCCGGGATCGGCGGACGACGCGCCGGCCCCGCCGACGGCACCCTGGACCTCGTCGCGGAAGAGCGGGCGCTCAGAGCCCTGCTCCTCGGCGCCCTGACCCTGACGCGGAGCGCGGTGGCGGGCAGCGCTGTTGCTGTCCTCGCGGGCGCTCTTTCCGAACAACTTCGCAAACAACTTCACGGGCGTTTCCCCTTGACCGAAATAGACCCGCCCGTGGGGCAGGACGAACCCTGAATGAACACAACTGCCGCCCCGGACATCTTCACAACGTCCGTATCCACCCGACAGTTTCCACCACGCGTCACCAATCCGTTGCGCCGACCCCCCGCAACCTGGTGTGCGTGTCCTGTGAGCACCGTGCACCTCCGCCTCACTGCGACGACGACCGAGCGTGATCAGGCCGCTTCGCGGGTCGCAAGGCGTCCACGACGACGTCGTCGGCGCGCGTGACCTCCGCGGTGGCCTGCTCCTTCTCGAGCGTCTGCACCACACCGCCCGGGATGTTCAGAGCCGGCTCCAGATCCTGCGGCTTGCCGATGACCTCGAACTCGTAGGGAGCCTCGATCCTGCGGCCGTCGACTCTCAACTCTCCCCCGTCACCGGAGAAGTATGTATTGGCCACCACCCGCACACCGTTGATCTCCATCGCCTCCGCGCCCGCCGCACGGAGCTCCTGGATGGTGTCGAGGAGCATGTCGGCCTCCACCGCGCCGGTCGGGTCACTGATGGTCAGCGTGATGCCGGGGCCGTGCGCCGCGACGGTGCCCGCCAGGATACCGAGCTGCCGCTCCTTTTCGAGCGTCTGCTTGCGGGCTTCCTCCGCCTGGTCCGAACTGTTCTCCAGTTCCGTGCGCTGGTCGTCGAGGCGCTGCTTCTCGTCCTCGAGGCGCTGGGTCCGGTTGTCCAGCTCGTCGAGGATACGGACCAGGTCCTCCTGGCGGGCACCACGCAGAGCACTGTTGTCACTGTTCGACCTGACCTGGATGGCCAGTCCCAGACCGAGGACGAACAGCAGGAGCGCCACGATCAGTTGGGCCCTGCTCACCCTGGGCGGCCAGAGGCCTGCCCGGAGCCGCTGACGGCCGGAGACCTCCTCCGGCCCGCCCTGTGGGCGCGGAGGGGAAGACGGAGCTGGTGCCGGGGCCGGCGCCTCGGCCGGGAGCGCCCCGGCGGCGCCCCTGCCGCCGGGGTTCTGGTCGCTGTTCCGGTTCTGTTCCTCGCTCATCGGCCTCAGGCCCGGAAGACGTGCCGGCGGATGGCCGCGGCGTTGGAGAAGATCCGGATGCCGAGCACGACCACCACTCCGGTGGAGAGCTGGGCCCCGACGCCCAGCTTGTCGCCGAGGAAGACGATCAGCGCCGCCACCACGACGTTCGACAGGAACGACACCACGAAGACCTTGTCCACGAAGATCCCGTCGAGCATGGCCCGCAGACCGCCGAAGACGGCGTCGAGCGCGGCCACCACGGCAATCGGCAGGTAGGGCTCGACCACCGCCGGCACTTCGGGCCGGACCAACAGTCCGACCACGACTCCCACGACGAGGCCCAGTACGGCGATCACGATGTGCCCTTCCTTGTGTCTGCCGCACCACTGCCCGTGTCTGCGGCCTGAGGCTCTGCTGTACGTACGATCAGGCTGGGCGCGGCCGGAAGACGCACCTTCTCCTGCTCGGAGAGGCTGGTGCGGATGTCGAAGTTCTCGTGCAGCGCCTGGAGGTACTGGCCGTCCGCACTGTCCTGGAAGGCCGTGGCGAGCTTCTTCCCGTCCCCCACCGCCAGAACCGTGTACGGCGGCACCAGCGGCCTGTTGTCGACCAGTATGGCGTCGCCCGCCGCACGAATCGCGGAAAGGGCCGTCAGCCGCTGCCCGTTGATGGCGACCGCCTCGGCGCCGGACTGCCACAGACCGTTGACCACGCGTTGCATGTCCCGGTCACGTACACGTCCGGTATCGGCGAAGCCGGTGGACTCACGGGGACCGCCGCCGCTCTGGTCGGTGTCCTCGGCGTCGTCCACGACCAGTTTGATCCCGGGGCCTTCGACGGCGGTGGCACCGGACAGCAGTGCCACAAGGCCGCCCTGATCCCCGCCGTGCTCCTGAAGCGCCTTGCGCTGCCGCTCGCCGACGTCCTTGCGCAACTCCTCGACGTCCGCCTCCAGCGCGTCCGCCTTGGAGGTCTCGGCGTTCACCCGGTCGATGAGCTCCTCGCGCTCCTTGGCCACGACCGGCGCCGCGACCTGGGCCTCGGCGGCGCCGAGCGTCACCACGAGGGCAGCCAGTACCAGGCCTGCGGCGAGCCCCAGCTTCGCCTTCAGCGTGCGTGGCATCCCGTCTCTGCCCTCGGCCCGGCGACGGGCCGAAGCCTCGGCATATCCCTCGTCGAGGCTGTGTTCCATCACGGTGGTCAGCAGCGACATGGACGCGTCGGGGCGAGGACGCGGCGGAGCGCTACTCCGATCGGGGGGCGGCTGCGACATGCCGCACATCGTCGCACGTCATGCGTGCTGCCGCCGAATGCCCCCACCGTTGGCCCGGAAGACGTGCACACCGGCTTCCGGGCCTACGGTCGCCGTGTCAGGCGCCCGCGCTGTCCACGACCGCCGCCCATTCGTCGAGCAGTGCCTGGGCCGAGGCGTCGTCAGGGCCTTCCGCCCACAGGTGGGTGACCGCCTCCGACGGGTCGGGCAGCACCATCACCCAACGCCCGTCGGTCTCGACGACCCGCACACCGTCGGTGGTGTCCACACTCCGGTCTCCCGCAGCCTCCACCACCCGGCGCATGACAAGCCCCTTGACCGCCCACGGAGTGGCGAGATCGCGGCGCAGCACGTGGGCGCGCGGGATACGGGCATCGATCTGGCTGAGGGTGAGCTGCGTCCTGGCCACCAGGCCGATGAGCCTGACGAAGGCCGCCGCACCGTCGAAGACACTGCTGAACTCCGGCACGATGAAACCGCCCCGGCCGTCGCCGCCGAAGATCGTGGTGTCCTCACGGCCCACTCGGGTCAGATCGTCAGGTGACGTGGTCGTCCACTCCACCTGCGTGCCGTGATAGGCCGCCACCTGTTCGGCGACGCGGGTTGTCGTCACCGGGAGGGCCACCCGCCCGCTCCTCCGTTCGGCAGCCACGAGGTCGAGCATGACCAGCAGCGCCCGGTCGTCCTCGATGATCCGGCCTCGCTCGTCCACGAGGGACAGCCGTTCACCGACGGGATCGAACCGCACACCGAAGGCGGCCCGTGCGGACGACACGATTTCGCCGAGGCGCACCAGTCCCGCCCGCCGGGATTCGGCGGACTCGGTCGGCCGGGACTCGTCGAGCCCCGGGTTGATGGTCAGCGCATCCACGCCGAGGCGTCCGAGGAGGCTGGGCAGAACGAGCCCGGCGCTGCCGTTGGAAGCGTCCACGACCACCTTGAGGCCCGCATCGGCGATACCCGCCGTATCGACGTTGCGGAGCAGGGACCCCGTGTAGGAGTCGAAGACGCTCGACGGGAAGTGCAGGTCCCCGATCTCGCCGGGGAAGGCCCTGCGGTATTCCTGACGGGCGTAGACCCGGTCCAGTTTCCGCTGGCGTGCCTGGGAGAGATCGGCTCCCCGCTCGTCGAAGAACATGATGTCGACCGAATCCGGCACGCCGGGGGTCGTACGGATCATGATGCCGCCGGCGCTTCCCCGCGCGGTCTGCTGCCGGGCCACCGGGAGCGGCACGTTCTCCAGGTCGCGGACGTCGATGGCACTGGCCTGGAGCGCGGAGATGACCGCTCTCTTCAACGCACGGGCACCACGGGAGTGGTCCCGGGCGGTGGTCACCGACGCGCCCTTCTTCAGGGTCGTCGCGTACGCACCGGCGAGCCGGACGGCGAGCTCCGGGGTGATCTCGACGTTCAGGATGCCGGAGACACCGCGGGCTCCGAAGAGGTGCGCCTGCCCGCGCGACTCCCAGATCACCGAGGTGTTGACGAAGGCGCCGGCCTCGATGGTCTTGAAGGGGTAGACCCGGACATTGCCCTGGATGATCGATTCTTCGCCGACCAGGCACTCGTCACCGATGACAGCACCGTCCTCGATGCGGGTGGCCCGCATGATGTCGGTGTTCTTGCCGACCACGCAGCCGCGCAGATTGCTGTGCTGTCCGATGTAGACGTTGTCGTGCACGACCGCCCGGTGCAGGAACGCACCCGATTTCACGACGACGTTCGAACCCACCACGGTATGTTCGCGGATCTCTGCGCCTGCTTCGATCTTTGCGTAGTCACCGATGTACAGCGGCCCCCGCAGCACCGCGTCGGGGTGCACCTCTGCGCCTTCCGCGACCCAGACCCCTGGGGAGATCTCGAAGCCGTCGAGCTCGACGTCGACCTTGCGCTCCAGCACGTCGGCCTGGGCCTTGACGTAGCTTTCGTGCGTGCCCACGTCCTCCCAGTAGCCTTCCGCCACGTAGCCGCAGATCAGCTTGCCGTCCTTCATGAGCTGCGGGAACACATCGCCCGACCAGTCCACGGAGGTGTCGGCCTGGACGTAGTCGAAGACCTCGGGCTCCATGACGTAGATGCCCGTGTTCACCGTGTCGGAGAAGACCTGGCCCCAGGTCGGCTTTTCCAGGAAGCGCTCGACCTTCCCGTCTTCATCCACGATCGTGATCCCGAATTCCAACGGATTCGGGACGCGGGTCAGGCACACCGTGACGAGCGCGCCCTTCTCCTTGTGGAACGCGATGAGGTCGGTGAGATCGAAGTCTGTGAGGGCGTCGCCGGAAATGACCAGGAAGGTGTCGTCCTTCAAAGCCTCTTCGGCGTTCTTCACACTCCCCGCGGTGCCGAGTGGCTTCTCCTCGTTGGCATAGCTGAGCTCCATCCCGAGTTCTTCGCCGTCGCCGAAGTAGTTCTTGACGAGGGAGGCGAGGAACTGGACGGTGACCACGGTCTCATTGAGCCCATGCTTTTTGAGCAGGCGCAGCACATGCTCCATGATGGGCCGGTTGGCCACGGGCAGGAGCGGCTTGGGCATGCTTGAGGTCATGGGGCGAAGGCGGGTGCCTTCACCGCCTGCCATCACGACGGCCTTCATGTCGGTAACGTCCTCCTCGAAGAGACGACGGTCTGGCCGACTTCGCCCGTCGGGGCTACACCACAACTCCGGTGCGGGCCGGCGACTCTGCACGGCACCACGTCAACGAGCTAATCGGCTACTCGATCCGCCTTGATCAGACGGCGGACCTGGACCACGTACAGGATTCCTGCCCACCAATAGAGGGTTGTACCCCACCCGGCGAACGCCCATCCGAAAATGGTGCCCAGTGAAGCAAGCCAACCACTTCCGTCGCTGAGCAGCAACAAGGGGAAGGCGTACATCAGGTTGAAGGTTGCAGCTTTGCCCAGGAAGTTCACCTGCGGCGGCGGATAGCCGTGCTTGCGAAGGATTCCCACCATGACGAGCAGCATCAGCTCACGAGCGAGGAGTGCGGCCGTCAGCCACAACGGCAGAATCTCGCGCCAGGTGAGTCCGAGGAGGGTCGACAGAATATAGAGGCGGTCAGCAGCCGGGTCCAGGAGCCGGCCGAGACTGCTGATCTGATTCCAGCGACGGGCGAGCTTGCCGTCTAGGTAGTCACTGACTCCGCTCAGCATCAGAACCAGCAGGGCCCAGCCGTCACTGTTGGGCCCGCCGAACACGGGGCGAAGAATCAGCCACAGGAAAAGCGGTACGCCGACAAGGCGAGCCATGCTGAGGATGTTGGGGATGGTGAGTACTCGGTCCGTCTGAACTCGAGTCTCCTGGACCTCCACCCGGGGGCCTCCTGTGAAGAACGTGCCGATGATGCCCCCTGACCCTACCCTCCGCCTCGGAGCTCCGATGCACAGGGGTGGGAGGTGGGAGGAGAGAGTCACTGAACGCAGGAAAGCCCCGTGCCACAAGGGCACGGGGCTTTCCCGGAATAATTGTTCGGCGGCGTCCTACTCTCCCACAGGGTCCCCCCTGCAGTACCATCGGCGCTGAAAGGCTTAGCTTCCGGGTTCGGAATGTAACCGGGCGTTTCCC
>NZ_DATMVN010000742.1:0-3681 GCF_035563135.1 Streptomyces sp.
TCGCAAAAACCCGGCGGCACCGGCGCCGAACTGCCCCGCGCGAGCAGTAACTGGGAAAGCCGACCGTGGCGGACCACGGCCGGCGCGCGCTACTCTGATGGACCGACGGGCCAGCAACCCCTTCCAGGCCGCGACAGTATCGATCGCGGTACCTCGAGCACTTGGTGCAGGGGTGGTTGCTGGCCCGTCGCCATGTCTCAGGCACTACCACGTCCACGTGGTCCCGTCCCGCCAGGCGGGACAGGAGGGCCTTTTGCAGCGCCGTGCGGGACGAGCGTAGCCATTCCGGCTCTGCTCCTCGCGGGTACTGTTCCCGCAAGTGCAAACTTGGCCCAGGCCAATCACCACTGATGGAGGCTCCTTTGTCCAGAGCAACAGCGACCAACCGCACCTGTCACCTCGCGCACCATCCTTCGGACCAACACCCCACCCGCTCTCGCGCGATCCGAAGCAGAGCCGCGGCAGTTGCGGCAGTACTGGGCCTCGCGGTGGCCGCCAGCATCGTGGCAGGCAGCGCGCTTTCAGCTGGCGCCCTCAGCCAGGCAATGCCAGGAGACCCTGCCTGGGACTCCGCCAACCACGCCGTGCTGGCAGATCCGGCTTGGGACGGACCGACCAAGGCCCCGCAGTAACACGGCCCGCATCTCCAGCTGCCCACTGTCCTGTGGGCAGACCGCCCCAAGTGAGGGCGCGGCCAGGCGGACAGGCCGCTCCGCTCGTGAGGTGAGAGACGCGTAAGCCACTCACGCGTCCGCACCCAGATCGCCTCCAACGACCGCGACAACCTGCGGCATGAGTGGCGCCCGCGCGACGAGGCCTGACCGCCGTGCGTCGCCTCTCAGCCAGGGCAGGCGCCCGTGCTCAACGAGCCCGGGAACATCGGCGGAAGCAACGGATGCAGTGCATTGAATAAGCCTGGCTAATTACATAGTTTGCGGGTGCCTTCCGTGAGGGCGACAAGTCTCCACCCCTAACAGCGGAGCATCCCATGAACTCAGTAGCAGCCCTGTCGGACCCTGAGGGCACCGACGCATCCACATCCGACTCCACCGGCCTGTACGCGCTGTACGCCGAGCGCGACAGCATCGCCGTCGGCTGGGAGTTCTGCGACCTGCTGGACACCCCTGAAACCGCGCGCGCCCTCCTGCCTGAGGTGCGCCGCGAACTCGCGACGCTCAACGCGGCGGGGCGCTTCCCTGGCACAAGCTACGTACACCTGCTCCGCCACGCGGCGACGGGCTGTGACTGCCTGACAACGGAGGCCCCAGAAGAGGGCTGCCGCGTACTGGAGACCTTCGCCCCGCAGGAAGCAGCCAGCGAACAGGACGACGAGGACGCCGCGCAAGCCTGGGCCATCGCCGCCGCAACGAATGCGGCCAGCACCTCAGCAGTCCTCCCGGTCCCGCCCGTCGCGGAGATCTGCTGGGATGACTACCAGATCCAGGGCTCCGACGACCCCGCCAAGCACGATCTCGAGCTAGTTCACTCAGCGTGCAGCCAACGCCTGTGTGACGTCGAGCATGGAGACACACTTCCGCAGCTTGTTGGCATGGTCGAGGATCACCATGCTGCGAGGTGCGGAAGGCCCCGCGTGTCCCGTCCGAGCACGACCCACTGAACCCTGAATCGGCAGAAAACCTCTCTGGTGCGGGCTGCTGCGGCGACCCGCACCAGAGAGGCAGAGGGCGCAGCGTCTCGCGGCGGCTCTCCGGCTCTCCGCAGCTAACTGATCGTTTCAGAATGAGTTGAACCGCGGGTCTTGCATCTAGCGATCTTGGTCGGCAAGGTGTCCGGGTGCGTGCTGATCTTGTTCCGGATGACTTGTGGGAACGGGTGGTTCCGCTCCTGCCGCCCGCTCCTGAGCGGCGCCGCCGCCACCCCGGGCGACTGCGTGTTCCCGACCGGGCGGCCCTCACCGGGGTGATGTACGTACTGCGGACTGGTGTCGCCTGGCGTGATGTCCCGGCTGAAACGGTCGGCTGCTCCGGGGTGACGGCCTGGCGTCGCCTGCGAGACTGGACCGAGGCTGGCGTCTGGCCGCGCCTGCACGCAGCCCTGCTGCCCGAGCTTCGCCGCGCCGCCCTGCTGGATCTTGAGCACTGCGCTGTTGACGGCTCGCATGTCAGGGCCCTAAAAGGGGGGATCACGTCGGCCCCTCGCCAGTCGACCGCGCCCGGCCCGGCTCCAAACACCACCTGATAGTCGACCGGCACGGAACCCCGCTCGCCGTCACGCTCACCGGCGGCAACCGCCACGACATCACCCAGCTGCTGCCGCTGCTCAACGCGGTCCCGCCGATCCGGGGGCTACGAGGACGGCCTCGCCGCAAGCCGCGGCACCTGTATGCCGACCGGGGCTACGACTTCGACAAATACCGCCGCCTGCTGTGGAAGCGCGGCATCAAGCCGATGATCGCCCGACGCGGCGTCGTCCACGGCTCAGGGCTCGGCAAAGTCCGCTGGGTGGTGGAACGGGCCTTCGCCTGGCTGCACCAGTTCAAACGACTCCGGATTCGCTACGAACGACGCGCCGACCTTCATCAGGGCCTGCTCGAACTGGCATGCAGCCTCATGTGCCTCCGCCGCCTGCGGACCGCACGATGAAATGAGCGGTCAGTTGAGGATGATCGGATTGGTGAGTGCGGCGACGTGCCCGCTGTGATGTCGGACCTCGATGCGGACGAACGCTGACCGCTCCGCTGTCGTATCCCACTGCACCGCTCCCGGCCCGTCATCAGGGAGGGGAGCTCGGTGGACCTTTCCTCGATCGGTGTGGAAGCTGACGGTCCCCGCCGGCACGCCCCGTACTGCAGCATGCACTTCCACCTGCCCACCCTGAGTCGCGAGCCACTCGCCCACCCCGGCAACGCGGCCAGCCGCATGGGCGGTGAACGACACGTCCACATCCGCCGACTCGGCAATCCAGCTGCGGCCGGCACAGATCCCGGCCAGCACTGCCTCCGCGCTCAGTTCCTCAGCGAAGACCACGGTGTGAGGGATCCCGATCTGCCCTTCCAAGTGGGTATCGCTGTTGCCCATCGCCGGCCGCCACGAGCCCGTGCGAAGGTCCGCCGCGAGGCTCCGCCCCCATTCGGCCAGGGCCGCCTCGTTGTCGGCATTCCAGGGCCGGTCCGAAGTCCACAGACCGTTCCATACCTCCACCACATCGAAGCCAAGGAAGGGGAACATGAAGTCGCCCGACGGGTAGGGCGCATGTGGGTGCGCGGCCACGCACAGGCCCCCTGCTCGGTGGACCTGGTCCAAGCACTTGTCCACCAGTCCGTCCCTGACCTGGTGGTTCCAGTCGACGACCTCGCCGGGATTGAGGCCGAGCGCGAGCCAGTGCCCGGTCTCCGTGGTCACCTCTTCGCCGAGAAGGATCAAAAAGTCATCGGCGGCCAAATGCCCCCACACCCCCGGGGCCGCGACCGAGTTGTGCTCCGTCGTCGCGATGAAGTCGAGCCTGGCCGCCCTCGCCCGGACGGCCAACGCTTCGGGGGAGAGTTCCCCGTCCGAGTGGACGGAGTGCACGTGGCAATCCCCGCGGTACCAGGCCGCCCCGCGTCCGACCGCCCGCGCCGACGGGAAGCTCAAACTCGACAAGATTCTCCTCCCAGAGTCCTGTCGAGCCTACGCGCCAACCGGGAGACCCGTTCCATCGCACGCTGAGCACGATCTCGGT
>NZ_DATMVN010000743.1:0-5927 GCF_035563135.1 Streptomyces sp.
CGAACGGTCCCCGCCCGCCCGGGGTCCGCAGCGGCACCGGCCGTGAGCGCCGCCGCCGTGCCGCGCGACGCCGTGCGGCGGCCGTGCGAGGCTGAGGGCCCCGCACACCGCACCCGGCACGCCCGGCACGCCCGGCACGAAGGAAGAGGACGAAGAAGCGATGAGCCCCGCCGAAGACGGTCCGCAGCGCGTCCTGATCGTCGACGACGAGCCCGCCGTGCGCGAGGCGCTGCAACGCAGCCTCGCGTTCGAGGGGTACGGAACCGAGGTGGCCGTGGACGGCTACGACGCCCTGGCCAAGGCCGAGACGTACGCTCCCGACCTGATCGTCCTGGACATCCAGATGCCCCGCATGGACGGCCTCACCGCCGCCCGGCGCATCCGGTCCACGGGGTCGACCACACCCATCCTGATGCTCACCGCCCGCGACACCGTCGGCGACCGGGTCACGGGCCTGGACGCCGGCGCCGACGACTACCTGGTCAAGCCCTTCGAGCTGGACGAGCTCTTCGCCCGCATCCGCGCCCTGCTGCGCCGCAGCTCGTACGCCGTCACCGCGGGCGGACCCCTCCCCGACGAGGACGTGCTGTCCTTCGCGGACCTCCGCATGGACCTGAGCACCCGTGAGGTGACCCGGGGCACCCGCCGGGTGGAGCTCACCCGCACCGAGTTCACCCTCCTGGAGATGTTCCTGGCCCACCCCCGCCAGGTGCTGACCCGCGAGCAGATCCTCAAGGCGGTCTGGGGTTTCGACTTCGAGCCCAGCTCCAACTCCCTGGACGTGTACGTGATGTACCTGCGCCGCAAGACGGAGGCGGGCGGTGAGCCGCGCCTCGTCCACACGGTGCGGGGCGTCGGCTACGCCCTGCGCTCCGGCGGCGGTGACGGGTGACCGGCCTCCCCCGCCGGCTCCGCGCCCTGCCGCTGCGCTCACGGCTCGCCCTGCTGGTCGCCATGGCGGTCGCGGTGGCGGTGGCGGCGGTGGCAGCGGCCTGCTGGTTCGTGACCCGGGAACAGCTGGAGCACCAGCTGGACGAGTCGCTGCGCGGCTCCAAGGTGGACCAGCCCTACCTGGCGGACCTGTACACCTACTGCAAGGGCGACACCGGGCTGCCGCCCCAGCCCTTCACCGGTGCGACGGTCCAGCTCATCGACTCCCAGGGGACGGTCTGCGTGGCTCCCGGCACATCGAAACTGCCGGTGAGCGACGAGGACCTGCGCGTGGCCGAGCGGCAGCGGACCTACGCCCTGCACACGGAGACGGCCGAGAACGGCACGGACATGCGGGTCTTCACCTCACAGCTCGCTGTCCGGGGCCCCGGAACGGAATCCGGGAACCTGGCGGTCTCCATCGCCCGCCCCATGAGCGAGGTCACCGCCCCCCTCTCCACCCTCGCCTGGGTGCTGGCCCTCGTCGCCGGCATAGGCGTCGTCGGTGCGGGCGCGGCGGGTCTGTGGGTCGCCCGTACCGGCCTGCGCCCCGTCGACGACCTCGCCCACGCCGTGGAGCACGTCGCCGAGACCGAGGACCTGACCGTCCGGATCCCCGCCGAGGGGGAGGACGAGATCGCACGCCTCTCCCGCTCGTTCAACTCCATGACCAGCTCCCTGGCCACCTCCCGCGACCGCCAGTCGCAGCTCATCGCGGACGCCGGGCACGAACTGCGCACCCCGCTCACCTCGCTCCGTACGAACATCGAGCTGCTCGCCCGCAGCGACGACACGGGCCGTGCCATCCCGCCCGACGACCGCAAGGCCCTGATGACGTCGGTCAAGGCCCAGATGACCGAGCTCGCGGCCCTCATCGGCGACCTCCAGGAGCTCTCCCGCCCCGACGCCGCCCAGCCCGGCCCCCTCCAGGTGGTCGCGCTGCACGAGATCACCCGCAACGCCCTGCAGCGCGCCCGGCTGCGCGGCCCGGAGCTGACCATCACCGCCGAGCTGGCCCCCTGGTACGTACGCGCCGAGCCCGCCGCCCTGGAGCGGGCGGTCGTCAACGTCCTGGACAACGCGGTGAAGTTCAGCCCGGCCCGCGGGACGATCGACGTCGTGCTCCACCGAGGCGAGCTGACCGTACGGGACCACGGACCCGGCATCCCTCCCGAGGAGCTCCCGCACGTCTTCGACCGCTTCTGGCGCTCCCCCTCGGCCCGTCAGCTCCCCGGCTCCGGCCTCGGCCTGTCCATCGTGGCCCGCACGGTCCGGCACGCCGGCGGGGACATCGCCCTGCGCCCGGCGGAGGGCGGCACCGGCACGGTGGCGTCGATCCGGCTGCCGGGGGCGCCGACGCCGCCGCCGGAGGTGTGAGGACGTGTGGCTCAGCCCGTCGGGTTGTGCCGGATCAGCGACTCCACCAGCCCCGGGCGGGTCGCCGGGTAGTCCAGCGGGACGATCCCGAGACCGGTCCAGCCCGAGGCCTCCGCCCCGTCGAGGAACGCGTGCACCTGCGGGTTCAGACGGTCGGAGTTCCAGCGCGGGGGGAGCAGGGCCGCGGTGCTCACGTAGTTCATGAACAGCTTGCCGGGCTGTTGCGCGGCCCTGCGGAACTGCGCCTCGATCCTGGGGTACTTGGCGAACGGCTCCGCCATGTAGTCGTCCTGGATGTCGAAGAGCGCCGGGTCGGCGTACCGGACGCCCGGCAGCCCGCCGTTGTCGGCGAGCAGCACCACCTTGCCCCGGGCCCCGCCCAGGTCCGGAAGCGTGGAACCGAGGTGCAGGAGCGGCCGCCAGCCCTTGCCGTCGAGATAGAGGTCGAAGATCCGCCGGAACGCGGCATCGCTCTCCTCGGAGTACTCCTGCTTGACCCGCATCAGCACGGTCTCCGACGGCCGCCGGGCCAGGAAGTCGCGGCAGGCGGTCAGCACATCGTCGAAATTCAGGTGCTGGTACGACGCTCCGTGATGGATCGCGAACGCGTCACCGCTGATCCGGCAGCGCACGTCGAGGAAACGGACGCCGCTGTCGAGCTGCTCGGCGACCGTCGTGTTCTGGCACTCCGTCCAGGGGCCGCCGTGCCGCGCCCCGGAGTTATGTGTTCCCGGGATCGTGAGGCGCTGGAGCGGGGTGCTGTCGGCGAGGGCGCCCATCCAGTCCTGGACGCCCCGCGCCGTACGGGAGGCGGCGTCCGCCGTACGCGGTACGACGCTCAGCAGAGCACCCGCGGTGAGACCCGCCGCTCCGGTCAGGAAGCGCCGCCGGCCGATGACGCGGCTGCCGTGTTCGCTTCGTCCGGTCACGCCTCTGCTCACGCCCATGCTCACCATGGAGCGGATTATGGCGCGTACAGAACAACCGTGGGAATGGGGCGTCGCGCAGGGCCCGCCCCCTCCCCGGAGGCCGCCTACGCGGACATCGCCCCGCTCCGTTCCGCCTTGCGGTGTCGCGCGGTCAGGCGGGAACCGGACTCGCGGCGGGCGGCGCGGCGCAGGAGAGGGACCGCGAGGAGGAACCCGAGGACCGCCCAGGCGGTCAGCACCAGGGCGACCATGGGCAGCTCCCAGGAGCCGGCCGGCTCGACGGCCCGCGCGGAGTCCGGCAGCAGCGCCGAACGCAGGCCCTGCGCCATCCACTTGAGCGGGAAGACGGAGGCCACCTGCTGGACCGGCACGGGCAGCGAGGTGATCGGGAACACCGTTCCGGAGGTGATGAGCAGTCCCATCGTGGGCAGCATGATCAACGCCAGCGCCTCACGCGGGTTGGGCAGCACGGCGCCGATGGCCGCCCCCAGCGGTACGACGGCGAGGAGCCCGAGGGTGGTGACCCACCCCAGCGTCAGCCAGTCACCCGGCCCGCGCGGCAGCGGCCCGTCCGCCACCAGTGCCGTCGCCGCCAGGAGCAGGGCCAGGGAGCCGACCGCCGTGACGACCACCAGCAGGCACTTGGCGATGAGATAGGCCGGTATCCCGCCGGGGGTGGCGCGCAGCCGCAGCAGGGCGCCCTCCTCCCGTTCGGTCACGAGCATCTGCGGAAGGCTGAGCAGCCCGATCTGGAACAGCAGGTAGGCGGCGAACCCCGCGATCACCAGATGGGCCATCGGGGTCCGGGTGCCGGGCACGTCGTCGCTCATGTAGACGGCGACCAGCAGCGCGACCACCACATTGGTCAGATGGCCGGACATCTCCTTGGGGTTGCGGAGGAGGTGCCGCAGCTCGATGCCGCCGCGGAGGAAACCGGCGCGCCAGTAGGCGCGGGTGCGGCGGCGGGGCCCCTCCGTCCCGTCCGGCGCCCCGCCCGCACCCTCCGTCGCGTCCCCCGTGCCTGCCATGTCCGCCCCGTCCGCCCCGTCCGCTGGGTCCGTCTTCTCCGTCACGCGTGTCTCCCTCATACGGCCTGCGCCTCCCCGTCCGCGGCCCCGTCCGTGCCCTCGTCCTCCCGGTGCACCATGTGCAGATAGGTGTCCTCCAGCGTCGGGCGGCGGACCTCCAGGCCGGCGATCGGGCCGTCCGCGTCCTGGTGGAGCTCCCAGACGAGCCGCGAGGGGTCCTCGGTGCGTTCGCGGTGGGACGTCCCGTCCTCGTCCGTCCAGCGGACCTCGGCCTGCGCCGCGGCACGCCGGGCCAGCTCCACCGGGGTCCCGCAGGCCCGGATCCGGCCGCCGACCAGCATGGCGATCCGGTCGGCGAGCCGCTCGGCCTCCACCAGGTCGTGTGTGGTGAGCAGGACGGTGACGCCTTCGTCGCGGGCCAGCCGTTCGACCAGGAGGTGGAACTCGTGCCGCGCCTCCGGGTCGAAGCCGGTGGTCGGCTCGTCCAGGAAGAGGAGTTCGGGGCGGCCGACGATGCCGAGCGCGACGTCCAGCCGCCGTCGCTGGCCGCCGGACAGCCGGTCGACCTGCCGGCCGGCCTGGCCGGTGAGGCCGACCAGCTCCAGCAGTCCGGCCGGGTCACGCGGGGCGGGGTAGTACGCCGCGAAGTGCGTCAGCAGTTCGGCGACCCGCCAGCGGCGGTGGTCGCGCCAGGACTGCAGGACCAGTCCGATGCGGCCGCGCCACGCGTCGTCACCGCGCTCCGGGTCCGCACCGAGGACGCGGACCTCCCCGGCGGAACGCTTCCGGAAGCCCTCCAGGATCTCGACGGTGGTGGTCTTCCCGGCGCCGTTGGGCCCGAGCAGCGCGAAGACCTCGCCGCGGTAAATGTCCAGGTCGATGCCGTGGAGGACGTCGACGTCGCCGTACGACATGCTCACATCGCGGGCCTGGATGACGGGCCGGCCGGCCGTGGCGGGCGGTGCGGGGTGTACGGGTGTGTGCTTGAGCGCCGTCATCGTCCTGCCTCCGCGTGGTCCCGCCGCCGTGGTGCCGCCCCGTTCGCGGCCGTCTCCGGAATGCCGTCCGCCGCCGGGCCGGCCACCGCCGCCGCGCCCCCGGCGCCCTCGACGATGGCCCGGAGCGCCGCCACATGCCCGTCGAAGGCGGTGCGGCCGCGGTCCGTCAGCCGTACCTTCGTACGCCGCTTGCGCCCGCCGCCCTCCTTGTGGATCTCCAGGTACCCGGCTTCCTCCAAGGTGTGCAGCTGCTTGGAGAGCGCGGAGTCGCTGAGCGAGAGGCTGTCGCGGATGAACGCGAAGTCCGCCCACTCGGTGGCCGCGAGCAGCGCGACCACCGACAGCCGGGTGGCGGGATGGATCAGCTCGTCGAAGCCGGTGGGGGTGCTCATCGGCCCGTCCCCCCGTGGGCCGCCCGCCCGCCGAGACGCACCGAGTCGGCCGTCCAGCGGCGTGCGGGCCCGACGAACAGCAGGAACGCGGCCGTCGAGACGGTGGCCTGGATCAGACCGGCGGACATCGGCTCCAGCCCGTCCACCAGGCGACCGGACAGCAGACTCGTCCCGCCGGTCACCACCGCCCCCACGACGAACGTGGCGGACATCCGCCGGGTGCAGCGGGAGCGGTGCAGTCGCATCCGGCTCCGGCGGCCGCAGACCACGGCT
>NZ_DATMVN010000744.1:0-5330 GCF_035563135.1 Streptomyces sp.
GGCGGTGGCGACCTCGGCGGCGGTGGTGGCGGGGACGGTGGCGACGAGTTCTCCGGTCGCCGGGTTCAGGACACGGTGTTCGTGGATCACGGGGTGCCTCACAGGCGTTCGAAGGAGCGGCGGAGTTCCCAGTCGGTCACCGCTGCGTCGAAGGCGTCCAGTTCGACGCGCGCCATGTTGCGGTAGTGCGCGACGACGTCCTCGCCGAAGGCCTCCCTGGCCACCTCGCTGCTCTCCCAGAGGGCGGCGGCTTCGCGGAGCGTGGTGGGGACCTGCTCGTACCCGGCGGTGTAGGCGTTCCCCTCGCACGCGTCGGGGAGTTCCAGTTCGTGCCGGATGCCGTGGAGTCCGGCGGCGACGAGTCCGGCGACCGCGAGGTACGGGTTGACGTCGCCGCCGGGCAGCCGGTTCTCGAAGCGCATCGAGCGGCCGTGTCCGACGACGCGCAGGGCGCAGGTGCGGTTGTCGTGACCCCAGGCGACGGCGGTCGGGGCGAAGGAGCCGGGCTGGAACCGCTTGTAGGAGTTGATGTTCGGCGCGTACAGCAGGGAGAAGTCGCGCAGGGCGGCGAGCTGGCCCGCGAGGAAGTGCCGCATCACGGGAGACATCGTGCCGTCCTCGCCCGCCATGACGCTGTGCCCTTCGGAGTCCTGGAGCGAGAGGTGAAGGTGGCAGGAGTTGCCCTCGCGCTCGTTGTACTTGGCCATGAAGGTGAGCGCGACGCCTTCCTGGGCGGCGATCTCCTTGGCGCCGGTCTTGTAGACGGCGTGCTGGTCGCAGGTGACGAGGGCCTCGTCGTAGCGGAAGACGATCTCGTGCTGGCCCGGGTTGCACTCGCCCTTGGCGGACTCGACGGTGAGACCGGCGGCGGCCATCTCGTTGCGGATGCGCCGCAGCAGCGGTTCGATGCGGCCGGTGCCGAGGACGGAGTAGTCGATGTTGTACTGGTTGGCCGGGGTGAGGCCGCGGTAGTTGCGGTCCCACGCCTGCTCGTAGGTGTCCTTGAAGACGATGAATTCGAGTTCCGTGCCGACGTGGGCGCTCAGGCCGTGTGCGGCGAGCCGTTCCAGTTGCCGCCGGAGGATCTGGCGGGGTGCGGCGGCGACCGGCGAGCCGTCGTCCCAGGCGAGGTCGGCCATGACCAGGGCCGTCCCTTCGTGCCAGGGGATCCGGCGGAGGGTCGTGAGGTCGGGGCGCATCGCGAAGTCGCCGTAGCCGTTGGACCAGGAGGACATCGCGAATCCGTCGACGGTGTTCATGTCCGTGTCGACGGCGAGCAGGTAGTTGCAGCCCTCCGTGCCGTGTTCCAGCACCTCGTCGAGGAAGAACGGCGCCGCGAAGCGTTTGCCCTGCAGCCGGCCCTGCATGTCGGGGAAGGCGAGGACCACGGTGTCGATCTCACCGCGTTCCACGAGCACGCGCAGCTCGTCGGTCCTCAGCGGGGGTGTTCGGTCTGCCACGGGATGCTCCTCGTTCGGTCAGCCGGCCGGTCTAAGGTAGGGGAGAAAACCATTGGGGGGAAGGGAATCGGGACGTGGCGGAAGAGAGCGGTGACCCCGGGCCCTTTGATCTGCTGCTGCCCGCGCTGCGGCCGGTCCGCGCGGGCAACGGCTTCGAGGAGGCGCTGGAGCAGATCCTCCAGGTGGTCCGGCTCGGCCTGGTGCCCGGCGGCGGGCGGCTGCCGGCCGAGCGTGAGCTGGCCGCGCTCCTCGGCATCAGCCGCGTCACCCTGCGCGAGGTGCTGAAGGTGCTTCAGGAGGAGGGGCTGATCGAGGCCAGACGCGGCCGGTACGGCGGTACGTTCGTACTCCCCCGCACCGGCCCGCCGGACGGGGAGGAGCTGCGCCGCCGGGTGGCGGAGACCGACATCGAGGACCTCCTGCTCTTCCGCGAGGTCCTGGAGTCGGGGGCGGCCGGGCTCTGCGCGTCGCGCGGCCTCGACGGCGAGGGGGCGGACCGGCTGCGCACGGCTCTGGCGGCGACACACGAGGCACCTCTGCCCGACTACCGAAGACTTGACACCCTCTTCCATCTGACGCTCGCCGAGCTCTCCGGCTCCCCCTCCCTCGCGTCCCGGTACGCCAGCGTGCGGGCAGGCGTCAACGAACTTCTGGACTGCATACCCCTGCTGGTACGGAACCTCGAACACTCGCAGCGCCAGCACACGGCACTCGTCGAGGCGGTGCTCGCCCGCGACGAGGAGGAGGCGCGGGTGGTGGCGCGCGAGCACTGCGCGGGGACGGCCGCGCTGCTCCGGGGGTTCCTGGCTTGAATCTGCCCTTCCGGATCACGGCTCTTGCGCGGTGGCGCGGTACGAACAAAGGTGTGCCGTAACACCATTGCACCGGGCCGGCCCGCAGTCCGGCCGCCGGAGGGACCGCACCATGCACGAACCGCTCATCGGCGTCACGACCTATCTGGAGCCGGCGGCTCGCTGGGGCGTCTGGGAACTCCCCGCGGCGGTGCTCCCCTCCGCCTATCCCCGGCTGATCCAGCGGTCCGGCGGACTGGCCGCCATGCTGCCACCGGACGACCCGTCGAAGGCGGCGGCCGTCGTGGCGCGGGTGGACGGTCTGGTGATCGCCGGTGGGGCGGATGTCGATCCCGGGCTGTACGGCGCGGAGCGCGACTTCAGGACGGGCCCTCCGGCGCACGAGCGTGACGCCTGGGAAGTGGCTCTGCTGCGTGCGGCGAGAGCGGCCGGCACTCCGGTGCTCGGGATCTGCCGGGGTATGCAGCTGCTCAATGTGGCGCTGGGCGGCACGCTGATCCAGCATCTGGACGGCCATGCGGGCCCGTTCGGCAAGGCGGGGGTCCTCGGTGAGCACAGGGTGACGCCCGTCCCGGGGACGCTCTGCGCCTCACTGGTACCCGAAGAGGCGTCCGTACCCACCTATCACCATCAGGCCGTGGACCGGATCGCACCGGGTCTGGTGGTTTCCGCGCACGCGGCGGACGGGACGGTGGAGGCGGTCGAACTGCCGGGCGACCAGTGGGTCCTCGGGGTCCAGTGGCATCCGGAGATGGGCGACGATCTCCGCGTCATGCGGGCCCTGGTGGCAGCGGCCCGGGCCGGGGCGGCAGTTCCCTCGGCGTGATGCCCGCGCGCCGGTCTCTTCGGTGTGAGGCCCCACACGGTCAGGGTTCCCCGGCGGTCAGGGAGAGCAGGTCGCGGGCGGGCCCGGTGGGGCGGTGGCCGGCGGGCCAGACCGCGCGCAGCTGACGGCGCAGCCGGACACCGGCGACAGGAACCTTGACCAGACGCCGCGCGGAGAGCTCCTCGCCCAGCGCCAGCTCGCTCAGCACGCAGGGACCTGCGCCGCTCTCCGCGGCCCCCTTCACCGCGGTGGTCGAGGAGAGTTCGAGCAGCGGGCGCGCCAGTCCTCCGTGCGCGGCGAGCGCGGCGTCCAGCACCTGACGGGTTCCGGAGCCGTGTTCCCGCAGGATCAGGGGCGTCCCGGCGAGCTCGGCCGGGGCCAGCCGGTCCCTGCGCGCCCACGGGTGGGAGGGTGCGACCACGACGACGAGCCGGTCGTGCGCGATGACCGTGCCGTCGAGCCCTTCCGGCACCGAGAGCCCCTCGACGAAGCCCAGATCCGCCTCACCGGCCAGCAGCCGCAGGGCCACCGCCGCCGAGTTGCCCGCGAGCAGGGACACGGCGGTCCCCGGCCGCTCGGCCCGCAGTGCGATCAGCCAGCCCGGCAGCAGATACTCCGCGATGGTCATGCTCGCGGCGACCCGCAGCCGGGAGTCACGCCGGTCCCGCAGCGCCTGGGCCCCCGCGTCGAACGCCTCGGCCGCCTCGACGACCCTGCGCGCCCAGTCGGTGACGAGGGCGCCCGCGTCGGTGAGGCGGGAACCACGCGGCGAGCGGTCCAGGAGCGCGACGCCGAGCTGTCGCTCCATCGACCGGATGCGGCCGGAGGCGGCGGGCTGGCTGATGCCGACGTCCCGCGCCGCCCTGCCCAGGCTCCCGTGCCGTGCGACGGCGAGCAGCAGCACCATGGCTCCGAGGTCGGGGACCCGGTGGGACAGAGGGGAAGGCGCAGGCCCGGGACTGGTCATAAGCCCACCCTATGACCTCATAGCCCTGGGCTGTCTGGTGGGCGCCGGCCCGCCCGCCGATAATCGTGGCATGGCCATCTTTCCGGGGACCCGGACCGGGATTCCCGCCGTCCGTAGCGCCGTCCCCCCGCTCCCGTCCCTGCGGCATTTCGGTCCCAACTGGTACGCGACGGTCATGGGAACCGCCATCGTCGCGACCGCGGGCGCGGCGCTGCCCGTACGCCTGCCGGGTCTGCGGACCGCGTGCGTCGTGGTGTGGGCCCTGTCCGCCGTGCTGCTGGCCGTGGTGCTGGCGGCCCGTGCCGGCCACTGGATCCTCCACCGGGACCAGGCTCGCGCCCACCTCATGGACCCCGCCGTCGCCCCGTTCCACGGCTGCTCGTCCATGGCGCTGCTCGCCGTCGGCGCGGGCACCCTGGTGGCAGGCCAGGATGTCATCGGGCATCCTGCCGCCGTCGCCGTGGACGCGCTGCTGTTCACGGCGGGTACGCTCACCGGCCTCGCCGCAGCCGTGGCGGTCCCTTACCTGATGGTCGTACACCACCGTCCCGCCCCGGGCACCGCGTCGCCGGTCTGGCTGCTGCCGCTGGTGGCCCCGATGGTCTCGGCCGCGGTCGGGCCGCTGCTGGTGCCCGAGCTGGCTCCCGGCCAGGGGCGTGAGGCCCTTCTGCTCGCCTGTTACGCGATGTTCGGGCTGTCCCTGCTGGCGACCCTGGTGGTCGTGCCGCTGGTCTTCGCGCGGCTGGTGCACCAGGGCCCGCTGCCGCTCGCGCTGACCCCGGTGATGTTCCTGGTGCTCGGGCCGCTGGGCCAGTCCACGACCGCCGTCAACCAGCTCGCAGACGTGGCGCCGGGTGCGATCGCCGCGCCGTACGCCTCGGCCTTCGGCGCGTTCGCCGTCCTCTACGGGGTGCCGGTGATGGGGTTCGCCCTGCTGTGGCTGGCCCTGTCCGCCGCGTTGGTGGTGCGTGCGGTGCGGCGCGGCATGAGGTTCACGATGACGTGGTGGGGGTTCACCTTCCCCGTCGGCACGTGCGTCACCGGCGCGGCGGGCCTGGCCCGGCACACCGGGCTGCACGCGTTCACCTGGCTGGCCGTGGCGCTCTACGCGCTGCTGGTGGCCGCCTGGGTGTTCGCCGGCGTACGGACGGTGGGCGGGCTGTTCAGCGGAGCGCTGCTCGCCGGGCCCGGGCCGCTGCGGCCGGCGACGCTCCGTACCACGTGAGGTGACCTCACTCAGCGGCGCGAGTCGTACGTCGCGTCGA
>NZ_DATMVN010000745.1:0-10125 GCF_035563135.1 Streptomyces sp.
ATCATGTCCTCGATCAGCTGGTTGACCGGCACCTGGGCGGTGTCGTGGGAGGTGACCCACTGGCCGTCGCGGAGGACGACGACGCGGTCGCAGATCCGCGCGATCTCCTCGAGCCGGTGACTGACGTAGATGAACGACACGCCTTCCCGGCGGAGCGCGTCGATGCGTTCGAACAGGTGGTCGGTCTCTTCTGCGCCCAGCGCTGCGGTGGGCTCATCCAGGAGGAGCAGCCGGGAGTTGAAGGCCAGGGCCTTGGCGATCTCCACCTGCTGCTGGGCCGCCACCCGCAGAGTGCGGACCGGTCGGTTCGGCGAGACGTCGAGGCCGAGCCGTTGAATTTGTTCCTGGGCCCTCCGGTTCATCTCGGCGCGGTCGAGGCGCCCTCCCTTGACGAGCTGTCGCCCGACGAAGACGTTCTCGGCGATCGACAGGTCGGGCAGGAGCCGCATCTCCTGGTGGATGAGGCTGATGCCGACGGCGAGGGCGTCCCCGGGTGACCGCGGGGCGTAGGGGCGACCCTGCCAGGTCATGGAGCCGGTGTCGGAGGGGAACACCCCGGCGATGATGTTGGACAGGGTGGACTTGCCGGCGCCGTTCTCCCCCAGCAGGGCCACCACCTCGCCGGGACGCACGTCGAGGTCGATGTGGTGGAGGGCCTGGGTGGCGCCGAACCGCTTGGAGACGTTGCGGACCACGAGGCCCGCCTCCTCGGCGGAGCCGCGGGAGGCCACGACCGCGTCAGTTGTGTCGACCATGAGATTGCTCCGTGGTGTGCATCCGATGGGGTGATGGCCGTGTTGGTGGAGCGGCTGCCCGGCTGCTGGAACTCACGGGTGGGTGTCGAGGTACTCCTGCGCCTTCTGCTGGTCGTCCTTGGTCAGCAGGAACGCCTCCTGCAGTTGCTGAGCCGGAACGTCCTGGCCGTTGACGAGGTCGCAGGCGGACTGCAGCGCGAGGCGACCCATCTCCTGGGTCTGCTGCACCATCGTCGCGTCGATGGTGCCGTCCTTGACTGCCTGGATGCCGGCGATGTCTCCGTCGAAGCCGACAATGAGGACGTCCTGCGGAACGTTCGCAACGCTCACTGCCTGCGCGGCACCCAACGCCATTGCGTCGGCCTGCCCCCACATGATGTTGATGTCGGGATTGGCCTGCAGCATGTCCTGCGCGACGGAGAAGGCCTTGTCCTGCGCCCAGTCGGCCGTCTGCTGCGCGACGACCTCGATTCCGGGTGCGTCCTGTAGCGCCTCCTCGAAGCCGGTCTGCCGGTCCACTTGCGGAGTGGTGCCGATCTGCCCCTGCAGAATCGCGAGCTTCCCCTGCCCCCCGGTCTGCTCGACGACCCAGTCCCCCAGGGTCCTGGCGGCGGCGACACTGTCCGTGGCGATGAAGGTCGCCGCCGGGGCGTCGGGGGCGTTGCGGTCGACAGCCACCACGGGAATGTTCGCCCGTTCGGCAGCCTCCACCGGAACACCGGCCGCCGTCGCGCCGGCAGGGATGTAGACGATGGCCTGCACCTGCCGCGAGATGAAGTCCTGGATCTGATTGACCTGCGTTGCGGAGTCACCTCCGGCGTCGGAGACCTGGACCTCCATCCCGAGTTCCGCTGCCTCGGCATCGACGGACTGCTTGATCTGGTTGAAGAAGTCGGCCTGCAGGTTGGCCACGGCTAGACCGACCCTGATGCCCGAGCAGCCACCGCCTTCGCCTCCGCCACCACCGGCAGCACTCTCTCCTCGATTGCACGCAGCCAGGCTCAGTGCCAGAAGTACCGCGGCAGCGGCGACGCCGGTACGACGACGATCCATGTCATTGCTCCTCGTGTCTTGGGGCTGCAGGTGCAGGTCGGGAGATGTCAGTCGGATCGGCGTTGGAGGACATCGACCATCACGGCGAGGGCGATGACGACACCGATCACGATCTGCTGGACGAACGGCGAGACGCTGAGCAGGTTGAGTCCGTTCCGGAGGACGCCGATGATGAGGACACCGACGACCGTGCCTGGGACTCGGCCCACGCCACCGCTGAGGCTGGCGCCACCGATCACCACCGCGGCGATGACGTCGAGCTCGAGGCCGACCGCGGCACTGGGCTGAGAAGAGTCGAGCCGGGCGGCCAGCACCACCCCGGCAAGGCCCGCGAGAAGCCCGCTGAGGACGTACACGCTGGTGGTGACGCGCTTGACCTTGATGCCGGCGAGCCTCGCGACCTCCGCGCTCCCGCCGACGGCATACACCTCACGTCCGCCCGGCCGGTAGCGGAGGAATGCCCACCCCAGAACCAGCAAGACGATGAGGACGAGTGCGGTGATGGTGAGGAACCCGAAGTGCCGTTCGGTCGACAGGGCAGTGAACCAATCGGGATAACCGACGATCTGCTGTCCGTCCGTGATGACGTTCGCCGTGCCCCGGGCGATCGAGAGCATCGCCAAGGTGGCGATGAACGGTGGCAACTTGGTGACAGTGACGCCCAGGCCACTGACCAACCCGCACAGGCCGCCCACGAGGATGGCCGCGATGATGCTGAGCCACAGCGGCCATCCGGCGTTGTGCGACGTCCAGCCGAGAACCATCATCGACAGGGCGAGCACCGCCGCGACTGACAGGTCGATGCCCGCGGTGATGATGACAAAGGTCATCCCCAGCGCCAGGATCCCCAAGATGGTGACCTGGTCGAGGATGTTGAGCAGGTTGTTGGCCGTGAGGAAGAACGGCGTGGCTATGAAGAGGGCGACGCAGAGAACGACGAGACCGACGAGCGGGCCCCCGGTGCCGCTACCGAGATTCCGGACCCACGCCGGAAGCCGAGAACTGGGCTCCGCTTTGGTTGTCGCCGTTGCCGGTGCTTGGGTGGCGCTCACTGGAGGCTCCTGTCGTGTGATTCTCAGCGGAAGTGACTCGCCTGGGAGTCATCGTCTGCGCCGCAGAAATGCGTGGGACCTAGTTCATGAACATTCCGCCGTCGACGTTGATCGCCTGGCCGGTGATGTAGTTGGCCGCGTCTGAGGCGAGAAACAGGACGAGCTCGGCGACATCGTCACTGGTTCCGGCGCGCCCTAAGGGGATGCTCGCCACCCATTCGGCCATGAGCTCGCCTGGCTCATAGGAGCCGAGCAGGCGGCCCCACTCCCGATCGTTGTAGTCCCACATCTCACTGCCAACGATCCCAGGGCAGTACGCGTTGACCGTTATCTGTTCCTTCGCGAGTTCCTTGGCAAGACTCTGCGTCAGGCCGATGACGCCGAACTTGCTGGCCGCGTAGTGAGGCGTGTAGATGAAGCCTTGCCTGGCCTGCCCCGAGGCGGCGTTCAGGATCCGTCCGCCTCCACCTTTCTCACGCATCAGGGCAACCGCCGCCTGCGCACACAGGAACGCGCCCGTGGTGTTCACGGCGAGGACGCGGTTCCAGTCCTGCAAGGTGAGCTCTTCAAGCTTGCTGATGGTGATGATGCCGGCATTGTTGACGAGCACGTCGACCCCACCGTGCCGCTCCCGGACCGCAGCGAACACCGAGTCGACCTCGTCCTGAGATGTGACATCCGCAGTAAGTCCGACCACATCTGCGCCGGATGCGCCGATCTCGGCCGCCGCCCGCTCTACGAGGGGATTGCGATCAACGAGAGTGACCGCGGCGCCTTCACCGGCGAAACGCTGGGCAATGCCACGGCCGATGCCGTGCGCTGCCCCGGTGACGACCACTGCCCTTCCCGTGAAACGCTGCGTCTGCGTCACGTACGGACTCCCTTGTCCCACTCAGCACGGTGGCTACGTCTTCAAGCGGTTGACGCGGCGGATTGCAGCCGCGAGCGGGCGACGGCGTCGTGCCAGGCGTTGCGGCGCCGTGTGCGGTCAGCGTCATCAGTGCGCGGTTCGAACGACTCCCGATTGCGTTCGAACCCCCGGATCTCCTGCGCGGTCCAGACACCGGAGGACAGGCCGGCCATGTAGGCAGCACCCAGCGCAGACAAGTTCCCGGCGAGCGCCCGCACCACAGACCGGCCGGAGGTGTCCGCCTGCAGCTGCATGAGGGTTGGGTTGGCGGTCGGGCCGCCGTCCACGAGCATCGTCGGGACGGCCCCGACCTCGCGCTCGACCTCGGCGACGACGTCCTCAACCTGGAAGGCGATCGACTCCAGCGCAGCGCGGGCCAGATGGCCCTGGCCCGTGCCGAAGCCGAGGCCGGACAGGATCGCCACGGCACGGTCGTCCCACCACGGAGCGCCGAGACCCGTGAAGGCGGGGACCAGGTGAACACCCCCGCTGTCGTCAGCGGCGTCGGCCGCGAGCTGCCTGGGCGTGGTCCCGAGCAGATCGGCCAACCAAGCGACCGTCGCCCCGGAGGAGCGGATGTTGCCCTCCAGCGCAAAGCTGGGCTCGTCGGTCTCCCACGCGATGCAGCGACACAGGGCCTTCGATCCGACCTCGGCCTGTTTGGTGATCCCCATGATGGACGACCCGGTGCCGTAGGTCGCCTTGACCTGGCCTGCTTCCCAGGCACCGTGCGCGAACAGCGCCGCATGGGAGTCGCCCAGCACCCCGGTCACCCGGACGTGCTCGCCCAACGGCTGCAATCGCTCAGCCGAGGTGAAGGGCCCGGTGGACGGGACGACCACCGGGAGCACCTCCTCGGGCACCTTGAAGAGGTCGAGGAGCCACGGATCCCACGTGCGCCGGGCGACGTCGAGCAGCTGCGTCCTAGACGCGTTGCCCGACTCGATGACGTGGTCGCCGCCAAGACAGGCGAGGAGCCATGAGTCGACGGTTCCCAGGCAGAGCTCTCCCCGGCGACTGCGACTGCGGTCGGCGTCGTACTCGTCGAGCAGCCAGGTCGCCTTCGACGAGCTCCACATCGGATCGAGCGGCAGCCCGCTGGTCGACCGGATCCGCTCGCCGTAGCCGGCCGCCCGGAGTTCGGTGCACATCGGGGCACCCCGCCCGTCCTGCCACCCCAACACCGGCCCGAGGGGACGGCGCGATTCCCGTTCCCACAGCAGCGTCGATTCGCGCTGGGTGCTCAGACCGACGGATGCGACGCTGCTGGGGTCCTGACTCGCCATGCAGTCCGTGACGGCGGACTGGACCGACTCCCAGATCTCCAGCGCGTCTTGTTCCGCCCAGCCGGGATTCGGATGCGCCTGCGACAGGGGCACAGCAGCGCTGGAGACGATCGCACCTTGGCGGTCGACGAGGACGGCCTTCGTCGCACTCGTGCCCTGGTCGACAGCGAGGACGGTGGTGTCAGCGGCCATGGTCCAGCACCTGGCGGACCGCGGTCACGATGCCGTCGACGGTGAGTCCGAAGTGCTCGAGCAGGTAGCCGGCGTCTCCGGTGGGCGCGAAGACGTTGGGGACGCCGAGGATGCGCATCGGTGTCGGACGCTCCTGCGCCAGGAGGCTGGCCACGGCCGCCCCCAGCCCTCCCGAGACGGTGGCCTCCTCGGCGGTGACCACTCCCCTGGTCTGCATCGCCGCTGCCAGCACTGCTTCGGTGTCGAGCGGATGCACGAAGGTCATGTTCAGCACCCGGACGCCGACACCCTCGGCCCTCAACTTGCGGGCGGCGTCGACCGCGCGCGGGACGAGCGTGCCCACGGCGAGCACGGCCGCGTCGTCGCCCTCGGTGAGCTGCACCGCCTTGCCGGCCTCGAAGGCCGCGTCCTCGGGAGTCGTGGCCGGCACCTTGAAGCGGGGGATGCGGAGGTAGCTGCCACCCTCCTGCGCCGCAGCCCATCGGACGGCGTCGCGGGTCTGCGCAGGGTCGGCGGGCACCACCACGGGCAGACCCGCGATGGCCCGCATCCACGAGAGGTCCTCGATCGAATGATGGGTCGGACCGAGTTCCCCGTAGGCCATCCCGGGGCTCTGACCGCACAGGATGACCCGGAAGCCGCTGTACGCGACATCCGCCTTGATCTGCTCCAGCGCCCGTCCGGTGAGGAACGGACCGGCCGCGCTGACGAACGGGATCATCCCGCCGTTCGCCAGGCCGGCACCGACGCCGACCAGGTCCTGCTCGGCGATACCGACGTTGATGAGCCTGTCGGGGAACTCCTTCTGAAAGCCCCCCAGGTTGCTCGACCCCACCGAGTCGTTGCACACGGCCACGACCCGCTGGTCCTGCCGAGCCATCTCGATGAGCGCCTCGGCGAAGGCCCTCCGGCAGTCGTAGGTCTCGACGTCCGCCGCGCCGGGACCCGTCAGCGGCTGGTCCTCACCGGACTCCAGCCCGATCTCGACATCCGGCAGGACCGCGTCGGTAGGACGGTTCATCGACTCAGCTCCTCACGTGCGATCTGGACCTGCTCGGCACTGGGCACCTTGTGGTGCCATTCCGCGCGGTCCTCCATGAAGGACACGCCCTTGCCCTTGGTGGTGTTGGCGATCACGCAGACGGGCCGATCCGTGCCCCGCGTGCCGATCGCGTCGAGCAGCTGTGCGAAGTCGTGGCCGTCGATCTCGCGGACCTCGAACCCAAAGCTGCGCCACTTGTCGGCAAGCGGCTCGAGCCGCTTGGTTTCTTCCGTCCGCGCCCCTTGCTGCAGCCGGTTGCGGTCGACGATCGCCGTCAGGGCTGAGAGGTCGTAGTGGGCGGCAGTCATCGCCGCCTCCCAATTGCTGCCCTCCTGCAACTCGCCGTCACCGAGGACGACGAAGGTGCGCCGCGGCGACCCTTGGAGTTTCGCTGCCAACGCGTGTCCGACTGCTACGGGAAAGCCGTGCCCGAGGGGACCGGTGTTGGTCTCGACTCCCGGTATCTTGTTGCGGTTCGGATGACCGTTCAGCGCTGAAAGCGGCGCCATGAAGGTCGCGAGCTCCTCCTCGGGGAAGAAGCCGCACACCGACAGGGTCGCGTACAGGGCTCCGGCGCTGTGCCCCTTGCTGAGGATGAACCGATCACGCTCGGGATCCTGAGGATTCTGCGGATCAACGGACAGGACGGCTCCGTAGAGGGTCACCAGGATGTCAGTGACCGAGAAGTCACCCCCGATGTGGCCGAGCCCGGCCCGCTCGATCATCCCGAGGTCCAGCCGGCGAACGGTTCGCGCCATCTCCGTCAGCGCGTCGACCCTTTCCGAGATCTCCGCCTCGGCCAGCCGGCCCCGCAGTTCCCGGTACGACTGAACAGCCTGCTCGTCCATGGTGAGCGTCATCGCAGATCCATTCGTGGTGCGTGTGTGCAAGCAATGGGGTGGCCACGGGACAGGCCCGTCGATTCACGACGTAGCGGTGATGCCGCACGAACACACGTGGTCGTTCACGTGCGATCACCTCCGTCTGCAACGCCGGAGTTCCTCCGAGGACCAATGGCTGAGGCACCCTCCGCTGCGGAGGTCTACCGAGCGGGCGGGATGCGCCGGGTCGACCGCGACCAGGCCTCGTCGATCACTGTCACCTCCAGGCCATCGGTGGCCGTTGTGATCGGCCTCACAGGGCCACTGTGGCTGGGGCGCAATGACCACGAAAGCGATCTGTCCGGAATCGGTCACACCGGTACGGGTGGCGGCCGGCGAGCAGAGCAGCTCACGGTCGTCACGGCCAGCGACGGCCTGACAGTGCGCTGCCGCCGGGCCGGAGGAGCCGCAGCAGCAGTGCCGGAGCGCCACTGGTCTTGCCCGTTGTCGGTGGGCACTTGCGCCTGTGGCCCTGTTGAGGCTCACGCCGTCCGGGCCCTGAAGGTGGAACCGTCGACGCCTCAAGGCCCTCCTTGATGACTGTCCAACGCTGGGTTCCTGGACAGTCAGCAGGCGTGGCTACGCCGGTGTCCGCGGGTCCAGGTGCGATGCCCGCGGGAAAGGGCATGAGCTGACCGAGCTTTAACCGGCGCTCGACACGGTGGAGGAAGGAGGTGCCGCGATGGCCGTCGGCGAGCTGGTTGTTGTCGTCAACCAGGCCCGGGGGGTGAGAGGCGACGCGACCGCGTCAGCGCTGCTGACGCCGCTACTGCGGAGCCACGTGCACCGATGGTCCGCGACACCAGCGGATTCGTCCGCCCGTGGACGACGCTCTAGACCTCGACCGGCCGAGGATCCCGTTCTCGACGTGCGACGACGACGAGGGCCTGCGGGCGCCTCCACCGACCCTTCGACGTTCGCGATGGCACGACGACCCCGGTCCGTCACCAGCCGCCGAGGGCTCGCACCCCGGCGCCAGCCCGGTAATGCAGTCGACCGAAGGCCCATCTGACCTCGCGGCCGCGCGATGGCCGTCTACTCACGGGTGGGATGACCCAGTTCTCAGCTGGCTCCGCCAAGGACACGACGCAGTGACCGTGCACCCCGCGCTCTTCGGCGGGGCCCCAAGAACGACCATCCTGGCCCGGCACAGCAGCCGCCTGTGCACACAACGGTGCTGTCGCGCGCCAAAAGGGGTGGGGCGGCCAGCGCCGTGACGGCGCTGCACCGGCGGCGGGGCCTGCGAACCCCTAGTCGTGATGCTCGACCGACGTTGTCGAACTGGTAGAACCGGTGACCTCGGCCTGCCTCGCCTCCCGTGTTCCCGTGATGCTCAGGCCGAACGGCTCCAGGCGATACCTACGATCCGGGTGAGCGGTGATCAGACGCATGCTGCGGACACCGAGATCCGTCAGGATCTGCGTGCCGGTTCCGTAGTCCAGATCGTCCGACGTGGCGCTCGCGTCCTCGGGCTCGAAGTGCCCCAGGGTCGGGTGGTCCGCAAGCGGCACCTGGTCGGCTTGGGGACGGACATAGACCAGCACACCGCGCCCCTCGGCCGAGATGATGGAGAGCGCCCCCTGCAGCTTCTGTCGGCAACTGCAGAGCTCAGATCCGAAGACATCGCCCAGGGGACACTCGGCGTGCACACGTACCAGCACGTCCTTCCCCTCCCCTAACTCTCCGTGGACGAGGGCCACATGCACGGACGTGTCGACCGTGCTGCGGTATGCGATCGCGCGAAAGCTCCCATGGACCGTCGGGATGACGCTGTCCGCTACACGCTGAACCAGCGTCTCGTGCGCCAAGCGATAGCGGATGAGGTCGGCGATCGACACCAGCGGCAGTCCATGCTCGTCGCAGAACTCTCGGCACGCCGAAGCGTCCATCATCGAGCCGTCGTCATTGACCAGCTCACAGAGGGCACCCGCGGCTGGCAAGCCGGCCAACCGCACCAGGTCCACCGCGGCCTCCGTGTGACCGGGCCGGCGCAGGACTCCCCCGGGAACCGCTCGCAACGGCATCACGTGACCGGGCCGGGTGAGGTCCTCGGGAGTCGTGGCCGAGTCCGCCAGCACCCTGATCGTCGTGGCGCGATCCTCGGCCGAGATGCCTGTGGCACGGACGGCTTTGGCGTCCACCGTGACCGAGTAGGCCGTGCCCTTTCGATCCTCGTTCACGACCGTCATTGGCGGTAGGTGCAGCCGGTCGAGCTCGGAGCCGGTCATGCCGACGCAGATGAAGCCGGAGGTGTGGCGGACCATGAAGGCCGTCTGCTCCGCGGTTGCGGTCGAGGCCGGAAAGATGAGGTCTCCCTCGTTCTCCCGTCCCTCGTCGTCGACCACGACGACAGCCTTGCCCTCAGCCAAGGTCTTTATGGCCAGCTCGATGGGGTCGAGGTGCACGAAACCCGCATCACGGCTCGAACTCACAGATCCACCTTCGGTCACAGCAAGGCCGGCATGTGCCGGCGGGCAGATGCTCGACCCTAACTGCCGCCGTTCGAGAGGCGTTCCCAGCCCAGTTCGTCAACGCACACCGGCCGCGCTGCACGGCGGTGACCCACCGAAGACTGTCCGGCGGCCCGCTGGTTGTGCTCCGGCAAGCCGCCTGCTGCGGCGAGGTGCCCACGTCGGCCTGAGCCAAACTCGACCGCGCTTGCGGATCCCTGGACGATTGGCAATCCCCCGGCGTCGGCGCGCGGCCCACTTCGACGCCATCCCCCGTCCAGGCCGCGGCCGCCGGGCCACGGGTCGAGGCGCGCCCGCAGACACCGGAGAGGACAGGATCACGAGCCGACACACCTCACGCCTCCAGGGCTGCGAGCGGCGCAGCCCCACCAGTCACGTGCCGTGGATTCACCACCGCCCGCGCTCGACCTATGCGAGTCAGCGTGCCGTGGCGATCGCAGACGAGCCGGCATCAACGGCGAGATGGTGCACCGCAGCAAGCGC
>NZ_DATMVN010000746.1:0-12644 GCF_035563135.1 Streptomyces sp.
CACCCTGCGGGTACCGGACCAGGCGGCTGCCGTCAGCATCGAGTGGGCCGGCCGGCAGCCGTCCCTGGCCCTCGAAGCCACCCTCCTTCTGGGCAGTGGCGCACTGGCTCTCCTGTGGGCCGCCCGCCGCTTCGGCCGCCCCGAATGACCGGTCACAGCGGTTCCGGGGCCGGCCTGCACATTTCTCCGGCCGGTGACAGCGGTCGCCGGCCACCCCGGGGGCCGTGAGCCTTCTCGGCGCGGTCACCGGACCCCACCGGCCCGGTGGGCGGCGGTGAGCCTGCCGACGGACGCGGCGCGCACGTCCTCGCCTCCGTGGCCGCCCCGGAGGAAGGCGGCTACGAGGCCGTCCGCTGTGACAGCACTCGAAACGAGCACGAGGTCATCATCTCCACCGGCGCCGACGGCATCACCCGCGAGCCCACCGTCCGGACGGCCGCCCGCCGCATCCCCGGACGGCCGACCAACCGGATCAGCACTTTCTCGAACACGGTCCAGCCGGCCGGCCAGCAGTGTTGCCACGCCGCCCTCGGTTTCGTCATCAATGAGGCTTTCACGCTGTCTTGGCAGGTCAGGCCGACAAAAGCAACGTAAATCGGATAACCCTAAGATTGGGGCTCCCCAACCAGCACATCGTGGGCTTAACTTAGGTGTCATGACCTCCCCCCGCTCCACCTACGGCAGCGGCCACTACGCCGCGCCGTCGTTCCCCGACACCCCGATCTACGACTCCCTGGTCGCCGAGCGGGGAACCCCTCAGATCGCGCCGATCCGGGTACCCGCCGCCTACGACACCGGGAACAGCTATCTGCCGGCCCTGCCGTCGGCGCTCCCGGCACTGCCCGCTGCCCCGTCGCAGCACACCGGGTCCTACGGCTACCCGCAGCAGGCGGCGCAGCCGCAGTACCAGAACGCCGGGATGCAGCAGGCGCCGATGATGCAGCCCGCGCAGTTGCAGGCACCCGCGCCGTACATCCCGCAGCAGCCGTCAGCTCCCCGTGGATACCAGCAGCAGCCGCAACAGCAGCAGCGGACCGGTACGGGGTACGAGGCGATGCGCCCCGCGTCCCCCCGGCCCGCGCCCGCTCCGGCGCAGTCGCCGTACGAGGACCCCTACAACCGCCCGTACCAGGGCCGGGGGTACTGAAAGGCGCTGCCTCCCCCTGTCAGTGACGGCTGGCAGGATGAAGCCATGCTTTCTCCTGTACTCAGTGCCGTGCACATCTATCCGGTCAAGTCACTGGCCGCGCGCGCAGCCGACGAGGCGGCCGTCGAGCCATGGGGACTCGGCGGGGACCGCCGGTGGATGCTGATCGACCATGAGAACAGAGTCGTCACCCAGCGCCAGCGGCCCCGCATGGCACAGCTTTCCGCCGAGCTCGTGCCCGGTGGCGGAGTGGCTCTGTCTGCGCCCGGAAGCCCGTCGCTGAGGGTGGAGGTGCCTGATCCGGCCCGCACTGTCCTCACCGAGCTCCACCGGAGCAAGGTCGAGCTGGCAGTGGCTTCGGAGGCTGCGCACGCCTGGTTCAGCGCGCGCCTCGGCGCGGAGGTCCGGCTCGTCCATCTCGACGCGCCGTCGTACCGCAGGTTCGTGGATCCGGAGTTCGGCCGGCCGGGCGAGACCGTGTCGCTCGCCGACGGCTTCCCGCTGCTCCTCACCGCGCGCGCTTCGCTGGACGCGCTCAATCTGCTGGTGGCGCAGGGGGACGACGCGGGCGAGGGACCGCTGCCCATGAACCGTTTCCGGCCCAATGTGGTCGTGGACGGTATAGCGCCCTGGGCCGAGGACGGCTGGAAGCGGATCGTGATCGGGGAGGTCGCCTTCCGCGTCGTGAAACCGTGCGGGCGGTGTGTCGTCACGACCACCGACCAGCGGACGGCGGAGCGGGGCAAGGAGCCGTTGCGCACCCTGGCGCGGCACCGCAGGAACGGAAAGCAGCTCCTCTTCGGCCAGAACCTGATCCCGGAGGGTACCGGTGTGATCCGGACGGGGGACCCGGTGCGCGTCCTCGACTGACCGTCCGGACTGTCGGCGCCCCGGAAGTCAGGGGTGGATGCGAGGTGTTGGCGGCGTGAGGTTGCTCTCTCTTCGCTGCGGGCGGAGGCGGTCGCGACCCGGCCGGGTTATCACGGACAGGGAAGGGGGTGCACGACTGTGCGAGCGGTTCTCGGAATCCGGCGGTGGCGGCACAATCCCGTGTGCCGGGCCACCGACCGTCATGAGGCGTGGGCGGCGCTGGTCGCGCTGCTGCTGATGCTGCTGGCGGCACCGGCGATCGGCTGGAAGGCCGGTTCGCTCACGGACGACACGCTCCAGCGGACGGTGCGTGCCCAGCACGAGCGACTCCATCTCACCACGGCTGTCGTGGTCCGCCCGGCCTCGAGCACGTCCCGGTTCGTCCGCGACCCCGAGGCGGCTGTCACCGAGGGGCCCATACGCACGTCGGTGGTGGCCGGCTGGCGTGCCCCGGACGGCACGGCGCGTACGGGCACCGTGTCGACGGAGTCCGCGAAGACCGCTCCCGGCGCCCGTATCCGGATATGGACGGACGGGCGGGGCAACCCCGCGATGCGCCCCATGGACACCTCCACGGCCCGTACCCACGCGGTTCTCGCGGGCATGGGCGCTGCGCTGCTCGCGGGCGGTCTGACGGAAACCGCCCGCAGGCTCGCCGTATGGCGCATGATGCAGAGGCGGTACGCCCGGCTCGACCGCGCCTGGGCCGAAGTCGGCCCCGACTGGGGCAGAACGGGCACGGGCAGCTGACCCCGGAGGCGCAAGTTCCTCCCGTGTCCGGCTGATCAGGGCCGTTCGGCAGCCGGCCCGTCGGTTCGCGTCCGCCACGCGCGCTACGGTGGACCGGCCCGCCCGACTCCTCGGCAGGCGGGCCGCAGGACTGCCGGCGAACGGCTGCACTGCGGACAGGCACGAGGCGGCGCACACGGCACGAGGTGGGGGCACAGCAGCACCATGGCACAGGGCACGGTCCAGGTGACGCACACCGGCACATCGCGATGGCGGCGCCGTACGGGCGAATACGCTTCCCTCACCGCCGCTCTGGAGGCCGCAGCGGACGGTGACGTCCTCACCGTCGCCCCCGGTACCTACCGGGAGAATCTCGTCATCCACCGCGCGGTGACACTGCGAGGTCCCGAGGGCTCCGCCGGGTCCGTACGGATCGCGCCGGCCGACGGCGTCCCCCTGACCGTCCGCGCCTCCGCCGTCCTCCATGACCTCCATGTGGAGGGCCAGGACTCGGCCGCCCCCGCGCTGCTCGTCGAGGAGGGCTCTCCGGAGCTGTCGGACCTGCGCATCGTGACCAGGTCGGCCGTCGGCATGGAGGTGCGGGGCGCGGCCAGGCCCACCGTGCGCCGCTGCACGGTCGACAATCCGGCCGGCGTGGGCATCGCCGTACTCGACGGCGCCGGCGGCGTGTTCGAGGAGTGCGAGATCGTCTCGGCCGGGCAGTCCGGCATCTCGGTGCGCGACGGCGCGCGTCCCCGGCTCGAGCGCTGCCGCGTGCATCACTCGTCGGGCGCGGGACTGAGTGTGACCGGGGAGGGCAGCGGTCTGGAGGCGGTGGGCTGCGAGGTGTACGAGATCAAGGGCAGCGGGATACAGGTCACGTCGAGGGGCACCGCCCATCTCACGGACTGCACCGTGCACCGCACATCCGCCGACGGGGTCACCCTGGACACCGACGCCGTCCTCACACTCGCGGACTGCGACATCCACGACATCCCGGAGAACGCGGTCGACCTGCGGTCCCGTTCGGTACTCACCCTGACCCGCTCCACCGTCCGCAGGTTCGGCCGCAACGGCCTCTCGGTCTGGGACCCGGGCACCCGTGTCGATGCCAACCAGTGCGAGATCCACGACAGTACGGGCGACTACCCGGCGGTGTGGGTGAGTGACGGGGCGACGGTCGTACTCGACTCGTGCCGCGTCCACGACGTGCCCGACGCCCTCTTCGTCCTGGACCGGGGCTCACGCGCGGATGTCGTGGACAGCGATCTGTCCCAGATCCGCAACACCGCGGTCTCGGTGAGCGACGGAGCCACCGCCCAGCTCGACGACTGCCGGATCCGCGAGGCGTCCACCGGAGCCTGGTTCCGTGACCACGGCAGCGGCGGCACACTGAACAACTGCACCATCGACGCGGTGCAGACCGGGGTCATCGTGACCAAGGGCGCCGACCCTGTCATCGAGAGGTGCACGGTGACCTCGCCCGCGGAGGCCGGTTTCTACGTCTCCGCCGAGGGCCGGGGCACCTTCGACAGCTGCCGGGTCACGGGGAGCGAGGGTTACGGCTTCCATGTGATGGACGGCTGCCGTTCCACCCTGACCCGCTGCCGGACCGAGCGGTGCGCACGCGGCGGTTACGAGTTCGCCGACGCCTCCGGCGGTGACGGGCACACGGGCGGCCCCGTGGCACAGGACTGCACCAGTGACGAGAGCGGCCTGCGCGGCGCCACTCCCCCGCCTCCCCCGGTCCTGACGGCGACGCAGACCACGCCCGGGCTGCTCGGCGCGGTGCCCGGGCAGCGGGCCGCCGAGCCCGTCTCCGCACCTTCGTCCCCCTCCGGACCGGTACGCGATCCGGGCGCCGTACTGGGCGAGCTCGACGCGCTGGTGGGCCTGGACAGCGTCAAGCGCGAGGTCCGGGCGCTGACCGACATGATCGAGGTCGGCCGCCGGCGTCGGGCAGCCGGTCTGAAGGCGGCGTCGGTCCGCCGGCACCTGGTCTTCACCGGCTCCCCCGGCACGGGCAAGACGACGGTGGCCCGGCTGTACGGGGAGATCCTTGCCTCGCTCGGCGTCCTGGAGCACGGCCATCTCGTGGAGGTGTCCCGTGTCGACCTGGTCGGTGAGCACATCGGGTCCACGGCCATCCGCACCCAGGAGGCGTTCGACCGGGCGCGCGGCGGGGTGCTGTTCGTCGACGAGGCGTACGCCCTGTCGCCCGAGGACTCCGGCCGCGACTTCGGCCGTGAGGCCATCGACACGCTGGTGAAGCTGATGGAGGACCACCGTGACGCCGTGGTGGTGATCGTGGCCGGATACACGCACGAGATGGAGCGCTTCCTCACGGTCAACCCCGGTGTGGCGTCCCGTTTCTCACGGACCATCACCTTCAGCGACTACGAGCCCGAGGAGCTGCTGCGGATCGTCGAGCAGCAGAGCGACGAGCACGAGTACAGCCTGGCGGAGGGGACGGGGGAAGCGCTGCTCAAGTACTTCACGGCGCTTCCCAAGGGCCCCGCCTTCGGAAACGGCCGGACGGCCCGCCAGACCTTCGAGTCGATGGTGGAGCGGCATGCGGGCCGGGTCGCCCAGCTCGCCGAGCCGAGTACCGACGACCTGACCATGCTCTACCCGGAGGACCTTCCGGCTCTGCCCTGAGCGGCGCCCCGGTCCTCCTCGCCTGCGCCCGCCTGCTGGGGCACGACAGGGCCGAGCCGGTCCAGGAGAGCGGCGCGCTCGACGGCGAAGACCGGGTCGGCCTGGTATTCCGAATGTCCCAGGACCGGTTCCGGCAGAGGATGTTCAACCGTGCGGCCGTAGACCAGCGGGTCCTTCAGCGGTCCCCGGTCCACTTCGTGGCCCTGCCCCTCGTCGATCCGGACCGGACCGCCGATCGGGTCCGTCGCACGCCAGAGGTTGCGCCAGCAGTGCACGGACCGCTGCAGGTCTTCGAGGGGGACCCGGCCGAAGTAGGCGGGGAACCACCGCCCGTACAGCCGCTCGATCGGGGAGCCGTACGTGAGCAGCGCGACCCGGTGCCGCGCCGGGTCGGGGAGCTGCCACACCGCTGCCGCGGCGAGCACGCTGCCCTGGGAGTGGCCGGAGATGACGAGCCTGCCGCGGGTGCGCCCCGTCCATGCGCACATCCGGGACGAGAGGTCCGGTACGGCCCGCTCGGCGTAGCAGGGCGGTGCGAAGGGATGGGCGGCACGCGGCCAGAACGTGCCCACGTCCCAGAGGATGCCGATGGTGCGCCGGGCGGAGACGTCACGATAGGCACGACGGCCCCAGGTGACGAAGAGTATGACGCCGAATCCGGTCAGCCAGGAGCCGGTCGACTGGGCCGTCTCGGCGACCGATTCGACGAACGGGGGCGTGCCGTCCATCGCGAGGCCCGGGACCTCGCCCGTGAGCCAGGACCCGGTCACCGCTGCGGCGCCGAGCAGCAGCGCGGCGGCGGAGAGCAGCCCGATGATCCCGGGGGCGGAGTCGGTGAGCGCGGCGGTGGCCCGGGTGCGTGCGATCTGCCGGGTGCGTCCGGGTTCGGGGTGCTCCCCCTCGTACTCCGCCTCGATCACGGGCCCCAGCCGGCGGGCGCGACGCGCGGTGCGCACCGCCAGCCAGACGACGGGCGGGAGCAGGAGTAGCAACAGGACCGGGATGACGGAGGCCTGCCAGCTGAGGAGCACGGGGGGTCCCTCCATGGCGGCATCCGCGCCCATCCCGGGGGTTCCGGGGCCGTCGAGCCAGTCGGCCACGCGCTGGGCGATCCCGCCGGTCATCACACCGCCGAGGGCGCAGGCGAGCATGGCCACGGCCGGCCCGCCGAGGCCGTGGAGGGTGGTGCGCGGCTCGGAGGCGCTCCGGTACAGGCTCAGGGCCACCACGGCGAGTACGACGACGAGCAGGCCCTGGCCCACGGTGAGCGCCCGGAAGACCGTCTCCCCGGGGAGGGCGCCCGAGGAGACCCAGCCGGGGCGCGACCAGCCGGCGTACGCCGCTGCGCAGAGCAGCAGGGCGAGAGCGGTGGCCGGGAGGTAGGTGGTGACGGCCCGGTCGAGCCGGTTGTCGAGCCGTCGTTCGCTGCGCCCCCGGCGGCAGACCACCGCGACGGTGACGAGTCCGCACAGGACGAGGGCCGCCTCGAACAGGACGCCGATCACTGTCGGTACGGGGCTGTGCGCGGCCCGGTCGTGCCGGGCCGCGGTACCGCCGACCGCGGCCGCGACCGTGAGGAATCCGGCTGCGGTGTGCGCCGCGCGCAGCCGGGCCACCAGCCTGCGTCCGTACCAGAAGCCGGGCCTGCCGAGGGCCGGGCGGACGAGGGGCGCGCCCGACCGTGCCACCGCGTCCGCGTCCACGTCCGTGTCCGTTTCCGTACGGTCCGGTTCGTCCGTGAACAGAGGGCGCTGGGACTCGTAGGCGCTCCAGGTCCGGTGGGACAGGTACCAGAGCAGTCCCACCAGGGCGGCCGGCACGAGCGCGGCGACGGCGAGACGGCGCCCGGGCTGGGCGAACCACCCGTCCTGCCGGGTGGACAGGAAACCGAGCCAGGAGCGCTGCACGGAGCACTCGGGCGTCCCCGCGCACTGCCAGGCCACCAGGTCGAGGGCGACCTCGCAGGCCGCAGCGGTCAGCAGCACGGTGAGGCTGAGCGCGAGGAGCCGCACGAGCACCCCGTAGAGCCGGACCGTGTGGGTGCGTCCCCGCGCGGTGGGCCGCATCCAGTGGGCGAGGTTGACCACCATGAAGGGAAGCAGCAGCAGCCACAGGGCCCGGGCGCCGTTGCCCGAGGTGAGGTTGGACCAGCAGTAGGCCTCGGCGACCGGGCCGTCCCGGTGACGTCCGGGACGGTACTCGGCTCCGACGTCCTCGGTGCGCCGGTGGACGGCGGCCGTGGTGTCACCGGTGATCCTGGTCGTACGCGGGTCCCCGAGCATCTCCTGCGGGGTTGCTCCGCCGACACCGTGGACGAGCAGTTCCAGTGCGGCGCCGCCGCTCTGCGCGGCCGCGGCCTCGGTCTCGGCCTGGGGGACAGTGGGCAATGTCGGTGCCTCGCTCTTGGGCCCGGACGGCTCGCGGCCGGCGGGAGGGGGCGGCTGGGAGGTGAACTGATGCGCAGTCACCACCATCGCGGACGGGAGGCACTCACCGCACCGGCTCTCACCGAATCTCCCCAGTGGAGCCGCCTGCTGAGGCGCGTGGGAGGATGAGTTCGTCCCGCAGGACCGCTGCCGGACCGTGCGGACAGAGGGAAGGACCGGGTCCCGGCGTTGAGCGAGAACCAGAACCTGCTCGCCGAGCAGCGGCGCGCGCTCATTCTCGACGATGTGCGCAAGCGCGGCGGGGTCAGGGTCAACGAACTGACCCGCAAGCTGAGTGTCTCCGACATGACCATCCGCCGGGATCTGGACGCCCTGGCGCGCCAGGGCGTCATCGAGAAGGTGCACGGCGGAGCCGTCCCGGTCGTCGAGGCGAGCACGCACGAGCCCGGTTTCGAGGCCAAGTCGACGCTGGAGCTCAGCGCCAAGGAGGACATCGCGCGCGCGGCGGCCACGATGGCGGCGCCCGGCAGTGCGATCGCGCTCTCCGGCGGTACGACGACGTTCGCGCTGGCCCGTCACCTCCTGGACGTGCCGGGGCTGACCGTGGTGACGAATTCGGTGCGGGTCGCCGATGTGTTCCACGGCGCGCAGCGTCCGACGGCGGCGGGCGGGACGCGGGCCGGGGCTGCCACAGTGGTCCTGACCGGCGGGGTCCGCACGCCTTCGGATTCACTCGTCGGGCCGGTCGCGGACCGTGCGATCGGCTCGCTCCACTTCGATGTCCTGTTTCTCGGTGTGCACGGGATCTCGGTCGAGGCCGGCCTTTCCACGCCGAACCTCGCGGAGGCCGAGACGAACCGCCGCTTCGTGCGGGCGGCCAGGCGCGTCGTCGTGGTCGCGGACCACACCAAGTGGGGCACGGTGGGGCTGAGTTCGTTCGCGGGGCTCGACGAGGTCGACACCTTCGTCACGGACGCGGGCCTGTCGGACACCGAGAGGCAGGAGATCGAGGAACATCTGCCCGGCCTGGTGGTGGCGGGCGGGCAGCCGGACGAGTAGTGCACTGCCGGGGGGCGTCCGCGGCTTCCGCTCCTGAGCTCACGGGCGACGGACGTCCTAGTATCGATATGTGGCCGTATTCCGCATCGAGCGCTTCACTCCCCTTCCGGCTGCCGAGGCGTGGCGTCGGGTGACCGACTGGGAGCGGCACGGTGGGACCGTTCCGCTGACCTCGGTCACCGTCCGGGCAGGCATGCCCACCCGGGCCGGCACGCTCTTCGTGGCCCGTACCGGAGTGGGGCCGCTGGGTTTCGACGATCCGATGGAAGTGGTGCGGTGGACCCCGCCCGCCGCCGGCCGGGCGGGGCTGTGCCGGCTGGAGAAGCGGGGTTCCGTGGTGCGCGGCCGTGCGTCGATCGAGGTGTGCCCGACCGGTTCGGGGTCGCATGTGATCTGGGTCGAGGAGCTGCGCGTGAGGCTGCTGCCCCGCTGGTTCGATCCGTTGCTGGCGACCGCCGGCCGTCGGGTCTTCGCCCGCGAGCTCGGCTTCCTGCTGGAGGACTGAAACCCGTGCGGGGTCTTCGTCCCGCTCGGCGGACCGTCGCTCCCGTCCGGATCAGGACGGCCAGGCGCCGGTGGCCAGGAAGTGGTCGATCGTCTCTGTGTACGGCCGGATGTCCAGTCCCTGCTCGCTCAGCCAGCCGTCCGAGTAGTACTTGTCGAGATAGCGGTCGCCCGGGTCGCAGAACAGTGTGACGACGCTTCCGGTCTCCCCCTTCTCCACCATCTCGGCGACGAGCTTGAAGGCGCTCCACAGACCGGTGCCGGTCGAACCGCCCGCCTTGCGGCCGATGGCGCGTTCGAGCACCCGGGCCGCCGCGACGCTGGCCGCGTCGGGCACCTTCATCATCCGGTCGATGGCTCCGGGCACGAAGCTGGGCTCCATCCGGGGCCTGCCGATGCCTTCGATGCGTGAGCCGCAGTCGCTGGACGCCAGCTGATCGTGCCGGGTCCACCCGTCGAAGAAACAGGAGTTCTCCGGGTCGGGCACGCAGATCCGGGTGTCGTGCTGCATGTAGCGGACGTAGCGCCCGATGGTCGCGGAGGTGCCCCCGGTGCCGGCGGTGGCGACGATCCAGGTGGGCTCGGGATACCTCTCGAGCCTCAGCTGCTGGTAGACGGACTCGGCGATGTTGTTGTTCCCCCGCCAGTCGGTGGCTCGCTCGGCGTAGGTGAACTGGTCCATGTAATGTCCGCCGGTCCCGGCCGCGAGGGCGGCCGACTCCTCGTACAGCCGGCGGGAGTCGTCGACGAAGTGGCACCGGCCGCCGTGGAACTCGATCAGACGGCACTTCTCGGGACTGGTGGTCCGGGGCATCACCGCGACGAACGGCACACCGATCAGTTTCGCGAAGTACGCCTCCGAGACGGCTGTCGAGCCGCTGGAGGCCTCGACGACCGGTTTGCCGGGGCGGATCCAGCCGTTGCAGAGCCCGTAGAGGAAGAGCGAACGGGCCAGCCGGTGCTTGAGGCTGCCCGTCGGGTGCGTCGACTCGTCCTTGAGGTAGAGATCGATGCCCCAGTGCTCCGGCAGCGGAAAGCGCAGAAGATGTGTGTCCGCCGAGCGGTTGGCGTCCGCCTGGACCTTGCGCACCGCTTCCTTCAGCCAGGCCCGGTAGTCCGGATCGCTGCGGTCGACGTCCAGGGTCTCCGTCACGCCACCGCCAGGTGTGTGCTCACTGGTGTCCATCAGCGGTCTCCTCCGGGTGACGACGGTACGGTCCATGCCCCACGATATTCCCCCCACCAGCACAAACGTTTGCTTTGACGGCCCATAGCCCTCCCTTGGCCCAGAGGCCCCCGGCTCCCCATGCCCCGGCCGGTCCTGCCCGGAATAGGTGGTGATGGGGCCTGGTGCAGGGGACCGTTCCGCGGGCAGACTTGCAGAAGCCGGTACAAGGGGGGCGAAGTCGCCATGGCTGAGACGGAATTCAGCGCTGCGGAATTCGGCGCGGCGGAGTTCGGCGTGGTCGAGTTCCGCGCGAGCGACGTCAGGATCCAGCGGTGGGCACGGTCGCTGACCAGGGCCGGCCAGGTGATCGTCAAGGACGGCCGGATCGCGTTGCTGACGAGTGACGGACGCGAGATCGCCAGTGCCCCGGTGACGGCTGTGAGCGCCGGAAAACCGTGGTTCCTGGCCTCCGACTCGGCGATCGCCCGTATCGACGGGGTGCGGTACCGGCTGACCATGGGCCAGCGCAACCGCAGGCCGGGCGGCGCCGCGCCGGTCCGCAGATTCCTGGAAGTCCTGCGGCGGGCCGCGGGACGGCGGATCTGACGCTACGGTCCGGTACGGACACCGCGAGTTGCGGAGCCCAACCCCCTGCGTCACGCTGGTCACACGTCACTGATGGTGCACCGGTGGTGACAGCGAGAGCCACCCCGCCGGGAGCCACGCAGGGCGGACCACGCATGACCAGAAACAGCAGCCAGCCATCTGCTGGATCCGTTCCTTCGTCTTCTTCCGGACCTATTTCGGGGAGTCGCAGCCGTGATCAGCGAGCCAAGCAGGCACTGCGCGGTGGAGCTCCAGGCCCTGCCGTCGCGGATCGGTCAGGTCCGCAGAATCATTTCGGCGCAACTGCGCTACTGGCATCTCGATCCTCTGATCGACCATGCCGCGCTCGGTGTCACCGAACTGCTGACCAATGTCCACCGGCACGCGCAGCCGGACAAATCATGCACCGTCGAGATCGAGCTGCTGCTCGACCGGCTGACGGTGTCCGTCCACGACCACGACCCCCGGCTGCCGACCGTGTGCGATGCCGATGCGTCCGCCACCTCGGGACGCGGACTGGCGATGATCGCCGCGGTCAGTGAGAGCTGGGGCGTACGACCGAGCGACGACCAGGGCAAGGTCATCTGGTTCACCCTGCCCGCACCGTCCCTCACCACCGCTCTGCCCCCGCTCCCGGTGTACGGGTCGACGACCGACGGCCCGTTCGGCGCGGACGTCCCGGGCCTCATGGAACCGACGGCAGCACGGACGCGCGGCCGGTCGGCCGTCGTCGGCTGACCTCGACGAGGCCGCGCACCGCACACAGCGCACCCCGGAGCGCGTCGATCCACTCGGATCGACGCGCTCCGTCCGTTTCGCGCCCGGCCCCCACCCGCGCCTCGCGATCAGGAGGGGCCTCTCCTGGCGTACGGGCGCGGGGCTCGTCCAGGACGGAGAGCTTTCGCCCGTACTCGTCCTTACCGATCTCACCAGCCGCGCACCGCCGGCCCGGCAGGACGACCGGGGAGTACTCGCCCACGGGGCCGCCCCGGTGGAAGCCGTACGGCTGTCACGCACCCCGGCGGCCGCGTCCGGCAGTGCGGCGCAGCGGTGCGAAGACGCCGGCAGCTGCCCGGACGATCGGGAAGAAGAAGGTCCGAGCGATGGGGGGACGACGATTTCAGAGCCGGCTCCCACATGTTCGCGCCGGACAGTACGGGTTCTGTACCTACTGGTATGTACAGTACCCTCATGAGCACTGCGGACCGGTTGATCGAGGCGACCCAGGAACTCCTGTGGGAGCGCGGCTATGTGGGCACGAGCCCCAAGGCGATCCAGCAGAGGGCGGGAGCGGGCCAGGGCAGCATGTACCACCATTTCGCGGGCAAGCCCGATCTGGCACTCGCCGCCGTGCTCCGCACATCCGAGGAGATGCGGGAAACGGCCGGGCGCCTGCTGGACGGTCCCGGATCGGCGTACGAGCGGATCTCGGCCTATCTGCTGCGCGAACGCGAGGTGCTGAAGGGCTGCCCGGTGGGGCGGCTGACCATGGATCCCGATGTGGTGGCCAGCGACG
>NZ_DATMVN010000747.1:0-7132 GCF_035563135.1 Streptomyces sp.
CCAGGTGATCCCGCCGTCACCGGGTTCGCCCTCGCCGCCGAAGCCCGTGTGCTGGACGGCGGCGGCGGAGGTGAATTCGGCGTCGGTGACGGGCTCGGCGATGCGGAGGCCGTCCACCGGCTCGGGCGTGCGGAGGCCGTCGGCGGTGCAGGCCAGGACGGGGGCGCGGTTCTCGATCGTGAAACCGGCCGCGAGCAGGGCCGGTTCGACGGCGGGTGCCCAGGCGGGCAGGAATTCCAGCCGGGGCAGCCGGTCATGGGCGCGGAACGCCGTGACCAGGTCGGTGATGTCCTGCGCGGTGGGTTCGGCGCCCCGGTCGGGGATGGCGTAATTGGCGTACTTCAGCTCCCAGCCCGGATTGTGCCGCACCGTGAACGGCCCGGACCGGTAGTGGTCCGGGGAGCGGAGTGCGAGGGAGCGGGCGTAGTCCTGGATGGCGAGGTCCATGAGACCGGGAGCCTAGGCGACGCGGGTCGCTCCCGCGAAAGGCATTTCGCTGATCGGTGCGATACGGACGGGTGCACCCGGGCGCGGTGCGTGGATCATCCGGCCGTCGCCGATGTAGAGCCCGACGTGGGTGACTCCGGGGTAGAAGAAGACCAGGTCGCCCGGGGCGAGTTCGGAGCGGGAGACGCGCCGGCCGGCGTTGATCTGGGTGTACGTCGTCCGCGGCAGCGAGACCCCTGCCGCGCGCCAGGCGGCCTGGGTGAGCCCGGAGCAGTCGAAGGAGAAGGGCCCGGTGGCGCCCCAGACGTACGGCTTGCCGAGTGCCCCGTACGCGAAGCCGACGGCCTGGGCCGCACGGGCGTGGGGGGCGGCCACGGAGCTGCGCGGGGCGCTCCGGCCGGCCCGGGCTGTGCTGCCGCCGTGCGCGGCACCGGCGGAGCGCTCGTAGGCGGCGCGCTGGTCGGCGGTGAGGGTGGCCAGGAGTTTCCGGGCGTCGGCGAGCTTGGCGCGGACCGCGTCCTTGTGCTTCTTCAGGTCGGCCCGGCGGGAGGCGAGCACCACGAGCTCGTCCTCGGCCCGGGCGCGCAGCTGGGCGATGTGGCTCATCTGCCGGCGCACGCCGTTGAGCGCGCCGGCCTGGCGGTCGCCCACCCGGTTCTCGTAGGAGGCGCGCTCCAGGTACTCGTCGGGGTCGGAGGAGAGGGCCAGCCGGATGGCGGGGTCGATGCCGCCGCTGCGGTACTGGGCGGTGGCGAACGAGCCGAGGGCGTCGCGCGCGGTGTTGAGGCGCTCGGTCCTGCGGGCCGCCTCGTCGCGCAGCGCGTCGAGGGCCTTCTCGGAGGCGGCGGCCGCCTCCTTCGCGCCGTTATACCTCTCGGTGGCCACCTCGGCCTCGTGGTAGAGCCGGTCGGCCTCGGACTCGACCTGGGCCGGGGTGGGCCGGGGGTCGGCCTGGGCGGCGCCTTCGAGCGCCGTCGTGGTCGCCGCTCCGGCGAGGGCGAGGGTGGCTGCGGTGCGGGCAGCAGGCCCGGTGAACAGGCGCTGCTTGGGCTTGCGGTGAGCGGCTTCTCGATGGGCGGCCACGGGGGTGGTGCGTCCTTCCGTTCGACTGCCCGCCGGGGGGTGCGACGGGCCCGCCGGGGCCCGGCGGGGCGACCGGGGCGCCGCCCGGTACGGGGGCGGTGGTGCGGAGCCGGTCACCTGGGAGGACGCTAAACCTGGTGCGCAGGGAAGAGGCGTAATGACAGATATTGCCCGCATGTGCTGTTTCGTTTCCGCACGTTGACCGGGAAAAGCAACCGGAGTCCGGCAATTCGCGCAGACTCGGTGCCCGCTCATCGGTAAGTCTTACCTGGCCGAAGAATGGCGATATGGCCGCGGTTAGGCTGCGGCCATGGACGTACTCATCAATGTCTTCGTGGCCCTGCACGTCATCGGTATCGCTTCCCTGCTGGGCGGCTTCCTGACCCAGATGAAGGCCATGGGGGCGGGTACGGCCCGCTTCGTCCCGGCCATGCTGCACGGTGCGCTCACCATGCTCGTCACGGGTGTCGCCCTGGTCGGGCTGAACCAGGCCGACGACCAGAGCGTGAACAACATCAAGATCGGCATCAAGCTGCTGGTCCTGGTCGTGATCCTGGCGCTCGTCTATGTGAAGCGGGACGAGGAGAAGGCGGGCAAGGGCGCGTTCGCCGCGGTCGGCGGGCTGACGGTCGCCAACATCTTCATCGCCACGCTCTGGACCTGAGCGGGCGCGCGCGGCGGACCAGGGGGCGGCCCGTCGGCCGCCCCCTTCCTCGCGTCCCGGGTCAGGCCGGGCGGACGCTGCCGTAGATCGGCATGGAGTAGATCGACTCCTCGCGGACGTCCGCGCCCGGCTTCGGTGCGTGGATCATCATGCCGCCGCCCTTGTATATGCCGACGTGGCTGATGTCGTCGTAGAAGAAGACCAGGTCGCCGGGGCGCAGATCCGCCGTGGCCACGCGGGTGCCGGCCTCGACCTGGTCCCAGGTGGTGCGCGGCAGACCGACGCCCGCCTCCCTCCAGGCGGCCTGGGTGAGCCCGGAGCAGTCGTACGAGGACGGGCCCGTCGCCCCCCAGACGTACGGTTTGCCGATCTGGGCGCGGGCGAAGGCCAGCACCTTCCCGGCCTTCGTGGCGTAGCCGCTGCCGGAGCCCGTGCTTCCGGTCTCCGTGCCGCCGGTCTCCGTGCCCCCGCCGGTGCCGGTGCCCGCCTCCTTCCGCGCGGCCTCCTCCCCGGCGGCCCGGTCGGCCTCCTCCTTCGCGGCGGCGGCCTGCTGCCGGGCCAGTTCCTCGGCCTTGCGCTCGGCCTCGGCCGCCTTCTCGCGCTCCAGCTCCGCGAGCCGCGCCTTCTCCTCGGCGGTCAGCTCCGACAGCAGCGTGCGGGCCTCGGTGAGCTTCGTCTGCACCTGCTGCTTGCTGGTGCGCAGGGCGGCCTGCGACTCGGTGAGCGCCTCCAGGCTCTTCGTCGCCTCGACGCGCTCGGCCGCCGCTGCCTTCTGCTGCGTACGGAAGTCGGCGACCGCCTTCTGCTGCCGGCTGGTCATCCGGGCCATCAGCTGGTCCTGGTCGAAGTACGACTGCGGGTCGTCCGCGAGGAAGAAGGTCATCGTCGGCGCGATCGATCCGTTGCGGTACTGCGCGGCCGCGTACGCGCCCAGCTCCCGGCGCGTCTCGTTGAGCGCGTCGGCCCGCTTCGCCGCGGCCTCCAGCAGCGCGTCGACCTCGGAGCGCTGCTCGGCCGAGGCGGTCCTCGCCTCGTTGTACCGCTGTGTCGCGGTGCCGGCCTGCCGGTAGAGGGCGTCGACCTTCTTCTGCACTTCCTCGATGCTCGGCCTGGGCTCGGCGGGGGCGGCCGTCGCGCTCTGGGAGGAGAGCAGGGTGACGGAGGCGAGAGCCGCCGTCGTGAGACCGACGGCGGGGGCGGTGGTGCGCACCCGGGTGCGCGGCTTGCGATGCGATGCCAAGGCCGGCATCTCCTTCCGTGGACCGTCTACCGGGTCGGCGATGGGGGTCCCCCAGGCCGTTCAGGCACTGGGGGGAGGGATCGGGCGGAACGGAAGGCCGCCCTACGGTCCGGTGGAGGCGGGCCGATTCACCCCGGTGCTGCGTGCGGGTCCCCGGTTCCGGGCTCCCTCGGGGGAGTACGGATTCGGCGGGATGCCCGTGCGGCGTGGTTCGCCTCAAGGGGTACGGGGCACCTGCCGGAGCACGCTAGCCAACCCGTGGTGTCCCTGTGAAGATCTGTGTTCGATATGCCCGATACATTTTCGTGACCTTTCCGGGGCGGTGAGCAGCGGGGCCGCAGGCGCCCGTGGAATCTCACGGACCGTGAGTGAACCGTCCCGGTACGCGCATGGCCCGGAACCCATGTCGCCGATGCGGCCCGGGCTGTCGGTCCGGCCGCCTAGACTCGTGAGGCGATGAGCAGCCTCTTTGACGACAGTTTCCTGACCGGCCTCCAGCAAGCGGAGGAGGGCCCCCCGCCACCCCCTGAGGAGCACGCACCCGAAGCGGTGCCGGAGGGCCTCTTCGGGGACGCCTTCGACGCGCCTGTGCCGCGTGACGCCTACTACCGCGACGGCGCCGCGCGCCCCGTCATCGACTCCGCCGCGCTGCTCGACGGGCTGAACACCGAGCAGCGCGCCGCCGTCGTGCACGCCGGGTCCCCGCTGCTCATCGTCGCCGGGGCCGGCTCGGGCAAGACCAGGGTGCTCACCCACCGGATCGCCCATCTCCTGGCCGAGCGCGGGGTGCACCCGGGGCAGATCCTCGCGATCACCTTCACCAACAAGGCCGCCGGTGAGATGAAGGAGCGTGTCGAGGATCTCGTCGGCCCGCGCGCCAACGCCATGTGGGTCATGACGTTCCACAGCGCCTGTGTGCGGATCCTGCGCCGCGAGTCGAAGCGCCTGGGCTTCACCTCGTCGTTCTCGATCTACGACGCCGCCGACTCGAAGCGGCTGATGGCATTGGTCTGCCGCGATCTGGACCTCGACCCGAAGCGCTACCCGCCGAAGTCGTTCACGGCGAAGGTGTCGAACCTCAAGAACGAGCTGATCGACGAGGAGACGTTCGCAGGGCAGGCCGCGGACGGGTTCGAGAAGACGCTGGCGCAGGCCTACGCGCTCTACCAGGCGCGGCTGCGCGAGGCCAACGCCCTGGACTTCGACGACATCATCATGACGGCGGTGCACCTGCTCCAGGCGTTCCCCGACGTCGCCGAGCACTACCGCCGCCGCTTCCGGCACGTCCTGGTCGACGAGTACCAGGACACCAACCACGCGCAGTACACCCTGGTGCGCGAGCTGGTGGGCCCGGCCGGTGAGGCCGACGCCCCCGGAGAGCTGTGCGTCGTCGGTGACGCGGACCAGTCGATCTACGCCTTCCGCGGCGCGACCATCCGCAACATCCTCCAGTTCGAGGAGGACTATCCGGACGCGACCACGATCATGCTGGAGCAGAACTACCGCTCCACCCAGACGATCCTCTCCGCGGCCAACGCCGTCATCGAGCGCAACGAGAGCCGCCGCCCCAAGAACCTCTGGACGAACGCGGGCGCGGGCACCCGGATCGCGGGCTACGTCGCCGACACCGAGCACGACGAGGCGCAGTTCGTCGCCGACGAGATCGACCGGCTGACGGACGCCGGGGACGCCAAGGCGGGCGACGTCGCGGTCTTCTACCGCACGAACGCCCAGTCCCGTGTCTTCGAAGAGATCTTCATCCGCGTCGGGCTGCCCTACAAGGTCGTGGGCGGAGTGCGCTTCTACGAGCGCAAAGAGGTCAGGGACGTCCTGGCCTACCTCCGTGTCCTCGCCAACCCCGAGGACACGGTTCCGTTGCGCCGCATCCTCAACGTACCCAAGCGGGGCATCGGCGACCGGGCCGAGGCAATGATCGACGCCCTGTCGATGCGCGAGAAGATCTCCTTCCCGCAGGCCCTGCGCCGCGTCGACGAGGCGTACGGCATGGCGGCCCGCTCGGCCAACGCCGTGAAGCGCTTCAACACGCTCATGGAGGAGCTCCGCACGATCGTGGAGTCCGGCGCGGGACCCGCCGTCGTGCTGGAGGCGGTCATGGAGCGGACCGGCTACCTCGCCGAGCTCCAGGCCTCCACCGACCCGCAGGACGAGACCCGTATCGAGAACCTCCAGGAACTCGCCGCCGTCGCGCTCGAATTCGAGCAGGAACGCGCGGAGGAGGAGGGCACGGGGACACTCGCCGAGTTCCTGGAGAAGGTCGCGCTCGTCGCGGACTCCGACCAGATCCCCGACGAGGACGAGGACGGCTCCGGCGTCATCACGCTGATGACCCTGCACACGGCCAAGGGCCTCGAATTCCCGGTGGTGTTCCTGACCGGCATGGAGGACGGCGTCTTCCCGCACATGCGCGCGCTGGGGCAGGTGAAGGAGCTGGAGGAGGAGCGCCGGCTCGCCTATGTGGGCATCACGCGTGCCCGTGAGCGCCTGTACCTGACCCGGGCGGCGATGCGGAGTGCCTGGGGCCAGCCCTCGTACAACCCGCCGTCGCGGTTCCTGGAGGAGATCCCGGACCAGCACCTGGAGTGGAAGCGCAAGGGGCCGATGGCTGCTGCGGCGGGGCCGACCTCGGGCATCACGTCCTCGCTGTCCTCGTCGCGCTCGAAGTCCGGGCCGTCGGGTTTCGCGACCCGGCGCACCTCGGACAAGCCGACGGTCACCCTGGTGGCCGGGGACCGGGTCACGCACGACCAGTTCGGGCTGGGGACGGTGACGGCGGTCGAAGGCTTCGGCGACCAGGCGAAGGCGACGGTCGACTTCGGCGACGAGCGGCCGAAGAAGCTGCTGCTGCGCTACGCGCCGGTCGAGAAGCTCTGAACCGGGCCGACCGGCACCCGCGGGTGCCGGTCGGCGTCAGTTCGGGTTGAGGCCGTGGCTGCGGAACCACGGCGTCGGGTCGATCGCCGAGCCGCCGCCGGGCCGTACCTCGAAGTGCAGGTGCGGGCCGGTGGAGTTGCCGGAGTCTCCCGAATAGGCGATGACGTCACCGGCCTTGACCGAACCGGAGCGGATCTTCGCGGTACTGAGGTGGCAGTACCACGTCTCTGTGCCGTCGGCCGCGGTGACGATCACCATGTTCCCGTAAGCGCTGTTCAACTGCGTACGGACGGTGCCGTCGGTCGCCGCCATCACGGGAGTGCCGTAGGAGACCGGGAAGTCGATGCCCGTGTGCGCGGACATCCAGTTCACACCGGCCTGGCCGTAGGCGGCGCTGAGGCCGTGCTGCGCCACGGGCAGCGCGAACTTGGGGCGCGCGGCCTCGCGGCGCGCGGCTTCCTTCTGGCGCTCCCTCTTCTCGGCTGCCTGACGCTCCTTCAGGTCGATGCGCTCCTGGGTGCGGCTGGCGCGGTCGGCGAAGTTCTCGGCATCGGCGCTGAGGTTGGCCAGCTGCGTGTCCAGCTTGTTGTTGGCCACGGCCGGCTGGACCGTGTCGGCGGCTGCCATGGACGTGGTCTCGTCCTTGGTCTCCTCACCTCCGCCGACGCTCACCGAGGCGGCGGCGATGCCCGCGACGCTCATGACGCAGGCGGAGGGGACGGCGACGGTGAGGAGCGCGGAGCGCTTCGCGGGGGTGCGGCGCCGGCCCCGGCTGCCGCGCGGGGCGGCGGAACGGCTCACGGGGC
>NZ_DATMVN010000748.1:0-15628 GCF_035563135.1 Streptomyces sp.
AACCGGCACAGGAGCCGTGGAGCGGGCGGGCGGCGCGTAAGCCGTTCCAGGTGGTGGAGGTGACAGGGCCGTCGATGGTGCCCACGCTCCACCACGGGGACTGGCTGCTCGTGCAGCGGGGGGCGCCGGTGCGCCCGGGGGACGTGGTGATCCTGCGCCATCCGTTCCAGCAGGACCTGCTGGTCGTCAAGCGGGCCGCCGAGCGACGCGGCGGCGGCTGGTGGGTGCTGGGCGACAACCCGTACGCCGGCGGGGACAGCACGGACTACGGGGTGGTGCCCGAGGAGCTCGTGCTGGCCCGGGTGCGGGCCCGCTACAGGCCGCTGCGCAAGGATCAGCGATCGGTGCTCGGGCTACTGGGCTGGGCGGAGTCCGCGGTGCGCCGCATCCCGCCGGCACCTTCCGCCTCCAGGCGCTTGCGGGCGCGGTAGGCCGCCACGTTGGCCCGGGTCGCGCAGCGGTCCGAGCAGTAGCGCCGGGAGCGGTTGGTCGAGGTGTCGAGGTAGGCGTTGCGGCACGGCGCCGCCTCGCACAGGCCGAGGCGCTCCACGCCGTGCGAGGTGAGGTGGAAGGCGAGGCCCATGGCCGCGATCGCGGCGAAGCCCGCCGTCGCGTTCGACGGGTGATCGGCGAGATGCATGTGCCAGTCCGGTTTGCCGTCCTCGTCCCGTGTGTCATGGCCGGAGACCTGCGGGCTCACCGGGAACTCCAGCAGCAGTGAGTTGAGCAGATCGACCGCGAGGGTCTCGTCTCCGCCGTCGGCCGCCTCGAAGACCGCGCGCAGCCGGGCCCGCACGGACCGGAAGCGGGTCACGTCCGCGTCGGTGGCGCGGCGGGCGGCCTGGGCGTTGGCGCCGAACAGTTCACGGACGGACTCGACCGTGGTGAGGGAGTCCTTGTTGCGGGCCGGCTCCTCGGTGTTGACCAGACGCACGGCGTAGTCCGAGTAATAGGCCAGTTCCACTTGTAGTCCTTACGGCGTCGGTCTATGGTCGATGTGGCGACCAGTGTAATGGGTGGTCGCGCTCGAAGGGGCTTACGAATCCGAATGCAGTGGAGGTTCGAGTGACGGCGACGGGCACCGACTGGCAGTCCTGGCAGGAAAGCTGGGACAGGCAGCAGGAGTGGTACATGCCGGACCGCGAGGAGCGGTTCCGGGTGATGCTGGACATGGTCGAGGCCGTCGTGGGGCCCGAACCGAGAGTGCTCGACCTGGCGTGCGGTACGGGCAGTATCACCGACCGGCTCCTCAAGCGGTTCCCGAACGCCACCAGTACCGGAGTCGACCTCGACCCCGCGCTGCTCGCCATCGCGCGCGGCACCTTCGAGGGGGACGGCCGCGTCACCTTCGTGACCGCCGACCTGAAGGACGCCGCCTGGACGGAGCGGCTCCCGTACCGGTCGTACGACGCGGTGCTCACCGCCACCGCCCTGCACTGGCTGCACACCGAGCCGCTCGCCGCCCTGTACGGGCAGATCGGCGGGCTGGTCAGGGACGGCGGGGTCTTCATGAACGCGGATCACATGATCGACGCCGACACCCCCCGCATCAACGCCGCCGAGCGCGCCCACCGGCACGCGGCCATGGACCGGGCCCGGGCCGCGGGCGCGGTGGACTGGGCGGAATGGTGGGCGACGGCGGCGAAGGACCCGGTGCTCGCGGCGCCCACCGCCGAGCGCTTCGCGATCTACGGCGAGCACGCGGACGGCGACATGCCGTCGGTCCACTGGCACGCCCGCACCCTCCGCGAAGCCGGTTTCGCGGAGGCGCGCCCGGTCTGGGCCTCACCGTCGGACAGTCTGGTGCTCGCGGTGAAGTAGGCCGCGCCTCGGTACAGCCCCCGGCGGGTGCCCTCCCGGGCCCCTGGTGTGCGCAGACGGCGAGGAGGGCGGTACGGACCCCGGGTCCGTACCGCCCTCCTCGCCGTCTGCGACGGTGTTACAGCACCTTCGACAGGAACGACTTCGTCCGGTCGTGCTGCGGGTTCGTCAGGACGTCGCGCGGGTGGCCGGACTCGACCACCACGCCGTCGTCCATGAAGACCAGCGCGTCACCGACCTCACGGGCGAAGCCCATCTCATGCGTGACGACGATCATCGTCATGCCGTCCTCGGCCAGCCCGCGCATGACGTCCAGGACATCGCCGACCAGCTCCGGGTCGAGAGCCGAGGTCGGCTCGTCGAACAGCATCAGCTTCGGTTCCATGGCCAGGGCGCGGGCGATGGCCACCCGCTGCTGCTGCCCGCCGGAGAGCTGGGACGGGTAGTTCTTCGCCTTGTCGGACAGGCCGACCCGGTCCAGCAGCCGCTCCGCCCGGGCCCGGGCGACGGCCTTGGCCTCGCCCTTGACCTGGATCGGCGCCTCCATGACGTTCTCGAGGGCCGTCATGTGCGGGAACAGGTTGAAGCGCTGGAAGACCATGCCGATGTCCCGGCGCTGCAGGGCGACTTCGCTGTCCTTGAGCTCGTAGAGCCTGTCGCCCTTCTGCCGGTAGCCCACCAGGTCGCCGTCGACGTACAGCCGGCCGGCGTTGATCTGCTCCAGGTGGTTGATGCACCGCAGGAACGTCGACTTGCCGGAGCCGGACGGGCCGATCAGGCAGAAGACCTCACGGGGGGCGACCTCCAGGTCGATGCCCTTGAGGATGTGCGCGGGGCCGAAGGACTTGTGTACGCCCTCGGCCTTCACCATGGCGGTCATGCGGAGACACCTCCAGAGGGACGGTTGCTGAAGGAGGTGAGGGCGAGCTTGGCCCGCTGGAACGGGGTGAGCGGCAGGTTCCGCAGCGAGCCCCGGGCGTAGCGGCGCTCCAGGTAGTACTGGCCCACGCTGAACACGCTGGTCATCACGATGTACCAGATCGAGGCGACGAAGAGCATCTCCATCACCGCGTAGCTGGTCGAGCCGATCTGCGACGTGGAGCGCAGCAGCTCGTTGTAGGTGACCGCGTAGACCAGCGACGAGGTCTTCAGCATGTTGATGAACTCGTTGCCGGTCGGCGGGATGATCACCCGCAGGGCCTGCGGGAGCACCACACGGCGCATGGTCTTCGCCTGGGTCATGCCGAGCGCGTGCGAGGCCTCGGTCTGGCCCTCGTCCACCGACTGGATGCCCGCCCGGACGATCTCCGCCATGTACGCGGCCTCGTTGAGCGCGAGGCCCAGCAGGGCGCACATGAACGGCGTCATCACATCGGTCATCTCGTCCTTGTAGATGAACGGGATGTTGAGGACCGGGAAGATCAGGGCCAGGTTGAACCAGAGCAGCAGCTGCACGTAGACCGGAGTGCCGCGGAAGAACCAGATGTACAGCCATGCCACCCAGCTGGTCACCGGGTTCCTGGAGAGCCGCATGACGGCGAGCACCACACCCAGGGCCACACCGAGGACCATGGCGAGCACACTGATCATCAGCGTGCGGCCGGCTCCCGCCAGGACGGTGTCGTCGAACAGCTTGTCCTGGACCGCCTGCCACTGGATGTCGCCCTGCGAGAAGGCGTACGCCAGGCCGGCGATCAGCGCGAGCACGACCACGCCGCTGATCCAGCGGCCGTAGTGCCGGACGGGAATGGCCCTGATGGTCTCCGGTGCGACGGTGGTGGCCTTGGAGACGGGTGCGGCGGCCGATGTGCCGCCGGACACCTTGTCGAACTTGTCAGTCATCTCGACTGCCCTTCGGTGGTGCGCCGGTCACTTGCCGCCGTTGATGGTGGCCTTGTCGATCGCGCCGGTGCCGGCACCCCACTTGTCGAGCACCTTCTTGTAGGAGCCGTCGGCGATGATCGCGTCCACGGCCTCCTTGAGCACGTCGCGCAGCTCGGTGTTGTCCTTGTTCACGGCGATGCCGAACGGGCCGGCGTCGATCTGCTCACCGACGACCTCGAAGTCCTTGCCGCCCCCGGCCTTGCGGGCCAGGTCGACCGCGACGGGGTAGTCGTTGACACCGGCGACGGCGCCGCCCGACTTCACGCGGGTCTGGGCCTCGGTGTCGTTCTCGAAGGATTCGATCTTGACGGCCTTCTTCCCGCCGTCCGTGCAGGCCTTCGACTGCTTCTCCAGGGCCTCCTCGTACGTGGTGCCGCGCTGGACCGCCGCGACCTTGCCGCACAGGTCCTCGATGGACTTGACGCCCTCGGGGTTGCCCTTCTTGGTGTACACGGCGGTACCGGCCAGGAAGTAGTCGACGAAGTCGACGCCCTTGCCCAGCTTCTTGCCGCTGTCGTCCAGGCCCTCCTGGCGCTGCTTGTTGTCCGTGATGGACGACATGGCGATGTCGTGGCGGCCGGTGTTGAGCGCGGTGATCAGGCCGTCGAAGGAGCCGGAGGTGAACTCGAACTTCACACCCAGCTGCTTGCCGAGGGCGTCGGCGATGTCGGGGTCCACACCGACGATCCTGCCGTTCTCGACGGACTCCATCGGGGCGTACTCGGCATTCGTGCCGACCTTGATGACACCGGACTTCCGGTACTTCTCCGGGAGCTTGTCGAAGAGCGGGGCGCTGTTCTCGGCCGTGCCGTCGCCGGCCTTCGTCGAGCCGCCGTCGGTCTGGTCGCCGCAGGCGGTCAGCAGCAGGGTGCCGGCGACCGCGACTGCGCAGACCGCGGCAATCCGGGACTTCGCGGTCGTACGACAGAGGGTGCTTGCGGTCATGATCGGAATCCTCCGGCGGTGAGGGAATGCTGGTCAGGTGGGTGCGCACGCACCTTCGGGTGTCGCCACCTTGTGTGATTAGGGCATCTTGCCATTCGGACTCGCCCGATCAGGGGGCCGGGCATGTCAAAATCGGGTAACGGGCGACCCCCGAACCTCAACGGGCTGGTACGGCAGGGCCGGACCTTCTGCTGGAAAGTGCGTGTTCCTCCGGAGAATCTTCGGTGCGTCTCGACCTACGGACGGCCTTTGTAGCCCTTGGTGGACTTGTCCAGATATTCGGCTATGAGTCATGTCACCGAGTCGATACCGACTCGTAAGAGGCCTGGTCCGTCCGGTAAAAAAGACCTTTACACCCCTCATCCGGGGCTCAGGGCGCGTGTGCGGCGCGCCCGCGCGTATGTGCCTCCCCTGCCGGAGCGGTCCAACCGTTCAGCGCCGGGAACGTACGCGGTGCCCGCCCACCCCTCCTCAACCAGGAGTGGCCACCCTCAACTGATGAAGACTTAAGGGGTCAACACAATGGCAGCGGAGATCGTCAATCCTCGCAGCGACAGCAAGACGCACGGCACGGCCGATGCGGTGGGACTCAGCAGTGCGGACGAGCCCTTCGATCCGGCCTTCGCCCTCCACCGCGGCGGGAAGATGGCCGTGCAGGCCACCGTTCCGATCCGCGACAAGGACGACCTGTCCCTCGCGTACACGCCCGGCGTGGCCAAGGTGTGCAGCGCCATCGCCGAGAAGCCCGAGCTCGTCCACGACTACACCTGGAAGTCACAGGTCGTGGCCGTCGTCACGGACGGCACCGCCGTCCTCGGCCTGGGGGACATCGGCCCCGAGGCGTCCCTCCCGGTGATGGAGGGCAAAGCAATCCTCTTCAAGCAGTTCGGCGGGGTCGACGCGGTGCCGATCGCGCTCGCCACGACCGACGCGGACGAGATCATCGACACCGTCGTGCGCCTCGCTCCGTCCTTCGGCGGGGTGAACCTGGAGGACATCTCGGCACCCCGGTGCTTCGAGATCGAGCGCAAGCTCCAGGAGCGTCTGGACATCCCGGTCTTCCACGACGACCAGCACGGCACCGCCGTGGTGACACTCGCGGCCCTGCGCAACGCGGCGAAGCTGTCGGGCCGGACGCTCGGTGATCTGCGCGCCGTCATCTCCGGCGCCGGTGCGGCGGGTGTGGCCATCGCGAAGTTCCTGCTGGAGGCGGGCATCGGTGACGTCGCCGTCGCCGACCGCAAGGGCATCGTCAGCGGCGACCGTGACGACCTCACGGACGTCAAGCGTGAACTGGCGGAGCTCACCAACCGGGCCGGCATCACCGGTTCCCTGGAGACGGCGCTGGCCGGCGCCGACGTCTTCATCGGGGTCTCCGGCGGTACGGTCCCCGAGCCGGCCGTCGCCTCGATGGCGCCCGGCGCGTTCGTGTTCGCCATGGCCAACCCGAACCCGGAGGTCCACCCCGACGTCGCCCACAAGTACGCGGCCGTGGTGGCGACCGGACGGTCGGACTACCCGAACCAGATCAACAACGTGCTGGCGTTCCCGGGCATCTTCGCCGGCGCGCTGCAGGTGCGGGCCTCCCGGATCACCGAAGGGATGAAGATCGCCGCGGCGAACGCGCTGGCGGACGTCGTCGGCGACGAGCTGGCCGCGGACTACGTGATCCCGTCGCCGTTCGACGAGCGGGTCGCTCCCGCCGTCACCGCCGCGGTGGCGGCGGCCGCCCGTGCGGAGGGTGTCGCGCGGCGCTGACGCCGTACGAGGGGCGGGGCGGGGCGCGGGTCGTGTCACAGGCGACGCCGTCCCCGCCCCGCCCTTGCGCATCACCCGCAGGCTCGGCACCCGGTCGCACTCCCGGGTGCCCGAGCTGGGGTGTGTGTCACACCATCGAACGGTTACGTCACGGCACGTCACGGCCTATTGTCGTGGCCATGTTCGCCGCCTACGCAGCCCGCATCGACCGTGACCGGCCCCTCGACGGACTCGTGCTGGGCGAACGCCCGGCGCCCGGGGCGCGGCCCGGGTGGTCCACCGTCCAGGTCAAGGCCGCATCGCTCAATCATCACGACCTCTGGTCCCTGCGCGGCGTGGGCCTCGCCGAGGACAAGCTCCCCATGATTCTCGGCTGCGACGCCGCAGGGATCGACGAGGACGGCAACGAGGTCGTCCTGCACTCCGTCATCGGCCAGACGGGACACGGTGTCGGCCCGGACGAGCCGCGCTCCATCCTCACCGAGCGCTACCAGGGCACTTTCGCCGAGCAGGTCACCGTCCCCAGCTGGAATGTGCTGCCCAAGCCGAAGGAGCTCACCTTCGCGCAGGCCGCCTGCCTGCCGACCGCCTGGCTGACGGCGTATCGGATGCTGTTCACCAATGCCGGTGTGCGGCCCGGTGACTCCGTCCTCGTGCAGGGGGCCGGCGGCGGTGTGGCCACCGCCGCGATCGTGCTCGGCAAGGCCGCCGGGCTCCGGATGTTCGCCACCAGCCGTGACGAGGCCAAGCGCAGGCGGGCCGTCGAACTGGGAGCCGTCGAGGCCTACGAGCCCGGTGCCCGGCTGCCGCAGCGTGTCGACGCCGTCATCGAGACCGTGGGGGCGGCGACCTGGTCGCACTCGGTGAAATCGCTGCGGCCCGGGGGCACCCTGGTCATCTCGGGTGCCACCAGCGGTGACCGGCCCTCGCATGCCGAGCTGACCAGGATCTTCTTCCTGGAACTCAAGGTGGTCGGCTCCACGATGGGTTCCAAGGACGAACTGGAAGACCTGCTGTCGTTCTGCGCGGCCACCGGTGTGCGGCCCGTCATCGACGAGACCCTTCCGCTGGACCGGGCCCGCGAGGGCTTCGAGCGGCTCGCTGCCGGAGACCTGTTCGGGAAGATCGTGCTCACCACCTCGTGAACGGGGCGGCGGAGCTGCCGACGCCGCAGGGGTTGCTGCTGAGGCCCTGGCGGCCCGAGGACGCGCCGGACGTCCTCCGTGCCTTCGTGCCCGAGGAGATGGCCCGCCAGGCGGGCAGGCCCGTCACGACCATGGCCGAGGTACTGGACTGGGTCGCGGCCCGGGAGGAGGAGCGGAAGGCGGGCACCGCGTACACATGGGCCGTCGTCCGGGAGGGGGTCCCGCTCGGGTCCGTGGCCGTGGCGGCGGCGAATCACACCCACGACACCGGCTGGGTCCCGTACTGGACCGTCGAGGCGGCGCGCGGGAGAGGCGTCGCGGTGGAGGGCGTACGGGCGCTGGCCCGCTGGGCCTTCGACGAATTGGACCTCTACCGGCTGGAGCTCGGACACCGGACGGACAACCCCGCTTCCTGCACGGTCGCCCTGCGGGCCGGCTTTGCCGCCGAGGGCATCGACCGGAAGAAGCTCCGCCACGGCGACGAACGGTATGACGTGGAGCGGCACGCCCGCCTCGCAACCGATGATGTCAACAATGGTTGACAGAAGCCCTGATGTCAACGTAAGTTGACGTCATGACCGAAGCAACGGATCTCGCCGCACGCGCCGGTGACCATGACCCGCGCGTCGGGCTGCGTGCCGTCGCCGCGCTGCGGCGGCTGCTCGAACAACTCGAAGCCGTCCAGGTGAGAAGCGCCCGCGTCCAGGGGTGGTCGTGGCAGGAAATCGCTGCCGAGCTGGGTGTCAGCAGACAGGCCGTGCACAAGAAGTACGGGAGGCATTGATGTTCGAGCGATTCACCAAGGGCGCCCGGGCCGCCGTGACCGGAGCGGTGACCCATGCCGAGCGGGCCGGAGCGGACTCGGTCACCGAGGAGCACCTGCTGCTCTCCTTGCTGGACCAGGAGGGCAGCCGGGCCTCCTTCGCCGTCACCGCCCTCGGGCTCACCGACCGGCGCTCCTCGGTGGAGACGGCGCTCGCCGAGGCCCGCCGTCGTGGCGGGCTCACCAAGGCCGACGCGGAGGCGCTCGCCGGTATCGGCATCGACGTCACCGAGATCGTGGCCCGGGTCGAGGAGGCCCACGGCGAAGGCGTCCTGGCGGGCGGCCGGGGGAACCGCCGATGGCGGTCCGGCCACCGCCCCTTCACGGGCGGCGCCAAGAGCATCCTGGAGAAGTCCCTGCGCGTCGCCCTCGGCCGGCGCGATCGCTTCATCGGAGAGGAACACCTGCTGCTGGCCCTGACCGCCTGCCCCGGTGTCGTCGCCGATGTCCTCGCCGAACACGGCGCGACCTACGCGACGGTGGAGCGCGCCCTGTACGGGGACGGGGGGCAGGGGCGGGCCCGGGCGAGCTGACCGGGCGCCGCCGCCCGGCCGGGAAGGCCGGCCGGGCCCCCGGTCGGGCCGGGCGGCGGCCGGGGTCAGGAGGTGCCGGAGGTGCCAGTCGCCTCGTCGGCCGTCCTCCGCAGAGCCGAGTCGATGTGTATCGCGGCTGTGGCCAGATGGCGGCGGGCCTCCGCGAGCTGGGCCTCGGTGACGCCGCGGTCCCGGGCCGTGTCGCGGATGTCGTCGCGGAAGCGGTCCAGCAGGCGGTCCAGGTCACGGGCCGGATCGCCCGTGCTCGTGGCGTCGGCGGCCCACTCGATGCCCGGCTCCTGGGATGCCGGCCGGCTGTACGAGGGCCAGGTGCCGGTCCTGGCGAAACTGCCGAGCTGGCCGGTGATCTCGGCCAGGCCGTCCCGCACACCCGCGGGCCAGTCACCCCGCGCGAAGCGTTCCTGGACCTGACGCGCCGCATTCTGCATCTGCTCCCGCGCCTTCTCGTGTGCCTCCTGGGCCTGACGGCGAGCCTGCTCCGCGTCCTCGCGGGCCTTGCGGGACTCGTCCTTCGCTCTGCGGGCCTGTTCCTTCCACTCCTGCTTGGCCTTGCGCAGCTCCTCCTTCGCGGTGCTCCACGCCTCGCTGTCCCCGAGGCCGGCGTCCCACCCGCTCCGGGCGCCGCCGGAGGTGTGCCGGGACTCCGAGGCTGCCGCGCGCATCTCGCTGCGGAGCCGGCCGGCCGCGCCCCGTACGTCGTCACGGATCTCGGCGGCCAGCTCGGAGACGGAGTCACGGATCTCCAGCTCCAGATCGGCCAGTTCACCGCCGCGTCCCGCCAGCTCGGCCCGTCCGGCGTCCGTGATGGAGTAGACCTTGCGGCCGCCCTCGGTGGCGTGGGTGACCAGGCCCTCGGCCTCCAGCTTGGCGAGCCGGGGATAGACGGTGCCGGCCGACGGTGCGTACAGCCCTTGGAAGCGCTCCTCCAGGAGACGGATCACCTCGTATCCATGGCGGGGCGCTTCGTCCAGCAGCTTGAGGAGGTACAGGCGCAGACGGCCGTGGGCGAATACGGGAGCCATGTCAGAGCACCTTTCCGGTCGGCTCGGCATCGTGGGTGTTGTTCTGGGCGGGCGGGCGGCGCAACAGGGCGATCGAACCCGAGACGGTGGTCGCCTTCAGCTTCCCCGTGCCCGCGCCCAGTGTGCCGGTGATCTTCTTCGCACCCCACTGACCGCCCACCCGCAGGTCCTCGAACGCGTTGGAGACCGTACCGCTCGCGGTGTTCGCCTCGACCTTCGCGTCCGCCGGGTGCGGCAGCCGGATGGCGATCTCGCCGGACACCGAGGTCAGCCTGATGTCCGTCGGTGTCGGCGAGGTGTCGAGATCGAGCACCATGTGGCCGGTGACGGACTCCGCCCGGACCGAGGTGCCGGCGCCGTCGAGGACCGTCAGATCGCCCGACACGGACTGGAAGCGGAGGTCGCCGGTGACGGTCTGGGCCTCCAGGCTGCCGGACACCGTCTCGGCCCGGACAGCTCCGGAAAGACCCACCAGAGTGCTGTCGCCGGAGATGCCCCGCAGCTCGGTGCGTCCCCGGATGCCCGAGACGACGGCCTCGGCGGCGATCACGCCGACCTCCACCGCCGCGCCGGCCGGCACGGCGAGCGAGACCGCGGCGCTGCGGCGCGGGCTCCTGCGGTCGAGCCAGGTGAGGAGGCCCTGCCACGGCAGATCCTCGTAGGCGACGGTGAGGGTGCCGTCCTCCAGGGTCACGGTCAGCGGCGGTCCCTCGATCGCGGACACCTCCAGCCGCGCGGCCGGCCCGTCGGTGCCGACAACATTGATCATGCCGTCGACGATGCGCACGTTGAGGGCTGTCACAGGGTCGTCGAAGGTGAGCTTCTGGGGCTCGGCGACGGTCCACGTCGACTCCGGCATGGGTCTGACCTCCCGCTGGGTGGCATGACGCAACATATCGCGTCCTCTTGAAAACACGATATATCGCGGATCGTGAAAGTCAAGAAGGAATCGAAAGGATGCTCGTGGAGGGTGGGAGCGGGTGGGTCAAAAGCGTTCATTCGTGAGCAAATTGCCCTAGCGTGTGGGACATGACCGCAACATCCGCAGGCGCCCTGCTCCTCTGCCGGGCCGGCCCCGGGTCCGTACGGCCCGTGGCCCGTCTGCTGCCGGAGCGCATGCTGCTCGTGCCCGCCGGGGCCGGCTGGAGCGTACTGGTCCCCGAAGGGAAGCCCTGGCGGAAGGCCGGCCGCGAGGACCACCGGGGAACACCGGCCGCCGGGGACCCGCCGGACGAAGGAAGCGCCGAGCCCGTCGACCGCGTCGTCGGCGGCTGGGCCACCGCCCTCGCGGTGGGCTCCACCTGGCCGGTGCTCGCCCTGTGGTGGGACGGCGACCGGTCCGGATACACCCTCGCCGCGGGTTTCCGCCGCCCTGCCGGCTACACCTGGCTCGCTGACGGCACCCCGGCCGCCGAGGAGGAGGCCATGCGGACGTCTGCCGCCCGGCTGGGCCTCGACCCCGTCCTGGACGTGCAGGCGCTGGAGGCACTCACCCGCCCGGACCCAGAGGCGGACGCCGACGCACGGCTGCGCGGACTGCTCGCCGTACTCGCGCGGGCCGGGGTGGCCCTGCCGCCCGGTCTCACGCCCGGCGAGCCCGCCGACAGACTCCGCTCGGCTGCCGGGGCCCACCCGGAAGCGGAACAGGTCGAACGGGCCGGCCGGCGCGATGCCGTGCGCATGGGACTCGACGCGGTCGAGAGCGGCAGCCCCGGCCCCCGGGTGCTCGGCCCCAGGGCCCGCGCGGTGGCCACGGCGCAGGTCGCCACGGGCCTGCCGCTGGCCCTGTGGGGCGTCCGCCGGCGCAGCGGCGGCTGGGTCACCGCGGGCCTGATCCTCCTCGTGCAGGGCGTGCTGAGGCTCGCCCACAACCGCATCAGGGGCGCGGACGGGGGAGGCGGAAGCTCCGGAGGGTGACTACTCGTCCTCGTCCTCGTCGTCCAGCCGGGCCAGCCAGGTCGCCAGGCGCTCGACGGGAACCTCGAAGTCGGGGTTGAGGTCGACGAACGTACGGAGCTGCTCGGCGAGCCACTCGAAGGTGACCTCCTCCTCGCCGCGCCGCTTCTCCAGTTCCTCGATGCCACGGTCCGTGAAGTACATACGACCAGAATAACGAGGCCGGAAAGGCGGAGGGCCCGGCCCCGCGAGCATCTCGCGGGGCCGGGCCCTCCGGTGGTGCACAGCCGCTGATCAGGCCTCGAAGACCTCGTTGACCAGCTGGGCCTGCTCGGCCTGGTGGCGCTTGGCCGAACCGACCGCGGGGGACGAGCCGTGCGGACGCGAGATGCGGCGCAGACGCTCACCGTGCGGCACGTCGGCGCCGACGGCCAGGTCCAGGTGGTCGATCAGGTTGAGCGCGATGAACGGCCACGCACCCTGGTTCGCCGGCTCCTCCTGGGCCCAGAGGTACTTCTCGGCGTTCGGGTACTTGGCGATCTCGGCCTGGATCTCCGCGCCCGGGAGCGGGTACAGACGCTCCAGGCGGATGATCGCCGTCTCCGTGTCGCCACGCTTCTCGCGCTCGGCGTCCAGGTCGTAGTAGAGCTTGCCGGAGACGAAGACGACCTTGCGGACCGCTTCGGCCTTGACCGTCTCGTCGCCGATCACCGGGCGGAAGCCGCCGGTGGTGAACTCCTCGACCGTCGACGCCGCCGCCTTGAGACGCAGCATCGACTTCGGCGTGAAGACGATCAGCGGCTTGTGGTGCGGGTTGTGCACCTGCCACCGCAGGAGGTGGAAGTAGTTCGACGGGAGGGTCGGCATCGCGACCGTCATGTTGTCCTGCGCGCACATCTGCAGGAAACGCTCCGGACGGGCGGACGAGTGGTCCGGGCCCTGGCCCTCGTAACCGTGCGGGAGGAGCAGGGTGACGCCGGACGTCTGGCCCCACTTCTGCTCGGCCGAGGAGATGAACTCGTCCACGACGGTCTGGGCGCCGTTGACGAAGTCACCGAACTGGGCCTCCCAGATCACCAGGGACTCCGGGCGGGCCAGGGAGTAGCCGTACTCGAAGCCCATCGCCGCGTACTCGCTGAGCAGCGAGTCGTAGACGTTGTAACGGGCCTGGTCGTCGGAGAGGTAGAGCAGCGGGGTGTAGTCCTCGCCGGTCTTCTGGTCGACGAGCACGGCGTGACGCTGGCCGAACGTGCCGCGGCGGGTGTCCTGGCCGGCGAGCCGGACCGGGGTGCCCTCCATCAGCAGCGAGCCGATGGCGAGGGTCTCGCCCATGCCCCAGTCGATCGTGCCGTTCTCCACGGAGGCCGCACGGCGCTGCATCTGCGGCAGCAGGCGCGGGTGCACGGTGATGCCGTCGGGGATGTTGACCTGCGACTCGGCGATCAGCTTCACGACCTCGGAGGTCACCGCGGTGTTCACGGCGACGGGGAACTCCGCCTGCACGTCCGGGACGTGCGGCTGCGACGGCGACGAGGTGGCCTCACGGACCTCCGCGAAGACCTTCTCCAGCTGGCCCTGGAAGTCCTGGAGCGCCTGCTCGGCCTCTTCCAGCGTGATGTCGCCGCGACCGATGAGGGACTCGGTGTAGAGCTTGCGCACCGAGCGCTTCTTGTCGATCAGGGTGTACATCTGCGGGTTGGTGAACTCCGGGTTGTCGCCCTCGTTGTGCCCGCGGCGGCGGTAGCAGATGAGGTCGATGACGACGTCCTTGTTGAACGTCTGCCGGTACTCGAAGGCGAGCCGCGCGACGCGCACCACGGCCTCCGGGTCGTCGCCGTTGACGTGGATGATCGGCGCCTCGATCATGCGCGCCACGTCGGTGGCGTACATCGAGGAGCGCGAGGACTCGGGGGCGGCGGTGAAACCGACCTGGTTGTTGATCACCACGTGCACGGTGCCGCCGGTGCGGTAGCCGCGCAGCTGCGACATGTTGAGCGTCTCGGCGACGACGCCCTGGCCCGCGAAGGCCGCGTCGCCGTGGAGCGCGACGGGCAGGACCGTGAAGTCCGTGCCGCCCTTGTTGATGATGTCCTGCTTGGCGCGGGCGATGCCCTCCAGGACCGGGTCGACCGCCTCCAGGTGCGAGGGGTTGGCGGCCAGCGAGACCTTGATCTGCTCGCCGTCCAGACCGGTGAAGGTGCCCTCGGCGCCCAGGTGGTACTTGACGTCGCCGGAGCCGTGCATCGAACGCGGGTCGAGGTTGCCCTCGAACTCGCGGAAGATCTGCGCGTACGACTTGCCGACGATGTTCGCCAGCACGTTCAGCCGGCCGCGGTGGGCCATGCCGATGACGACCTCGTCCAGGCGGGCCTCGGCGGCGGAGTCGATGACCGCGTCGAGCAGCGGGATGACGGACTCGCCGCCCTCCAGCGAGAACCGCTTCTGGCCGACGTACTTGGTCTGCAGGAACGTCTCGAACGCCTCGGCGGCGTTGAGGCGGCGCAGGATCCGCAGCTGCTCCTCGCGCTCCGGAGCCGGGCGCGGACGCTCCACCCGGTCCTGGAGCCACTTGCGCTCCTTCGGCTCCTGGATGTGCATGAACTCGATGCCGGTGGTGCGGCAGTACGACTCACGCAGGACACCGAGGATGTCACGGAGCTTCATCATCGTCCTGCCGGCGAAACCGCCGACCGCGAAGTCCCGCTCCAGGTCCCACAGGGTGAGGCCGTGCTCGGTGATGTCCAGGTCGGGGTGCTTGCGCTGGCGGTACTCCAGCGGGTCGGTGTCGGCCATCACGTGACCGCGGACCCGGTAGGAGTGGATCAGCTCGAAGACCCGCGCAGCCTTGGTGACGTCGTCGTCGTGCGAGGCGTCGATGTCCTTGAGCCAGCGGACCGGCTCGTAGGGGATGCGCAGCGCCTTGAAGATCTCGTCGTAGAAGTCGTTCTCGCCGAGCAGGAGCTGGGCCAGCACACGGAGGAACTCGCCGGACGCGGCACCCTGGATGACGCGGTGGTCGTACGTCGAGGTCAGGGTCATGACCTTCGAGATGCCCAGCTTGTTCAGGGTGTCCTGGGAGGTGCCCTGGAACTCCGCCGGGTAGTCCATCGCGCCGACGCCCATGATGAGGCCCTGACCGGGCATCAGGCGGGGCACCGAATGGACGGTGCCGATGCCGCCGGGGTTGGTCAGCGAGGCGGTGACGCCGGAGAAGTCGTCCATGCCGAGCTTGCCGACACGGGCACGGCGGACGATGTCCTCGTAGGCCTGCCAGAACTCGAAGAAGTTGAGCGTCTCGGCCTTCTTGATGGCCGCGACGACGAGCTGGCGGTCGCCGTTCGGCTTCACCAGGTCGATGGCCAGGCCGAGGTTGACGTGCTCCGGCTTGACCAGGGTCGGCTTGCCGTCCTTCACCGCGAAGGAGTAGTTCATCGACGGCATGGCCTTGAGGGCCTGCACCATCGCGTACCCGATGAGGTGCGTGAAGGAGATCTTCCCGCCACGGGCGCGCTTCAGGTGGTTGTTGATGACGATGCGGTTGTCGAAGAGCAGCTTCACCGGCACGGCGCGGACCGACGTGGCCGTCGGCAGCTCCAGCGAGGCGTTCATGTTCTTCGCGACGGCGGCCGACGGGCCGCGCAGCGTCACGAACTCGGGGCCGCCGGAGGCTTCGGCCGGGGCCTCGGCCTTCGCGGGTGCCGGGGCCGCCTTCGCGGGCGCGGCCTTCGCGGGGGCGGCCGGGGCCTTCGCGGGAGCTGCCGGAGCGGCGGCCGCGGGCTC